>OMYH01000013.1 GCA_900315255.1 uncultured Eubacteriales bacterium | reverse complement strand
TGTCTGTAAATGTATACTTCCTTGTCATCGTTTCATCACCATATACATTATACCACACTTTTTATAATTATTAAAGCCTTTTATTTAAGAATAGTATTACTCATTTCCTTTGCTTGACATTAGCTGATTATTGGAGTACAATATAATAGATTAATTATCGCTGTTTTTAAGACCATACCGCATGAAAACAACATTGATCTATCTTAATTTGCGGATATTCTCCGCAGACGATCTGCAGCTGCGGGTTACCGTATTACATGAATTATGCTGCTTGATTGTCTTTGTGCGGTATTGCCTTAATACGGAAAAATAATTTGCGTATTTTTCCCTGCGCAAAGGGAATATAATATATATATTGCAGTTTATAATATATTGATCTGCTTTTGTATAGGCACCGTTGCTATACATTTTTTTAAAAAAATGCAGAGAGATATTACATATAAAAATAATAATTACGGAGGAATTATAATCGAATGAATGTAAATTACAAGAAAAGAAACGGCACGCAAAGGAACAAGCCCCATGTGAACAAAAATGATAAGAAAAAGCCTGACAACAAACCTGTCAAATACTATAAACCGCATGGAGGCAATATCGGCAAAAAGGCGAAGAGCGGCAAGAGTGTGCAGCAAAAAGCAAAGCCTACGATCAGGATAATGTTCCTGGGCGGACTTAACGAGATCGGAAAAAACATCACCCTTTTCGAGTGCAACAAAGATATTTTTATTCTTGACTGCGGTATGGCGTTCCCCGACGGAGATATGCTCGGAGTCGACCTTGTTATCCCCGATTTCACATATGTTGAGGAGAATATCGACAGGATAAAGGGCATTGTCATTACACATGCCCACGAGGATCATATCGGCGGTCTTCCGTTCCTTCTCAGCAAGGTCAGACTTCCGATATACGGAACTGCTCTGACAATCGGGCTTATCGAGAATAAGCTCAAGGAATACAACGTTTTAAGTCAGACCACACTCAATGTTGTCAAGGCCGGTGATACGATAAAGCTGGGCTGCATGAAGATCGAGTTCATTCATGTGAACCATTCCATACCGGATTCTGTTGCTGTAGCTATCCATTCCGAGGTGGGGACTATCGTCCATACGGGAGATTTCAAGATCGACTGCACCCCAACTACAGGAGAAATGATAGACCTGGCGCGGTTTGCCGAGTTGGGTAAAAAAGGTGTGCTTGCGCTGCTTGCAGACTCTACCAATGCTGAGAAGATGGGTTATACCATGACCGAGCAGACTGTGGGCGATTCGTTTGAGAGGCTGTTCATGAGAGCGGAAAAGAAGCGTATCATCATTGCGACATTCGCTTCAAATATCAGCAGAATACAGCAGATAATCTACTGCGCTCAGAAGCATGGCAGAAAGGTTGCACTGTCGGGCAGAAGTATGCTCAACTATATTCATGTAGCTGATGAACTCGGTTATCTTGATGTTCCCGACGGCGTGATGATAGATATCGACCTTATCAACCGATACCCTGCCGAAAAGGTAGTGCTTGTCACAACGGGCAGTCAGGGTGAGCCGATGTCGGCATTGTCGAGAATGGCTTATTCCGATCACAAAAAGGTAGAGGTTGGGTTCGGTGATTTCATTATCATATCCGCCAACCCTATACCCGGTAATGAGAAAACCGTCGGAAACGTCGTTGACGAGCTGCTCAAGAAGGGCTGTGAGGTAGTCTATGAGTCAATGTATGAGGTCCATGTTTCGGGTCATGCCTGCCGTGAAGAGCTGAAGATCATTCACGGGCTTACAAAGCCGAAGTTTTTCATTCCCGTACACGGCGAGCAGAAGCATCTCAGAAAGCACGCCGAGCTTGCTTTGTCTATGGGTATGGAGCATAAGAATATATTCGTAGGCGATATAGGCAATGTTGTCGAGCTAAACGACCAGTACCTCAAACAGCTGCCGAGCGTTCAGGCAGGCAAGGTGTTTGTTGACGGACTGGGTGTAGGCGACGTAGGCAGTATCGTACTTCGTGACAGAAAGCACCTCGGACAGGACGGCCTTGTGATCATTGTAGCAACTCTTGATACCGAGAACGGCAATGTCATCTCGGGTCCCGACATTGTTTCGAGAGGCTTTGTATACGTGAGAGAATCCGATGAATTGTTTGACGATGTTCGCAGCAGAGTTGCGGATATACTCGACGACTGCGCATATGAGAATATACACGACTGGAATACGATCAAAAACAGAGTTAAGGACGATATTTCCAAGATGATATTTGAGAGGACAAGACGCAGTCCTATGATACTTCCTATAATCATGGACGTATGATAATACGATCTCAGCGGAGGTTTGGATCATTATGAAAAAGCCTATATATTTCGTGCCGAATACCTTGGTGTTTTCGATAGTCCTGATACTTATTGCATTTACAGCGCAGCGCTATGATAGGCACGTATTTATCTTCGATATATGTCTGGCTGTTCTGGCGGCATTTGTTATTATATTTTCAGGCTTTAACTACCATAAATATGTCAGCAGGGTAGTCAAGGACGCCGCAAGAGGGATAAAGGGAATCGATCACACTTATCTCGAAAAATTTTCCGTACCCGTAGCGGTCACAGGAAAGGACGGAGATATTCTTTGGTATAACGCAGGCTTCAAACGGAAATTGTCAAGAGGCAAAGAATGTGCGGGCGATAATATAGATATATATACAAACGGTATAGATATGGAAACGCTCCTGCTCAATTCGGGTACCGATGCTTCGCTGGAGAAAAGAAGATACACTATCCTGGCGACAGAGATCTCATACGGTTATGTTCTGTTTTTTATTGACGATACCGAATACAAGACAGCCGCTGATCTATATAACGATGTCCGACCTGCCGTGGTAAGCGTTAATCTCGATAACAGAGATGATTTTGAGAGGCATATCACAGACGATAACGTCAATCAGGCTATGATTAATACAGAGTCCGTTATCAAAAAATGGGCAACGTCTATGGAGGCTGTGTACGTGCGCAGCGGAACAGGACGGTATAAGATCATCATGGACGAGAAACACCTGAAGCTCGCTATTGATACAAGGTTCAAGCTGCTTGAGGAGATCAGGTCGATCAAAATTTCAGAATATTCAAACGAAACGACTATATCGATGGGTATAGGCAGAGGAGCTTCGTCGCTGCTTCAAAGCGAACAGTGGTCGCTTGCAGCGCTTGATATGGCTCTGGGACGAGGCGGAGATCAGGCTGCGATCAAAACAGGAGAGGACTATGAGTTCTTCGGAGGCGTGGCTCAGGGCGTTGAAAAGCACGAAAAGGTGCAGGCAAGAGTTATCGCAAAAGCGCTTGCAGATAAGATAACCCAGGCGGATAATATATATATCATGGGTCATCAGTCGTCCGATCTTGACGCTGTCGGCTCGGCAGTGGGTATGTGGAGCGTGATCTCCAAAACATTCCATAATAAGACGAATGTTGTGATAAATATTGAAACATCTCTTGCGAGAATATTCCTCGATAATTTCATCGAGAACGGTTATGACTATGTGTTTATCACTCCCGAACAGGCAAGAGCGAAGGTCAATGAAAAAACTCTTCTGATAGTGGTGGATACTCATTCGCCTACCTTTGTCGACGACCCCGAGATGTATAAGCTGTGCCGGAATGTTGTTGTGATAGATCACCACAGAATGATGGTCAACCATATAGATAATGCAAGCATATTCTTCCATGATCCGTTTGCGTCATCTGCAAGCGAGATGGTCACTGAGCTGGTGCAGTACATCAACGCAGATGCTCTCGCCCGACCCGAGGCGGAGGCTCTGCTTGCGGGAATTATGCTTGATACAAAGAATTTCGTTCTGCGAACGGGCGTCCGCACATTTGAGGCCGCAGCGTTCCTGAAACGGAAGGGAGCGGATACGGTAGAGGTCAAGAGATTATTCTCCGACTCGCTCAATACATACAAGACAAAATCCCGTCTTGTATCCGAGGCAGAGATCTACAACAACAGTGCGATCGCATGCACCGACGATACGATGAACGAGGATAAGGATATTAGAATGACTGCCGCACAGGCTGCCGACGAGCTGCTCACCATACAGGACGTTCAGGCGTCTTATGTAATATATAAGTCGCTCGATAATATGTGTGTGTCCGCACGTTCTCTCGGCGATGTCAATGTGCAGCTTGTTATGGAAAAGCTGGGCGGCGGAGGTCATCAGACTATGGCAGGTGCGAATCTCGGCAAGATATCGAAGGACGAGGCGAGAGAACGGCTTGTTGATGCGATAAACAAGGTCGCAGGAGAAGGCTTTGACCCTGCGGCATCTATAAAGAGGAGGAATATATAAATGAAGGTAGTATTATTGCAGGATGTTAAAGGTTCGGGAAAGAAGGGCGAGCTTGTAAATGTGAGTGACGGCTACGCAAGAAATTTTTTATTCCCGAGAGATCTAGCTAAAGAAGCGAATTCTCAGGCTATGAATGAGCTTAAAAACGCAGAAGAATCAAAACAGTACAAAATAAATCAGCAGATAAAGCAGGCTAATGAACAAAAGGCTAAGCTCGAATCGAAAACTGTCGTTATCCATGCAAAGGCAGGCGCAAACGGAAAGCTCTTCGGATCTATCACACCGAAGGAGATCGCCAACGAGATCAAGCAGAGATACGGATTTGTTGTGGATAAGAGGAAGATCGCGATTACGGGAGAGATCAAGCAGTACGGAAAGTACGACTGCGAGGTCAAGCTCTACACGGGAATAGCAGCGAAGATCATTGTAGAGGTATGCGAATAAAGTAAGTCAGGGAGGTTTTATCGTTGGCAGACAATGATTTCAACAGCGTTTTTTCGGGGATAAAACTCCCCTTTGACTCGGAGGCCGAGCAGGCTGTTCTGGGAGATATTCTGATCGAATCGGAGTGTATGTCGAGGGTCGCAGTCATTTTGCCAAAGGAAGATTATTTCTATATAGAAATGCACAAGCTCATTTATAAGGCTATGCTGGAGCTTTTCACCGACGGCAAGACGATCGATTTCATCACTGTTATCGAGAAGCTGAAAACATACAGAAGCTTTGACGAATCATCAGGCAGGACTTACGTAATAGGATTGGCAGAATCGGCTATCTCACCTCAGAATGTTGAGGTCTACGCTGATATCGTCAGGAAAAAATACGATACAAGAGCTTTGATCGACGCTTCACGCAGGACGATCGAGGAAGCAAGCGACGGCTATCAGGAGCCTGATGTTCTCATTGACGCAGCCGAACAGAGGATATTCGATATACGTCAGGGCAAGAGTATACAGGGCTTGCAGCATATTTCCGAGGTTATTCAGGAAACTTATGACAGGCTCGATATGCTCAATTCCGCCGACAATGAGGACATGAAGCCTATTTCAACGGGAATAAAGGGCATAGACAATTATATCACGGGACTTAACCGCTCAGACCTTATCATACTTGCCGCGCGTCCCGGTATGGGAAAGACCTCGTTTGCGTTAAATATCGCCAGGAGTGCCGCCGTCACTCAGAAAAAGAAGGTGGCGTTCTTTTCGCTGGAGATGTCGAAGGAGCAGCTTGCGTCACGATTGCTTTCGACAGAAGCTATGATAGAAAGCAAGAAGATCAAAACCGGAAAGCTGTCCGAGGACGAGTGGTCACGGCTCATTCAGGCGGGAGATATATTGTCCGGTTCGGAGCTTTATCTTGACGGTACTCCGAATATCACCGTACCGGCAATGAAAGCCAAGCTTCGCCGACTGAAGGGTATATCCCTTGTAATTATAGATTATCTCCAGCTAATGCAGAGCAGCAGGAGAATAGAGAACCGTGTCCAGGAAGTCTCGGAAATGACGAGAAATCTGAAGATACTTGCAAAGGAGCTTGATGTTCCTGTTATTACGCTTTCACAGCTCACAAGACAGAGTGAACAGCGAGCAGACCACAGGCCGCAGCTGTCTGACCTGCGTGAATCCGGTTCGATCGAGCAGGACGCAGACATAGTGCTTTTTCTCTACCGTGAGGGTTATTATAACGACCATTCCGATGATGACGATGATGAAACGACCGATAAGAACAGCGGTGAATGTATCATAGCAAAGAACCGTCACGGAGATATGGGAACAGTGGCTCTTCACTGGAGAGGCGAGTTCATGAGGTTTACCGCCAAGGAGAATATAGATGCTTGATAAGATCAGAGAAACGATCGGCAGTTACGGTATGCTTGACGGCAAAAGCAGAGTTATAGTTGCATTATCGGGAGGAGCAGACTCAATGTGTCTGCTCAATGTTATGAAAACGCTCTCTTCGGAGTATTCCTTTGAAGTTGACGCCGCTCATGTCAATCACTGTCTGCGGGGCGAGGAATCAGAAAGAGATAATTCTTTTGTACGGGAAGAATGCAAAAAACGTAACGTTATTTTGCATGAAAAGCGTGTGGATATTGCCGCTCTTGCGGCACAAAGAAAACAGGGACTTGAAGAATGCGGCAGGGAAGAGAGATACGATTTTTTTGCACACCTTGCCGAGAACGAGAACACCGTTATCGCAACGGCGCACACCGCCTCGGATAATGCAGAAACGGTACTGCTCAATATCACAAGAGGGTGCGGTATAGACGGTCTTTCCGGAATTCCTCCGATAAGGGGAAATATCATCAGACCGCTTATCGGATGTACACGAAAAGAAATCGAACAATACTGCCTTGATAACAAAATACCTTTTGTGACCGACAGCACCAATCTTACCGATGATTATGCAAGAAATAAGATAAGGCTCAATGTTCTGCCCGAGCTTATGAAGATCAATCCGGGCGTTGACAAGGCGATCAACAGGCTGTCGTCTGTAGCACATACCGAACGCAGATATATCGGTGAACAGGTGCGGAGAATCCTTGATAAGCATAAGACTTCCTGCGGATACTCCGTGAGCGGACTTCTCGGAGAGAATGAGAATATTCTGCCTGATGTGATAAGAGCCGCCGCAGAGATGAGTTTTGGGATAACAGCCGAGAAGCGGCACACAGATATTATTCTGAAAATGATGAAAAACTGCAGCGGTGCTTTGCAGATACGCAGAAGCTGTATCGTAAAGATAAATAAAGATGATCTTATTTTTGAGAAAAAAGGTCAACCGAAGGAAAAACCTTTCTTTGAGCCGATACAGCCCGAAGCAGACAGGGATTATTATTTTTGCGGAAAAAAATATCGTTTTTCAAGGAAGAAATACGAAAAAAATTCAACCGATAATAAAATTAACAAAAAGTTATTATATCTTATGCTCGATTGTGATATACTATCTTGTGATACGGTGTTAAGACAGCGTCAAAGCGGCGATCATTTCAGACCGTACGGCAGGAATTGCACAAAAAGCGTAAAAAAACTATTTACCGAACTGAAGATCCCCGGGCAGAAGCGAGATGAGCTTTTGCTGCTTGCAAGGGGAAGCGAAGTATTATGGATAGAGGGTATCGGCTCTGCGGAAAATGCCGTACCCGACAGCAGCAGTTATATTCTGGCAGAGGTTGGGGAGAATTATGAATAAGGATATTCAGGAGATTTTGTTCTCCGAAGACGAGCTTGCCGCCATGGTGAGCAGAGTTGCCGGGGAGATCAACAGAGATTATGCAGGTAAAGATATACTGCTTGTGGGACTGCTTAAAGGCTCGGCGGTATTTATAACAGATCTGATGAGAAAAATTGATATTCCGTGCAGCCTTGATTTTATGCTTGTTTCAAGCTACGGCAGATCGACAAAATCAAGCGGCATGGTCAATGTGAAGAAGGACCTTGACGAGGACATTGAGGGCAGGCACGTTCTCATAGTAGAGGATATTATCGACAGCGGCAATACTCTGTCGGCAGTACTCGAGCTGCTCACAAGCCGTGACCCCGCAAGTCTGAAGCTTGTGTCACTGCTCAGCAAACCGAGCAGAC
This sequence comes from uncultured Eubacteriales bacterium, assembly GCA_900315255.1. Classification (GTDB taxonomy): domain Bacteria; phylum Bacillota; class Clostridia; order Oscillospirales; family Acutalibacteraceae; genus RUG592. The sequence goes on along the minus strand of OMYH01000013.1, from coordinate 25,991 downwards.
GTGAAAAGGAAATCAGAATCGACTATCTCGGCACGGAGATAGAAGATCTGTTCGTAGTAGGATATGGTCTTGATTATGCAGAAAAATATCGCAATTTACCTTATATCGGCATATTGAAGCCCGAGGTTTATTTGTGATTTTTTAATATACTACATAAGTGTAAGGAGTGAATGTGTTTTTGGATAGTAATAACAAAGACAAGAAGAGTCTTAAAGGTTTGCTGCTTTGGATAATTTTTCCTGTACTGATCCTGATCCTTGCAGGATTCATCGCTATGCAGACGCCTAAAGATGAATATAAATACTCGGACATTATGGAAATGTTTGAGACGGGACAGGTCGAGTCGTTTGATCTGAAGGCAGAGAGCGGAGAACTGAAGCTTAAGCTTAAAGATAAAAACGAGAAGGTTACATTTTCGCTGGCCTATCCTCAGAGATTCCTTGATGATGTCCAGCAGTATGTCGAAGACCCGAAGAGTACAATTAAAACATATGATATCGAACGTTCGGTAGACAGTGCTATCCTTTGGTCGGTAATACCGAATATAGGACTTATCATTATTATAGTGGTAGTCTGGGTCATGATAATGAAAAGAATGTCGGGAGGTCTCGGAGGGGATAAAACGCTCAGCTTCGGCAAGGCGAAGATCAAAAACTCGGGCGACGGTGAGAAGAAGAACGTTTTTGCAGACGTTGCGGGCGCAGACGAGGAGAAAGAAGAACTGCAGGAGATCGTTGAGTTCCTGAAAAATCCCGATAAGTTCAATACTCTCGGCGCAAGGATACCAAAGGGCGTTTTGCTTATGGGCCCTCCGGGTACAGGTAAAACCCTGCTCGCAAGAGCTGTTGCAGGCGAAGCAGGAGTTCCGTTTTTCTCGATCTCGGGTTCTGATTTTGTCGAGATGTTTGTCGGCGTGGGTGCGTCAAGAGTGCGTGACCTTTTCGAGCAGGCAAAGAAAAACGCTCCGTGCATAATCTTTATAGACGAGATAGATTCCGTCGGCCGTCAGAGAGGTACGGGTCTCGGCGGAGGGCATGACGAAAGAGAGCAGACGCTCAACCAGCTGCTTGTTGAGATGGACGGCTTCGAGGCAAATCTCGGAGTGATCATGATCGCAGCAACAAACCGTCCCGATATACTCGATCCTGCTCTTATGCGTCCCGGTCGTTTTGACAGACAGATCGTTGTAGGCAGCCCCGACATCAAGGGCAGAGAGGAGATCCTCAAGGTACACGCAAGGAACAAGCCGCTTGCTCCCGATGTTGAGTTGAGAGTTATCGCCGCTCAGACGGCAGGCTTCACAGGCGCAGACCTGGAGAATATCCTCAACGAAGCAGCGCTCCTTGCCGCAAGAAAAGACAAGAAAGCTATCACCATGGCAGAGGTCGAGGAAGCTACCGTTAAGGTTGTCGTAGGTACGGAGAAGCGTTCAAAGGTAATGACCGAGAAGAACAAGAGAATCACCGCATACCACGAAACAGGTCATGCTATTGCGCATTATTTCTGTGAAACACAGGACGATGTCCATCAGATCTCTATTATTCCGAGAGGCTTTGCCGGCGGTTATACAATGTCGCTGCCGAGCGAGGATAAGATGTACAACACCTACAAGGAGATGAAAGAGGAGATCGTTGTTCTCCTTGGCGGACGTGTTGCGGAGGCGATCATCTTCGGAGATGTTTCAACAGGCGCATCGAATGATATTGAACGTGCAACCGATATTGCAAGGAAGATGATTACAAAATACGGCATGAGCAAAAAGCTCGGTCCGATATCGTTCGGCGAAAGCTCCAACGAGGTTTTCATCGGCAGAGATATGGGTCATGTGAAGAATTATTCCGAAAAAACCGCATCGGAGATCGACGACGAGATCTATGCTATCGTTCAGGAGGGTTATGAGAAGGTAACTCAGATCCTCACAACTAATATAGATAAGCTGCATGAGGTTGCAGGAGTTCTTTTGGAGAAAGAGAAGCTCACCGGCGAAGAGTTCACTGCTATTATGAAGGGTGAATACGTTCCGGAAAAGTATGAAAAAAATGAAGAGTCCGTTGAGAGCGAAACAGAAGAGAAATCCGGTGAAGAGAAAACGGATTACGATCTTGACGACTATGCAGAGAAAAAGTCCGAGGAGAAGAAAGAGAAGAAAAAGTCGGGCGGTTTCTTCAAAAAGAGAAATGACAGCAAGAATGATTGATTCTGAATACTGCATCTACGGGTGCAGTATTTTGCTGTAAGGAGGATTATATGGCGGAAAAGAATATTGTAGTTAAAGGGGCAAGAGAGCATAACCTCAAAAACATAGATGTAACTATTCCGAGAGATAAGCTTGTGGTGATAACGGGCTTGTCGGGTTCCGGTAAGTCATCGCTTGCTTTTGATACGATCTATGCGGAGGGCAGAAGAAGGTATGTCGAGTCGCTTTCGTCTTATGCACGTATGTTTTTAGGTCAGGTGGAGAAGCCTGATGTTGACAGCATAGACGGATTATCTCCCGCTATTTCGATAGATCAGAAAACAACATCGCAGAATCCGCGTTCAACAGTGGGTACTGTTACGGAAATATATGACTATCTGCGTCTTTTGTACGCAAGAATAGGAATTCCGCACTGCCCGATATGCGGCAGAGTGATCGAACAGCAGAGTGTGGATCAGATAGTAGATAAGGTCATGACCTTTGACGAGGGGGCGAAGATTCAGATCCTATCCCCTGTAGTCAGAGGCAGAAAGGGCGAACACGTTAAGGTTCTTGACAAAGCTCGCAAGGACGGCTATGTCCGTGTGAGGATAGACGGAGATGTTTATGCTCTTGATGAAGATATCAAGCTTGAAAAGAATAAAAAGCATAACATAGAGGTAGTCATCGACAGACTGGTCGTAAAGCCGGGAATGCAAAGCAGACTTGCGGATTCGATAGAAACATCGTCGTCACTGTCCGACGGTCTTACGATAGTCAATGTAATAGGCGATAAGGATTATTTGTTTTCGCAGAAGTATTCCTGCCCCGATCACGGTATCAGCATTGACGATCTCTCCCCAAGAATGTTCTCGTTTAACAATCCGTTCGGTGCTTGTAAAAAATGTACGGGTCTGGGTGTGTTCATGAAGATAGATGAATCTCTTGTCATACCCGATGAAAGCAGGTCTATCCGTCAGGGCGGAATAAAAGCGAGCGGCTGGGCTATGGAAGGCTCGACTATCGCGGCGATGTATATGGAGTCGCTTGCAAAGAAGTATGATTTTTCTCTCGATGTTCCTATATCCGATCTGCCTAAGGACGTTATACGAAAGATTCTGTACGGTACGGACGGAGAGAGAGTGACAATAGTCAGGAGAAACGAGTACGGCGAGGGAACATACGAAGTACCGTTTGAGGGAATCATCAACAACCTCGAAAGACGTTTCAGAGAAACAAAAAGCAACTGGATCAAAGAAGAGCTGGAAGCCTTCATGAGCGCTATCCCGTGCGATGAATGCGGCGGCAGACGTCTGTCAAGGGAGAGTCTGTGTGTCACGGTAGGCGGACTGAATATCAGCGAATTCTGTGACTTCTCCGTTGTAGGGGCAATAGAGTTTCTTGATAATCTTGAATTATCCGAGCGTGATAAGAAGATAAGCGAGCTTATTGTAAAGGAGATACGCTCCAGGCTGAATTTTCTCAAAAGCGTGGGGCTTAATTACCTCACTTTGTCACGTTCATCGGGTACGCTGTCGGGCGGAGAAAGTCAGAGAATACGTCTTGCAACGCAGATAGGCTCATCTCTCATGGGAGTGCTGTATATCCTTGACGAACCGTCGATAGGTCTTCATCAGCGAGATAACGACAAGCTGATTGCTACACTCCAAAGACTGCGTGATATGGGCAACACGGTGATCGTTGTAGAACACGACGAGGACACAATGTATGCCGCAGACTGTATTGTTGATATCGGACCGGGAGCTGGAGTCAACGGCGGCGAGCTTGTTTGTATCGGCGATATAGATAAAATAAAGAAGTGCAAAAATTCTGTTACGGGACAGTATCTGTCAGGCGCTAAAAGCGTAGAGGTACCCGAAAAAAGACGAAGCGGAAACGGTCATTACCTTACGGTCGTGGGTGCTGCAGAGAATAATCTGAAAAACATTGACGTATCAATTCCCCTCGGTACTTTCGTGTGTGTAACGGGAGTTTCGGGTTCGGGTAAATCATCACTCATCAACGAGATACTTTATAAATATCTTGCAAGAAATCTCAACCGTGCAAAAACACGCCCCGGTAAGCATAAATCTATAAAGGGCACGGATTATCTTGATAAAGTAATAAACATAGATCAGTCGCCTATCGGCAGAACGCCGAGGTCAAATCCTGCGACGTATACGGGGGTATTCACCGATATCCGAGAGCTTTTCGCCTCAACAAACGATGCGAAGATCAGGGGCTATAAGTCGGGAAGATTCTCATTTAATGTAAGAGGCGGACGATGTGAATCCTGCGAGGGCGACGGTATACTTAAAATCGAAATGCATTTTCTGCCCGATGTTTATGTTCCCTGCGAGGTGTGTAAGGGTAAACGCTACAACAGAGAAACTCTCGAAGTCAAGTACAAGGGCAAGAATATTTATGACGTACTCGAAATGACCGTAGACGAAGCTCTGGAGTTTTTCAAGAATATACCAAAGATCGAACGCAAGATCAGTACGCTCAAAGAGGTCGGACTCGGTTATATCAAGCTCGGTCAGCCTGCAACGACTTTGTCGGGCGGTGAGGCGCAGAGAGTGAAGCTTGCAACGGAGCTGTCAAAGCGTTCGACGGGCAAAACGATATATATCCTTGATGAACCGACAACGGGACTTCATATCGCAGACGTGCATATTCTGATAGATGTGCTGCAAAAGCTTGTTGAGGGCGGCAATACAGTTGTGACGATCGAGCATAATATGGATTTTATAAAGACTTCCGATTATATTATTGATCTGGGTCCCGAGGGTGGCGACGGCGGCGGTACGGTAGTTGTGATGGGTACTCCCGAAGAAACGGCGGAATGTGCGGGTTCATATACCGGACAGTACCTCAAAAAAGTACTTCCAAAGAAGTAATATCCATAAAATCAGCGGCTTTACGGAAAATTTCATAAGAAAATTTTTAAATATGCCTAACTTATCTTAAAAAAATCTTGATAACATTTCCAAAAAATGATATAATTATTATTACTGTCGGGTAAAAGACGTTAAATTGCTTGCCCGATCGCAAAGCGTATGTAATTCTTATCTTACGAGAAAGGGTAGTAATATATGACAAGAGAAAACATTTACCGCACACACAACTGCGGAGAATTAAGAGAAAGCGACATCGGCAAAGATGTCAGAGTTGCAGGCTGGGTCGAGAATATCAGAGATCACGGCGGCGTACTCTTTTTGGATATCCGTGACCACTACGGTGTGGTTCAGGTCGTAGTACATGACGACAAGCTCCTCGAAAACGTAAACAAGGAGTGTACTGTGACGGTATCGGGTAAGGTCGTTAAGCGTGATGAAGACACCATCAACCCGAAGATCGCTACAGGTATGGTAGAGGTTCATACAGACAGCCTTACGGTACTCGGAAAATCTCAGACAAATCTCCCGTTTGAGGTTGCAACGTCTAAGGAAGTAAAGGAAGAGGTAAGACTTAAATACCGCTACCTTGATCTCAGAAATAAGAAGAATCATGACAATATAGTTCTCAGAAGTCAGATAATTGCATATCTTCGTCAGCAGATGACCGAGATGGGATTTCTGGAGATCTCAACACCGATACTCTCCACATCATCTCCCGAGGGCGCAAGAGATTACCTAATCCCGAGCAGAAAGCACAAGGGCAAGTTCTACGCTCTTCCGCAGGCTCCGCAGATATTCAAGCAGCTGCTGATGGTATCCGGCTTTGATAAGTATTTCCAGATAGCTCCGTGCTTCCGTGACGAGGACGCAAGAGCAGACAGATCCCCGGGCGAGTTCTATCAGCTTGATTTCGAGATGGCATTTGCTACACAGGAGGACGTTTTTGCGACAGCCGAGCAGGTGCTTTATAATACGTTTACAAAGTTCAGCGACAAAGAGGTAAGCAAGCCGCCGTTTAAGAGAATCCCGTTCAAAGAGGCTATGATAAAGTACGGCACTGATAAGCCTGACCTCAGGAACCCGCTTGTTATCACCGATATCAGCGATATGTTTGTTGAAACGGATTTCGGCCCGTTCAGAGGAAAAACAGTTCGCGCTATCAACGTACCCGACTGTGCAGGTCAGTCGAAGAGCTGGTTCAAGAAGATGGAGGAGTTCGCTCTCTCTATCGGCATGAAGGGCTTGGGATATGTCAAGGTCAAGGACGATATGACATTTGACGGACCTATTGATAAGTTCCTGCCCGCAGAGGATAAGAAAGAGCTTATCGAGAGAACAGGCTTGAAGCCGGGCGCAGTTTGCTACTTTATTGCAGACAGCGCAGAACTTGCGCCGAAGCTTGCAGGGCAGATCAGAACAGAGGTAGCCACAAGACTCGGTATTATTGACGAAAGCAAGTTCGAGATGTGCTTTATCGTTGACTTCCCGATGTACGAGTATGACGAAGACAGCGGCAACATTATCTTCACACACAATCCGTTCTCTATGCCGCAGGGCGGTCTTGAAGCGCTCAACACGATGAACCCCGTTGACATTCTTGCATACCAGTATGATATAGTGTGCAATGGCGTAGAGCTTTCATCGGGCGCAGTGAGAAATCACGATGTTGATATTATGGTAAAGGCATTTGACATCGCAGGCTATACAGAGGACGATCTCAAAGCGAAGTTCTCCGCACTGTACAGCGCATTCAAGTACGGCGCACCGCCTCATGCAGGTATGGCGCCCGGTGTGGACAGAATGATCATGCTTCTTACAGGCGAGGAGAATATCAGAGAAGTAATCGCATTCCCGATGAACAGCAACGCTCAGGATCTTCTCTTAGGTTCTCCGGGAGAAGTAACAGAGCAGCAGCTCAGAGAGGTTCACATAAAGCTGAGATAACAACAATGACTCAGGGGAGAGGGGCGTATTACCTCTTTCCCCGTTATCCGTATAATCTGAAAGGAGGATAAATATGGTAACTCATGATGATGTAATTGCAATAGCAAGACTCTCCAAGCTCTATATTCCCGAGGAGGAGCTTGATTCAATGACAAAGGCTATGGACGATATAATCAAGTTTGCCGATACGATAAACAATGCGTCCGAAGAGGGCGTTGAGTTTGATAATATAAATAATCTCTCAAACGCATTCAGAGAAGACGAGGTAGTCGAGTCTTTTGACAGAGACGAGATCCTTTGTAACGCTAATGATATTGACGAGGGACATTTCCTTGTCCGCAAGAGGGTGTAAATTATGGAAAGCAGAATTAAACATTACAACAATATGCTCAAAAACAGGGAGATAACCTGTACAGAGCTTACAGAAAAATATCTTTCATCAATAGAGAGCGATAACAAAGATCTTAACGCTTATGTTACGGTAACGGCAGACGCAGCTATGGAAGCCGCAAAAAAGACAGACGAGAAGATAAGCCGCGGTGAAGAAATATCTTTGCTCGAAGGTATACCCATGACCTTGAAGGACAATATCTCCACAAAGGGAATAGAAACCACCTGCTGTTCAAAGATACTGGAGGGCTATAAGCCGATATACAACGCAACTGTATGGGAAACATTGAAGACACAGGGTGCTGTCCTTCTCGGCAAGACAAACATGGACGAATTTGCTATGGGATCGTCAAGCGAAACGTCGTACTTCGGCGGTGCAGCCAACCCTCATAACATCAATCACGTCGCAGGCGGCAGCTCGGGCGGCGTAGCGTCTGCGGTAGGCGGTAACATCGCTGTTTACGGTCTTGGTTCGGATACGGGCGGATCTATCAGACAGCCTGCAAGCTTCTGCGGTATAGTAGGTCTGAAGCCGACTTACGGAGCAGTGTCAAGATTCGGCCTTATCGCTTATGCTTCAAGCTTTGACCAGATTGGACCTATCACCACAACGGTAGAAGATTCTGCGATAGTGTTTGACGCTGTTTCAGCTTATGATAAAATGGATTCCACCAGTCAGGGCAGGAAGGGTGCACCGACTGTGGATACTCTGAAAAACGACATCAAGGGCATGAAGATCGGTATCGCAAGGGAGTATCTTGAGGGTGTCCGTGATGAAGTCAGAGTATGTATAGAAAAAGCGTGTGAGGTATACAAGTCGCTCGGCGCAGAGATCGTGTACTTCGATCTCCCTGCACTGAAGTACGCTTTGCCCGTTTATTATATTCTTGCCTGCGCAGAGGCTTCGTCTAATCTCGGACGTTATGACGGTATCAGGTACGGCTACCGTACAGACGCATACAAAGACGTCAACGAGATGATCTGCAAAACGAGAAGCGAGGGCTTCGGCGACGAGGTCAAAAGACGTATCATGCTCGGTACATATGTACTCAGCGCAGGATATTACGACGCTTATTATAAGAAAGCTCAGAATCTCAGAGGTTCGATCGTAAATGCGTTCAAGAATGCGTTCAAGTGCTGTGATGTGATACTCGCCCCGACAGTTCCTATGACTGCATTTGAAAAGGGCAACGCTATCAGCGACCCGATAGAAACATATTTAACAGATATATGCACTGTTCCCGTGAATATTGCAGGGCTGCCGGGTGTAAGCATTCCGTGCGGCTTCGGTGAGAACGGTCTGCCGATAGGTATGCAGCTTATCGGTAATACATTCTGTGAAAGTACGATATTAAATGCCGCATGGCAGTATGAAAACGCTGTCGGCTCGGAGGTATTCAGACCTTCGCAGTACGGCATAAAGCTGTAAGGAGGAGAGAACAATGAAATACGAGATGGTCGCAGGCTTCGAAACGCATATCGAGCTTGCCACAAATACAAAGATTTTCTGTTCCTGTACAACAAAGTTTGGCGGTGACCCCAATACACATTGCTGCCCGATATGTATAGGTCTGCCCGGTACGCTCCCGAAGCTTAACAAGCAGGTAATCAAATATGCAATTATGGCAGGTCTTGCTACAAACTGCGAGATAGCCAATATATCAAAGATGGACAGAAAGAATTACTGTTACCCCGATCTTCCCAAGGCTTATCAGATCTCTCAGTATGACAAGCCTCTTTGCGAGCATGGATATGTACAGCTCAGCAGCGGAAAGAAGATCCGTCTAACAAGAATACATATAGAAGAGGACGCAGGCAAGCTTATCCATAAGAGAGGCGACACCTACGTTGACTATAACAGAGGCGGCGTGCCGCTGATAGAGATCGTTTCCGAACCCGACATAAGCTCGGTAGACGAGGCCAAGGAGTATGTAGAGAGGCTGCAGCAGATAATGAGATTTATCGGTATTTCCGACTGCAAAATGCAGGAGGGAAGTATGCGCTGTGATGTAAATATCTCTGTTCGTCCCGTAGGCAGCGATAAGCTCGGCACAAGAACAGAGATCAAGAATATGAACTCGATCACTTTTATCGGCAGAGCTATGGAGTACGAGTTTCAGAGACAGGTCGATCTTATCGAATCCGGCGGACAGGTCGAGCAGCAGACCCTGCGTTATGACGATGTTACCAACACGACATCGTCTATGAGAGGCAAGGAGGACGCAAACGACTACCGTTATTTCCGTGACCCCGATCTTGTTACCATAAGCGTAACAGACGAGGAGATCGATGATCTCAGAAAGCTGATCCCCGAGCTGCCGTTTGAGAAGGCTGAGAGATATATAGATGAATTCGGTATGAACGAGAAGGACGCACGGAATCTCTCGAAGTATAGAAGAATTGCCGAGTTCTTCGAGGAGGCATCTGACGGAGTAAAGACCCCGAAAACTGTCGCTAACTTTATTATAGGACAGATCTTCCGCAGACTAGAAACAGAGGACGATAAAGAAAAGTTTGATGTTGCAATAACTGCGCAGCAGTTAAAGGAACTTGTCATGCTGATAGACAACGGAAAGATCAGGAATAACCTCGCTAAGTCAACGCTTGAAAAAATGCTTGACACGGGTAAGTCCGCAGGAGATTTTATCTCCGAAAGCGATATGGCAGGCATGGATGAGGGCATGCTCAATGACCTTTGCAGCAGAGCGGTCGAATCTAATCCAAAAGCTGTTGCGGATTACAAGGCAGGCAAGATAAAGGCGCTCAAATCAATGGTAGGATTCGTTATGAAAGAGAGCCGAGGAAAGGCAGACGCATCTCTTGCAGAAGCAAAGATACTTGAAATATTAGGCTGATAAATTAAAGGCACCGGTTTTTCCGATGCCTTTTTGTAATTATTGATAAATTCATGCATTGTGCATTGTTGGTTTTCGATAAAACGTAAAAAAATATATATATTATTGAAAAATCAAAATTCTTGTGTTATAATCTAATTTAAAGTGTATAATTATGCCGAATTGTAACGATTAGTAATGGAGGTCAATCTATGAAGCTATTGCGCAAAATTATGATCATGATACTATGTATATCATCGCTGGCGATTTTTTCGGCGTGCGGTAAGGTGGAATATTCGGTCAAGGATTTCACCAATGTGACGGTGGTCGGCTACACCGAACACGGAAGGCTTGACATAAAGGTTGACGATTTAGCTATAAACAAGATATACGCAGACGGCAAGAAGGACAAGACTGCGGCGCTTCGATTCGCAGAGAGCTTCAAATTTGATTTTGAGGGAAAGAGCGATGAGGATTCTTATTTTTCCAACGGAGATGTTGTGACGATAAATGTAACATACGATGAGGGACTGGCGGCAGCTCTTGATCTGAAATTCATAGACAGCTCATTTGAATACACGATCGAGGGTCTTGAAGATAAGGTAGAGATGAGTCCTTTTGATGGGCTAAGCCTTAAATTCAACGGCGTTGCCCCCTACGGATCGGTTCAGATAGATAAATCAAATTGTATCCAGTATATCATTGATAACGTGACGTTTTACTGTGATAACCACGATCTGTCCAACGGCGATAAGATCGTAGTTCGTGCGGAATTCAACAAAGATCTTGCAGAGAGAAACGGATATGTGTTCACAGAAGATGTCAAAAAATATACTGTTGTAGGTCTGTCAAAGTATGTTTCTACCATGATGGGCGTATCTTATGATACGGTCACGGCAAAAATGCGTTATATGGTCAGAGAGTATGTTGAGGGCACAGAAACAGCCTATAAGTCCTTGAACTGGTATTTCGGCGACGATACAGACGAGGAGTATGACCCGTACAGCGATAGTGATCAGACCTCCTCCGACAGTACACAGCCGGAAGGTGAGCAAGAAGACGGTGACGGAGAAGATTATAACGAAGATTTTCAGGAAGAACGGCTCGAAACCGAGGAGTATACAGACGTTGAGTCAAAAGATGAGAACGGCTCTAAGGTGAAGAAGCGTATCAAGGTAACTGACGTCATGAGAATAAAGAACGACTTTATGTTGTCTAATTTCAACGCGTCATTTGAATATGAGCCTGTCGGTTGCTACTATTCGCTTAATTCGCTTCAATACAGCGATAATCTATTCACCGCTGTATATAAAGTCACAGGTACGTTTGTATGTCAGGATTCGGGTGGTTCGGGCTTTATTAAGCCGGGCGATACCGTGGTTGGAGAGCTTTATGTTACGTCAACTCTTGACGCAGGAAGTGTTGACATGAAGAATAATCTTGTTTACGAGGATACTACCCTTGCGAATTACCACGCATACTCTATCAAGAGCTTTGAAGAGCTCGAAGATGTTGAGAGCGAGTTTCTGGGAAGTCCGAAGTATCTGGTAGAAAAGCTTGATTATATTGAGGACGCAGAGGCGTTTGACGCATTTGAGAAAAAGCAGAAATCTCCGTCGACGAGCAGGACTGTATCACACGTTACCGAGCAAACCGACAGTGATACCGATAAGGACGAGTCCAAAACCGAATCGGAGGACACCGAGGAAGGCGAAGATATCGAATCGCAGGATACCGAGTCCGAGGAGTTCACATCAGAAGATGAGTACTACAATGACGATATCGGGTACGATCCTTATGCCTACTATGAAGGCGAAGATGAAGAATAATACACAAAGTTTATAATATGTTCATTTAATTGGGCGGTACTTTGTGCTATAATAAAATATGGTAAATTATTGATCTGAAATTCAAATATATGATAGGAAGTGTGTCACAATGATAAGTGCAAAATGTCTGAAAAATGCAATTATCTCAGGCTCGAATAACATATGTATCAAAAAGTCTGCTATTGATGATCTTAATATATTCCCGGTTCCCGACGGAGATACGGGTACAAATATGTCAATGACTATCAGTGCGGCTGCAAAAATGCTCGAAACCTTTGAGACCGATGATGTTGCAACTATCTCTAAGAAGGTCGCTTCTGCAATGCTCAGAGGAGCAAGAGGCAACTCCGGCGTAATTTTGTCGCTGATTTTCCGCGGCTTTTCAATGGGGCTGCAGGGCAAGACAGAGGCGGACGGACGAGATCTTACAGACGCATTGGGAATGGGCGTCGAGGCTGCGTATAAAGCAGTCATGAAGCCTACAGAGGGAACTATCCTCACAGTAGCAAGAATGGCTTATGAAGCAGGAAACGAGCTTTCTGCGACACAGAACGACCCCGTTATCGTATGGGAAGCAGTGGTTAAGGCTGCAAACGAGGCTCTCGCATTGACTCCCGAGATGCTGCCCGTGCTGAAGAAAGCAAATGTTGTAGACGCAGGCGGCAAGGGTCTATGTACCATATTCGAGGGTATGCTCTCCGTTTTCAAAGACGGCGAGATCATTGAATTCAATGAATCAGACGACAATAAGGCCGAAGATGACGATTACTTCAGATCGGCTGCGGCTCAGTTTGACGATGACATCAGATTTACATACTGCACAGAGTTTATTGTAGGACGAGATCCTGACATAGCAACAGACACACAGGAGCTCAGAGGTTTTCTCCAGACAATAGGCGATTGTGTTGTTGTGGTAGATGACGAGGAGATCATCAAGGTCCATGTGCACACGGAGAATCCGGGCAATGCTCTTCAGGCGGGTCTTGAATACGGCTCACTGCTCACCGTCAAGGTAGAGAATATGAAGGAGCAGCATAAGAAGGCTCAGGAAGCCGAGGAACAGGCAAAGCAGAAAACCGAGGAAGAAAGTGCAGAAACGTTGACTATTGCCGAGCCGGTCGAAGAGCTTGGTTTCGTAGCAGTAGCAGCAGGCGAGGGTCTGGTGGAGCTGTTTAAGGATTGCGGCTGTGCAAATGTAGTCAGCGGCGGTCAGTCTATGAACCCCAGCACAGAGGATATCTTCAAGGCGGTTATGGCAACACCTGCAAAGAAGGTAGTTGTACTGCCCAATAATAAAAATATAATTATGGCTGCCGAGCAGGCTGTTCCGCTTGCAGAGGACAGAGAGGTTATTGTAATTCCGACAAAGACTATTCCGCAGGGTATATCCGCACTTTTGGCTTTTGATCCCGATTGTGAGGACATTGACGAGGCTCTTGATATAGTCAGCAATTCTTACGGCGATGTACAGACAGGTCTTGTAACATTCGCTGCAAGAGATTCGGATTTCGGTGTAGGACTGCATAAGATCAAGGAAAACGAGATCATCGCACTTGAGAACGGCAAGCTCACTATAACGGAGAAGGATATCGTTAAGGCTGCAGTTAAGGTCACAAAGAAGCTTGTATCGAAGGATACTGCGTTCATCACGGTGATCAGCGGCGAGGGTGTGACCGAAGAACAGTCTAAAGAGGTAGTTGATATACTCACCGCAAAATACGGAGATAATATTGATATTTCCTATGTAAACGGCGGTCAGCCCGTATACTATTTTATCATTTCGGTTGAATAAAGGTTGATTTAATTGGCTTCACTTTTTGAGATTCCAATAGAACATTTAAACGGCATCGGCAGTAAAAAGGGTCAGCTCTACAGAAAGCTGGGCATTGACACTGTCGGTGCCCTTGTGCGTTTTTATCCGAGAACCTATGAGGATTGGAGCAGTCCGTGTCCGATAGATAAAGCAGAGGTCGGTGATACTGTCTGCATTAAAGCATTTGTAATGCAGCCTGTGTCCGAAACAATAATCTCCGGAGGAAGAATTCTTGCCAAAACAAGGGTATATGACGGTTCGGATCATCTTATATTAACATTCTTTAACAACAGATATATCCGTTCAATGCTAAAAACGAATGAGGAGTATTTGTTTTACGGTAAGATCTCGCAGAGCGGGGGATATAAAGAAATGGTGAGTCCCGTGTTTTTAAGACCCGATGTCGGTGAGGTCGTACACCCGATCTACAGTCAGGTTGCGGGTCTTACAACAAAACAGATAGAGGCGTCTGCAAAACAGGCTGTCGCAATGCTGCCGGAGGTGATAATCGATCCCATACCTGATTATATCAGATATAAATATAACCTTGCGGGGCTTAAATCTGCACTCACAAAGATACATTTTCCGAGTAATATGGAGGACGTCAAAAAGGCAAGACGCAGGCTGATTTTTGAAGAACTGCTTGTGCTTGTTCTTGGTCTTACATCAATAAAGTCGATCGCCAAGAAAAGATCGGAGATAGTTATCTCTGCCGATCATACCGAAGAATTCGTCGGGCTTTTGCCTTATACATTGACAAACGCTCAAAAACGAGCGATCGGCGACTGTATTGACGATATGATAAATAAGAAAAGCTCAATGAACCGACTTGTTCAGGGTGATGTCGGCTCGGGAAAAACTATGGTAGCAGCCGCCTGCGCTTATTCTTGTATCATGGAGGGTTATCAAGCGGCTATGATGGCTCCCACAGAGATACTTGCCGCACAGCATTATGAAACATTTTCAAAGCTGTTTAAAGGTACCAAGGTAAAAACGGCGCTGCTCACGGGTTCAATGACCGCAAAGCAGAAAAGAATAATTCTCCAGGCCCTCTCAAACGGAGAGATAGACTTCATCGTGGGTACCCATTCGCTCATATCCGATAACGTTGAGTTTTCAAAGCTCGGGCTTGTCATTACCGATGAGCAGCACAGATTTGGTGTTCGTCAGAGATCAGATCTTCTCGCAAAGGGAAAAAATCCCCACCTGCTTGTAATGTCGGCAACACCTATCCCGAGAACGCTTGCATTGATGATCTACGGCGATCTCGATCTGTCTGTCATTGATGAGCTGCCCCCCGGAAGACAGGTCGTGGATACGATGCTGATCGATGATTCGGTTAGACTTCGGGCATATAATTTTATCATCAAGAATATAAACGAGGGCAGGCAGTGCTATATCGTTTGCCCTGCTGTTGATAACAACGAAACAGGATTGATCAGCGCTGTAGATTATGCCGAGGATCTCAAAAAAGGCAGCTTCAAGGACTATCGTGTGGAGGTGCTGCACGGCAAAATGAAGGCCTCTGCCAAAGATGACGTTATGCAGAGATTCGTGAAAGGCGAGATCGATGTTCTGGTTTCGACAACGGTTATCGAGGTTGGAGTGAATGTTCCCAATGCGGTAATAATGATGATAGAAAATGCCGACAGATTCGGTCTGTCACAGCTGCATCAGCTCAGAGGAAGAGTCGGCAGGGGAGAGTATAAATCCTACTGCATACTCGTGTCAAACTCAAAGGGTCAGGACGCAAGACGAAGGCTGCGGGCGTTGTGTCAGACAAACGACGGTTTTGTTATCGCTGATGAGGACTTAAAGCTCAGAGGTCCGGGTGATTTTTTCGGATCACGGCAGCATGGACTGCCCGAGCTTAAAATTGCCGATCTTGCCGAGAACGTCGGGATACTTCACGATGCGCAGGAGGCAGCTAAGGAACTTCTGGACGAATATAACAACAAGGACAATCTGCTTTTGAGAGGACTCAGAGCGGAGGTCAGAATGCTGTTCAATAATGCCGGTCAACAGTTAAATTAAGAAAAGAGGAGATATAATGGTGATTAAACGAGCCGCAGCGCTGATACTGTCATTGATGATAATGTTGTCTTGCATAACAGTCTGCGCAGATGCAGCTGCATTTACGGTCAACGAGAAGCTTTCGGCGAGTACTGTGTACTTGCTTAATATGGATACAGATACCGTTGTTGTGGATATTAATTCCGACAAAAAGGTTTACCCCGCTTCAACGACAAAGATCATGACATATATTGTTGCGGTGGAGCAGATCGAGGATTTGAAAGGCACAAAGGTAAAGATAAAGCAGGAGGTTCTCGATAAGCTGATCGGTACGGGCAGCTCTGTTTCAAATCTGCAGTATTTCGTGGATTCCGAAGTCACGGTGTATGATCTGCTTGTTGCGCTTATGGTTAAATCGGGCAACGATGCTGCGATGGTTCTTGCCGATTATATAGGCGGTGGTTCTATCCAGAAGTTCGTTGATCTTATGAACGCAAAGGCAGCCGAGCTTGGCTGCGTCAATACAAATTTTGCGAATCCGCACGGGCTGCATGATGAAAATCACTACACGACAGCGCAGGATCTCGCCGTAATATCGAGGTATGCTCTCACTCTTCCCGAGTTTAATGAGATCGTCAATACCACGACTGCTTATTTGTCTGTGGATAAGGAAATGGAATATCCGCTTATTACAACAAACTATATGATCGATGAAACAAGAGGCGGAGATTATTATTATCCTTATGCAAAGGGCATCAAGACCGGAACTACAGATGAAGCGGGTTACTGCCTTGTTTCTACCGCAAGTCATAACGGTTATACTTACCTTGCTGTGGTTCTCGGCTCTCCATGCGTTGATAAAAACGGCAAGGAGATTGAAACGAACGGAGCTATGACAGACACGATCACACTCTATAACTGGGCATTTGAAAACCTGGAGCTGAAAAGCGTGATAAACGAGCAGACTCCTGTTTGTGAGATACCCATCGAGCTGGCTTGGAATCAGGATAAGCTTTTGTTGGTACCTCAGGGATCTTTTTCCTCAATATTGCCTAAGGATGTGGAAAGCAGCAGTATTGATATCGTGACCAACATACCCGATAGTGTGACTGCCCCTGTATATGAGGGAGATGTGATAGGAACAGCTACGATAAGCTATGCCAACCGGGAGTTGACGACTATAGACCTGATAGCCTCCGAAACAGTTGAACTCAGCAAGCTGATGTATTTTATGGACTATGCCAGGAAAATATTAAAATCACGCGGTATGATGATCGCAGTCTGCGTGGTTGTTTTCCTGATTATTATCTACATATGCCTGACGATAGCTTATAACAGAAAGAAAACACGCAATAAGAGAATGAAGGAGAAAAAACGCAGAAAGAGAAAAAGATGATGCATTGTTGATTGACGGGTACATCAAATATGTAACTAAGCTCATGCGTACGTCGGTGGGGGATCATGCACACCCATCGACGTTTGTTATTAATACGATAAATCACGATAGCTGTAAAAACCCCCGAAACACAATGTCTCGGGGGCTTGGTATGTTGAATAATAATAATAATAATAATAATAATAATAATAATAATAATAATAATAAAATCGTATCATAAAAGAACAGCGGCACATTATACAAACCGCTGTTGTATGTATGGCTTTAGAATTTACGTCTTGGTTTGCGTCTTCCACAGGCACATATTCCGACATATTCCTGATTTGTCTTACCGCATTCGGGACAGATCCATTCGTCAAACTGTGATGCCTCGACATATTTTCTCTGTGCAGGTGTACCGTTCTTAACAATATCCGAGGAGAAGTCCTTGCTGTTCGGTCTGACCTGAGGTTTCTCTGCTGCAAAGTTGTTAGGTGTATATGAAGCAGGTTGTGGGGAAGGTTGCGGATGTTGCTGCTGAACAGGAGCAGAACCTTGTGTGAAGCTTGTGTTGTTTGAACGTGATGCAAAGAACATACCGTCGTCTTCTTCTCTGTGCATACCGTAAGGAGAAGTACCTTCGACAGGTTTATTGCTCGGAATTTTCTCTACTCCGGTTATCTCGGCAAATGTATCGTCTGATTTGTCACTTAAGAAGCTGATCATCTTAATGCTTGCTCTGCGTGCAACAGGATCGTCGACCGGAGCTTTCTTTTCCTCGACCTTCTGTGTGACAACAGGTGCAGGCTGTTCAACTGTGCTTGTCTCTCCGAAGTCACCGCCGAAATCCAGTTCACTGAGAAGAGATCTCGGTCTTGGCTGAGATGATGCAGTATTGTCAACAGGCTCGGCAGATGTCGTGTCGTCACCGAAGCTTCCTCCAAAATCAAGCTCGCTGAGAAGTGACCTCGGCTGCGGCTTTGAAGCTGCCGTATCTTCAACGGGTGTTGCGGGTGTTTCCGAACCGAAGCTTCCTCCGAAATCAAGCTCGCTGAGAAGTGACCTCGGCTGCGGCTTTGAAGCTGCCGTATCTTCAACAGGCGTTGTTTGTGTATTTTCACCGAAGCTTCCTCCGAAATCAAGCTCGCTGAGTAGAGATCTCGGCTTGGACTGAGTTGTTGGTTTGTTCTCGATCGGCGTTGCGGGTGTTTCCGAACCGAAGCTGCCGCTGAAATCCAATTCACTGAGAAGTGACTTTTGCTTTGGCTGTACCGAAGGACTCTGAACAACAGGTGCAGCCGAAGCTGTCTGATCAAGCATACCGCTGAAATCAAGCTCACTGAGCATAGATTTATTGTTCTGTGATGCCTGTGTGCTTTCTGCTGTAACAGGACTGATATTGTTTAGTCCAACCGATGAGCGGCTGCCGCCCTGAACTGCAGGGGCAGTCTTCGCCGTTCTGTTTGCATTGATGAACTGCGGCTTATGCTCGATGGGCTTGGGAGCTTCTTCTTTTATGCCCAGTTCTTTACGGTACTGCGCAAACGGATCTCTTTTGTTCTTCATGAGAAATTCATCGGCGAAGGTCATCTCTTTTTCTTCATGCAGTCCGTAGTCAAATTTCTGCTCCATCATCGGCCTCGACTTCGGAGGCGCTGTCATTCTCTGAGTCTGCCCCTGCTGATTCTGCTGCTTGGGCGGATTATATTTGTCGTAAAGCTCCGAGCTTGACATTTTTCTCTTTCCGAACAATCCGAACCCTTTCTTTCCTGCCTGCTTTCGCTGCTCAGCGCTGACTATTTCTGCATTTTTCATAGCCTGTGACTGGTTCATCTGAGCAACACGCCTCGACAGCTGCTGATCCTGGAAAGGTGAGGCATGAGATTCCGTTCGTTTCAGCATTGAACCGAGCTGACCGAGCGATGTGAAGGATTTCAGCATATTCACTATGCCGATCGCTACCACGCCTATACCTACGCCCGCAATAACGAGCCATGCGAATGCGTCAACCTTCTCGGAGCTGTCTGTTATGCTGCCTGAAATCTTGAAGTACTTGAAAATGCTAAACAGTGTTACTATGCCGCCTACCGCCAGAAATACCAGACTTGTTATGATGGAGCTTGTTATCTCCTTACGCTGTGCGTTATACATAGCGCTTGCAATAGGACTTAACGTCGGAACATTTTGCTGTTGTTTCTTACTCACACGATTCCCTCCTAATGTTTTCAGATAATTATTCCATATTATTATATAACTTTTCGGGACAAATTTCAATATTTCTAAAGTTATTTAAGCGGTTTTACAATTTTTTTGTTAATATGAATAAAAATTATGTTTCCGATATGGATTATTCAACGAAGAATTAGTCGACTATAACTCGAAATATACTTTAAATATATCATTATTTGCTGAAAATATAAGCCTGACAGCTAAGTGTGCCGTTATAAAGCTTCCGCCTTTTATCGGCTCTGCGTCCAAAGCACCTCTCAAAATCATCATCGGGGCAGATGATCGTGTATCTCCAGCCCCTGCGGGATCTGAAAACTCTTCCCATAGTGCGGTAAAGCTCCTCAGCTTGTGTGATATCAAGCAGACGTTCGCCGTAAGGCGGGTTGCAAATTACCGTCGCATATTCATGCTTCTCACTGAAATCGGCAAGATCACGGTGTTCAAAGGTAATATATTCCGCCACACCTGCAAGCTGCGCATTCTTTCGTGAAATTTCAAGAGCGTTGTCGTCTATATCATACCCGAAGCCACGAAAGGCTGCATCACGGCGAATATCGTCTTTGGCTTTTTGCCGTTCGGCATTCCACACCTCACAGGGAATAAAGGACCATTTTTCCGCTGCGAATTCTCCGTTCTGATTTGGAGCAATGTTAAGCGCCTTCATAGCGGCTTCGATGAGGATAGTTCCCGAACCGCAGCACGGGTCTATTACGATATGGTTCCGCCTTACTCCCGACAGTTCGCAGAGGGCGGCGGCAAGTGTTTCTTTGATCGGAGCGTCATTTGACACAGCTCTGTATCCTCTTTTGTGCAGAGGACGTCCCGATGTATCAAGCATTACCGAAACCTTATCCTTAAGTATCAGAAATTTAATTTTGTATTCCGCTCCGCTTTCGGGGAACACATCTTTCTTGTGATATTCTTTCATGCTTTCGACAACGGCTTTTTTTATGATCGCCTGACAATCGGGAACACTCATAAGCTTAGATGACAGACAGCTGCCCGTTACGGGAAACTTAGCGTCGCAGGGCAGATAATCGCTCCATCTGACAGACTTAACGCCTTGGAAAAGCTGCTCAAAGGAAAACGCTTCAAACCTTGCTGCGACCAGCAGGATTCGTTCGGCTATTCTTGAACGAATGTTTGCCCTTGCAAGTATAGATGTATCACCGTCAAAGAAAACTCTTCCGTTTTCGGCGGATACATTCTCGGCTCCCATGAATTTCAGTTCGTTCGAAAGCAGCCTTTCCGTACCCATCAGGCATGGGGCTGCATATGTATATTTCTTCATCAGGTTATTTCCTTTCGTCAAGGTAGGGAAGAGAACAAAGCTTGATTCTCCATGAATTTATTATACTATAGTATAACGATTTTTTCAAGGAAGCCTGCCAAAAAAACACGGGGCAAACCTTGCGATTTGCCCCATAAAACACTTATTCGTCTATTTCGGATTCGAGAATTCCGTAATCGCCGTTATCTCTTATATAAACAACGGAAACCTTATCCGTGTCGGAGTTCAGGAACATAAAGAATTTGTGATTGACCATGTTCATTCGCAGGATAGCTTCGTCGACCGACATCGGCTTGAGCGCAACGACTTTCTTTCTGAATACCTCATAGGTGAGCTCTTCGGTTATGTCTTCTTCAGATAATTCCTCCTCATCTGCAACAAATGCGTCGAGCGCAGCAGGGCGAAGGCGTTTTTCGAGCTTGGTCTTATTCTTACGGATCTGACGTCCGAGCTTGTCGATATTTGTATCGAGTGCGTCATTCATTTCGGCTGCCGAACTCTCAACACGATAAACCATTCCGTTATCTCTGATCGTGATCTCAACTGTCTGCCTGTTCTTGTAGAGGTTGACAGTTACCTTAGCTTCTGCGTCGTCGGAGAAAACACGTCCGTATTTCTTGAGCTTCTTCTCGACACGCTCCTTGAAGTTATCTCTAAGGTTTACGTTTTTTGCTGTATAGGTGATTTTCATACTATCCACCCTTTCTTTGGAACGAAATTTCTTAGATCAACAGACAGAATATCTGTAATCTATGAATTTATAATAACACAAAACAATATAAAAATCAAGTGTTGTTTGTAAATATTGTATAAAAATTACTGTATGGATAATAAAAAAGAAGCTCCCCTTTATCGGAGAGCTTCCTGAATGATGATTACAGCTGTGTAACAGCGCCGTTGCTGACGCCGACAGGACCTTCGGAAAGAACATAATTTTTCTCTCCGTTATTATCCCAGTTGTTGTTGCCGTCGTTAAAGCAGCAGGTGATATTCGAGCTTGCTGCGTCGAGCGGAATTACAAACTTGTGAGTATATCCCCGGACGTCGTTGTTTGCGATCATATTCGTTCCGGGCGGTGTTGTCCACTTGCCCGAGCCGATCTTGAAGTGTATATTTGGCGAAGAGTATCCGCTGTAATAAACAACAACAGCTCTCTTTGCGTCAACGATAGTCTTTTGAGTGCTGAACTCATTGCCCGAGGAATCCTTGATCCGGGCATATACCGTGCAGCTGCCTGAATTTCTCAGAAGGAAGCTTGCAGTGTCGCTTGATGTGTATCCGCTCTCAAATACCTCCTCCGAACCGATCATGCAAATGATGTTATACTGATATGTACCGGCTGTCGGTACGTCTGCCTTAACGGTAACGACCTCGCCTTCATATATCTCGGTGCTGCCGGTTGTGACCGATACCATGCCGACAGGCTTGTAATTCTCATACATAGCCGTTACGGTCATATCGGAGGTAATGCTTGTGATGTCTGTATCCCAGCCGGTGAAAGAACCGTACTTGTCGGAGAATTTCTGTGTCGGGGGATTTGCGCTGCCGCCGTCGGGTACAAATTCGAACCACAGTCTGTTCCCGTCCGGGTCAGAAAATGTAACCTTGTGGATCATTACGTTCTGCGGTATGGTAGGATCCATCAATGCTCCCACATAGTCGAATTCTCCCTCGGGGAACGTGTCGATGATCTCAAAGCCCGTTGCGTTGGGGTGATTCTTGTTATAATTGTTCTGCATACACATCATAAGATACTCAAACTTCGATCTGCCCGTTGTGTACTTCGGATCATAATAATGCGCAAATCCGTGGAATGTCTCTCTTGCGGTCTCCCATCCTACTGCCCTGACTGCTCGTGTCAAAACGTAGTTCATATTGTCATAGTTGATCGTGTTGCTGCGAACAGCCACAGTTTTGTCATATGCCTCGTTTGATAAGCTCTTGGCAAATTCATAAAGCTGATCGTAATTAAGTTCCATGCCCCAGCCGTGGTTCTTGAACTTGCCTCTTCCGCGAAGCTCCAGACAGTAGAGCTTGCAGAATTCTGCGCCCATCTCTGAGCTGTAATAGCACCATGAATATTCTTCAAGGAAATCATAAAGGTGACCTACCTCGTGGTATGCAACGTCCGACCATATTCCCTCTGTGCAGAAGCGAACGCACGCAGGACCCATGTAGTCGCCTCTCCACTTGATTACTCTGTTGCCGCTCAAAGCCTGCCAACCTGTCATATACGGTTCGTATACGGAGATATGGTAGATCCTGTCACTCTTGTACGGAGCAACGCCCTTAAGGTCGTTCATCTGCTGATATGCAAGCTCAACATCGTCACACCAGCTCTGAACCTGCTCTGTACTAAGACCCTCTATGTCATTGTTTATGAGAACAAGTCCGACGTTCTCCGTCAGAACCCTTGTTTTATCTCTGGGTTCGCTGTTGTAATCGACCTCTTCGATCGTCATATCGTCAAAGTATGCCGTACCGCTGCCCCAAAGAACACATTCGATATCGGCAAGACCGGTGCTTGTTGATTCAAAGTACATGGTAATGGTCGTTACGTCGCAGCTTTTCTGTATCCAGTTGTTGTAGCAGTCGAAATATGCGCCCCAACCTGCGATAGCTTTTCCCGTTTCGTCAACATAACAGGATCCGATTCCCGAAAGCTGTCCGACGTTGATATAAATACCATTGTGATGAGTGTCACACTGCGAAATATTGCCCCATGCCTTAACGGTAAGCTTATATGTATGCTCGGGCTTGAGTCCGTGCAGGCTGTTGTATGCGAATGTTGAATAATCGCCCGTGGTAGAGAGTTTCAGACATTTTGATCCGTCTGTGCGTGAGCCGCTCTCGAGAGCAACGGTGTTGCTCCT
This sequence comes from uncultured Eubacteriales bacterium, assembly GCA_900315255.1. Taxonomy (GTDB): domain Bacteria; phylum Bacillota; class Clostridia; order Oscillospirales; family Acutalibacteraceae; genus RUG592. Next base: position 2,324 of record OMYH01000013.1, on the reverse strand, counting down.
GGTTCTGTAGCCCTGTTTCCATGTATCGCCGAGGCTTGAGCCTCTGTCAAAATTGCCGTCGAGCATATACTGAATATCTTCAATCGGAAGAATATCGTATGGCGCTGCCTGTGTTTCGTTTTCGACCAATCCGGTATAGAATCCCTGCACAGTTATGATAAGGTCGCTCTTAACGCCTGTTATTCTGTATCGGAATTTAGCGTAGTCAACGGTAAGAAGCTCGTCATACTCACCCCCGGATCTTTATATCGGTATAGATCATTTTGCCGTTATTGTAAAGAGAGAAGTTTATCTCCCCTTCTCCGGAGGTATCGATCTCACCGGTTTCGGGGTTTCTTGCGTATACATCTTCCTGAGAAGCTAATTTCTCTTCGGCAGATTCTCTTGTGTAGTAGATGATCGCATATGTATCTGTACAATCAAACACAGCCTTACAGCTTGAAGCGGTATCGGTGTCGGTTTCTGTTTCGATAACTCCGCCGTAGTATCCTGCCGCTGTTATTGTGAGGTCGCTCTTAACGCCTGTTATTTTGTAGGCGAATCCGTTATCGTACAGCCTGATAAGCTCGTCGTATTGACCCTCGATCTGAACATCGTCAGCGATCATCATTCCATAGTTAAACAGCTCGAAGTATATCACGCCGTTACCGGAGGTGTCGATATTGCCCGTCGTGTCATCTCGTGCATATACCGTTATATCAGAGGCAGGCACGCCGTCAAGCATTTCTTTATTGTAATAAACGATCGCATATGTATCGGTACAGTTGAAGGTCGCTTTGAATCCCTCTGAAATATCTGTATCGGAGCTTTCGGTATCTGTGACGGTATCGGTTGCAGTGTCGGCAGCGGTATCGGTCGTACTGTCTGTTGTGGTGTCGGCTGAAGTGTCAGTCGTGCTGTCAGTCGCAGTATCCGTCAGAGTATCCGTCACGCTGTCGGTATCGGGAACATCACTCTGCGTGTCGCTGTCTGTGTCGAAATAAACAACATCTCCGATGATCTTGCCCTTTGAATTCATCGGGTATTCGTCGATGATGCCCAGCGTGTACCTCTGAATGATATAAGCGTCTTTGAGTGACAGGTATTCGCTGCCGTCAACGCACCCGAGGGCATACTGAATATTGTCAAGATCCTCCAGGGATATGACCGCCCTCTGTACAAGGGAAGCGTCTTTCAGGGTTACTCGTTTGTCGCAGTTAACGTCACCCATTATGTACATTTGTTCGTCAAAGTCCGTTTCATCTGCGGCAGCAGATAATACCGGAACGCCCGGCGTAATGACCGCTGCCGATAATACAGCGCACAGCAGCCGTTTCAATGATCGTTTCATATGATCCTCCTTTGTTTGATGTCAGACTGATATAATATGGTTTGTTTCTATTATATTATATACTTTAATTGTGTTTTTAGCAAGTTTTTTTCCATAGAAAAGAATACATTTTATCTGTTAGCACAGAAGGCATTGTTAAGGAGACACTGATTAAATCGAGTGCCGAAGTTGCGCCGTCAAATTTTTAGGCAAATTGTGTGAAAAATCCGCAGGAATACTGACGTATTTCAAGGATTTTGAGTGCAATTTGAAAAAAATGCAAGCAAATTTGGTGCTCAGTCCGAAGGACGTGATTTAATCAGTGGTTCCTTAATATATTCCGGCACTAAAACGGTCCGCATGAAAATAAGGAGAGCTAAGACAACACGAGAGCAAAGCTGCATTCAAATCGCTTCCGGCTGATAAACGCATTTAATAAATAAAGCCCCCGACTTGTATCGTACAGGTCGGGGATAAGCTTGCAGTTATCACTTTTTCTTTTCGTCCTTTTCCTTTTTGGGAGCAGGCTTTGATTTTTCGGTATTGATAGATGAGAGCGCCCATGTTTTGAACTTGATCTTCGTTCTGTCGGCGCCTGTTTCGATGATCATTGTTTCTGCGTCGCTGTTGATGTTGACAACTCTGCCCACAATGCCGCCGATAGTGGTGATCTCGTCGCCTATTTCAAGGCTGCCTCTCATAGCCTCTTCTTCCTTCTGCTTTTTGGACTGCGGTCTGATGATGAAGAAATAGAGAGCCAATACCATCACAACGGTCATAATTACCATTGAAATCATTTGTCCGGTACTCTGTTCCATTGATAAACTTCCTTTCTTTTCAAGTTCTGAATTTGATTATAACATAGTTTGCGTGATAATGCAACTATTTTAATGCGGAAGTTGATCAAATGTGCAGTGTCGCCGCACGGCGGCGGGCAAACGCCCGTCGGGGACGGCTCCCAGCCGCTGGTATTTCCGTCATTCTCTGTTGTTAACAATAGACCTTTCCGCACATC
>OMYH01000109.1 GCA_900315255.1 uncultured Eubacteriales bacterium | reverse complement strand
CAAGGTATCACCGGGTTTGATGTCAAAAACATCTCTCGCTTCCTTTGGAAGAACAATCTGTCCTTTTGTGCCGACGGTAACCGTCCACGCGTACTTGCCATCAGGCTTAGCCACAATATCACTCCTTCTAAAAAGTATGTTTTGTTAAACTTAACATACTTATAATAACATAAATACCTTTCTTTGTCAAGCACGTTTTTATACAAATGTTAAAAGCAAGTTCAACGTGGTTCACGCCATTAATATGGATTATGAAACCGTTTATCATTTAGCTCTACAGCCAAGCATAAGAAAAAAGATGAGCAGGCACAAAACCTGCTCACCACAAAAAATCGGATGAAATTGAATAAAAAGAATGAGTGTCCATAACATAAATCCGTTATGAACACTCATACTGGTGCAGGTAACAGGACTTGAACCTGCATGAAATTGCTTTCACATGGACCTGAACCATGCGCGTCTGCCAATTCCGCCATACCTGCATTATTTGCAACACTTTCAAAGTGCTTAATTATAATATCATATCTTGTGAGAATTGTCAAGAGAAAAATAAAAAATTAACTGTCAAAATATAACCCCCGGGGTTTTTGAATGAGTTAACAATCTGTTAGCATAACCGTTATTGTCCGACAATATAAAAACGACTGCAGCAGTGCAGCCGTAAACGTCAAATTATATCTGCAGGGTCGGGCTGGTGGTGGATTGTGATGATAATAATGTGGATTCCCGGCTCAGATTAGGATTATCTGTTATAGATCATCTTGATGTGTTAAGATTTTTTTATTCGTTCAAAAGTCGTGATATAAAAAACTTCCGATAGTGACATAATGCAAAAAATATGGTATAATAAAGTGACAATATCAGTATCGGGAGGAAATACAATGAAAAATATAGTTCTCGGGATCTTAGCCCATGTCGATTCGGGAAAAACTACCCTTTCCGAGGCGCTGCTTTATTCCTCGGGCAGTATACAGAAGCAGGGGAGAGTGGATCGGAAGGATTCGTTTCTTGATAATTTTTCTCTCGAAAGACAACGAGGAATAACCATTTTTTCAAAGCAGGCGGTGTTTGATCACGTTGATACGCATTTTACTCTGCTTGATACTCCCGGTCATGTGGATTTTTCAGCGGAAACAGAACGAACGCTGCAGGTGCTTGATTATGCCGTGCTTGTCATAAGCGGTACCGACGGCGTACAAAGCCATACATATACATTGTGGAAGCTTTTGAAAAAATATAACATTCCCTGTTTTATATTCATAAACAAGATGGATATGCCCGTGCCGGATCGCAGCGAGATCATTTCACTTCTGAACTCAAAGCTTGACGACGGGTGCGTTGATTTTTCCGACAAAGATAATATTTATGAGAATATAGCTTTCTGCGATGAAACACTTCTCAATATATACAGTGAAAACGGCACTATCTCCGACAGTGATATTTCCGAGGCGATAAGACAGAGAAAGATCTACCCGTGTATGTTCGGGTCGGCATTGAAGCTTGACGGCATAGAAGCGTTCCTCGATTGTCTGTCACGCTATACGCTCATGCCGTCATATCCCGAACAATTCGGCGGTGTGGTTTACAAAATATCCGAGGATACAAAGCGAAGCCGTCTTACATGGATAAAAATAACGGGCGGTAATCTCAGGGTTAAGGAAGTACTCGGAAGTGAGAAAAATTTATCGGGAGAGAAGGTAGACCAGATACGAATATATTCGGGGGAAAAGTATAATCAGACGGATATAGCCGCCCCGGGAACGGTTTGCGCCGTTACGGGAATAACCTTTGCGCACTCCGGCGACGGATTGGGTTTTGAAAACAACGAGATGACCCCCGTACTGTCACCTGTGCTGAATTATACGGTATCGCCGCCAAACGGAACGGACGCTGCCGTACTGCTTGAAAAGCTTCGTGTTCTCGAGGACGAAGACCCCCAGCTCAATGTGGTCTGGAACGAGGTGTCAAAGGAAATATGCGTGCAGCTTATGGGAGATATACAACTCGAGATACTTCGCTGCATTATACACGACAGATTCGGGATCGACGCAGTTTTCGGGAAGGGCAGAATAATATATAAAGAAACTATCGCAGACGTTGTGGAAGGAATAGGTCATTTCGAACCGCTCAGGCACTACGCCGAGGTACACGTTCTGCTGCGCCCCGGCAAGCCGGGCAGCGGAGTGGTGATACGCTCTGAGTGCAGCGAAGACCTTCTCGACAGGAACTGGCAGAGATTGATAATGACAAATCTCGGCGAAAAAACACACCACGGTGTCCTGACAGGTTCGGCAGTGACCGATATTGAGATAGTTTTAGTGTCGGGCAAAGCTCATCTGAAGCATACCGAGGGCGGAGATTTCCGCCAGGCATCATACAGGGCAGTTAGGCACGGACTCAGAAGCGGCAGATCCATACTTCTGGAACCTGTTTTTGATTATGTTCTTGAGGTACCGACCGAAAACATCGGACGTGCTATGGCGGATGTCCGGCGAATGAAGGGCAGCTTTGAACCGCCCGAGAGCAACCCCAATATGTCTGTTCTGCGTGGCAGCGCACCTGCCGTATATATGCAGGACTATTCAAGGGAGGTAGTAAGGTATACAAAGGGGAAGGGCAGGCTTGTCTGTTCTCTGAAGGGGTACGAACCGTGTCATAATGCCGAGGAGGTCATATCGGCGATCGCATACGATCCAGACAGCGATCTTCAGAATCCGTGCGGCTCGGTTTTCTGTTCTCACGGAGCAGGTTTCAATGTGAAGTGGGACGAGGTCAAAAGATATATGCACCTGCCCGAATACCTCGCTCAAAGAAACAGCTCGGAGGAATACAGCAAAGATAATATTCTTGCAAAATGTGCATCTCAAAAGGATGTGTTCGCTCTTGACCGTGAGCTTATGCAGATATTCGAGCAGACCTACGGCAAGGTGAAGAAAAAGGATATGCAAGCTTCTGCCGTGCGGTATGATTCCCCGAATGCTCGGGATAAATATAAACGGAAGGGGAAGGTCTCATATGACGGAAAAGAGTATTTGCTTGTGGACGGATATAATGTTATCTTTTCGTGGGAGGAACTTAAAGCAATCTCGGAGGATAATATCGAGGCCGCGCGCAATACTCTGATCAATATACTCTGCAATTATCAGGGCTATAAGGGCTGTGAACTTATTCTTGTTTTTGACGCATATAAGGTCAAAAACCATGTAAGGGACGTCGAACAAGAGGGCGGAATCAGCATCGTGTATACGAAAGAAGCCGAAACAGCCGATATGTATATCGAAAAGGTCACTCATACACTTGCAAAGAACAACAGGGTGAGGGTCGTTACCTCGGACGGACTCGAACAGCTGATTATTCTCGGGTCGGGCGCTCTCAGAATACCGTCTTTGACATTCAAAAATGAGGTGGAGCAGGCACAAAATGAGATCAGACATATTATTTCTACACTATCCGATAAAAGATAAACGAATCTTAAGCACAGAAAAATAATTGAATTATTGGCAGCGGTATGGTATAATACCCAATATGAAGCAGAGAACAGGAGGTGTTCCGTTGGACGATCTCATTTCGATCAATAGTTTTCCTGTACGGGAAGTTTTGAATAAA
>OMYH01000127.1 GCA_900315255.1 uncultured Eubacteriales bacterium | reverse complement strand
ATGACCCCGATAACACCACCGATAGCAGGGAAATCTCTTGGGCTTCCTCAGATGATTCTATCGCGTCGGTGGATGAAAACGGCGTGGTTACCGCACACAAAAAAGGCAATGCAACCATTACCGCTACAGGCTTCGGCGACGTTCAGGCAAGCTGCACAGTTCAGGTGTTGGTTCCCATGACGGCGATCACCTTTGACAATAGTACCATAACCATTCCGCGCGGTACGCGTCAGAAAGTTCCATTTACAGTCAGTCCGTCCGATACTACCGACACCTACACGGTGACCAGCTCGGATACTAATGTAGCCACTGTTGACAGGTTTGGCAATGTAACAGCCAAGAAAATCGGTACCGCAGTGATCACCGTTCAATCTTCGAGAGGCTTGGAGCAAACTTGCGTTATTACCGTCAACTCTCCCGCTTCATCGATAATAATTTCTGATGAAAGCAAAAACCTTTTTGTCGGGAAATCCTTTACCTTGACCACAGAAATGTCTCCAAAGGACTCCACCGACAGTATAACATGGACATCCACCAATGAAGACGTTGCTGTCGTAACCCCTGACGGTCAAGTGACGGCAATCGCCAAAGGCTCTGCGACCATTATCGCAACAGCTGACAGTGGAGTTTCTGCTGTATGTGAGGTATCGGCGGAAAGCGATATTTCAGCGACAACGATTTATCTCGCCTATCAGGAAACCGAGTATGACGGCAGCGAGAAGCTGCCCGAAGTGAGTGTATATTACTACGGTGAAAAGCTTGTTGAAAATACAGACTATGTGCTTGCGTATCTAAACAACCTTAATGCCGGTGATGCAAGTGTTTATGTAACTTCGCTTTACGACGGCACAGATGCAGAGAGAAAATTTACAATTAATCCATTGACAATCAAAGCGCTCGACATTTCTTATAAATCAACTATGACATACACGGGCAGTCCGCTTGAGGCGTTAGAGGAGATCACTTATCAATCGCTGCGTCTGACAGAGGGCACGGATTATAAGGTAAGATACGAGAACAATACCGGCGCGGGTCCTGCCACTATGACGGTTACAGGTATGGGTAATTTCTGTGACTCGACAACAAAAACATACACGATCGCACCAAAATCTGCAAATCTGCTGACTGTTATGCTGAGCGAATCGTCTTATATCTACGACGGAAATGCCAAAACGCCAGAGGTTACCGTAAAAGACGGCAATAAAACGCTGGCGGAAAGAACGGATTATAATGTGAGTTATTCCAAGAATATTCACGCGGGCGACGCGGTTGTGACAGTTACCGGCTTGAACAACTACGGCAGCGCGACAACCGTTGGCTTCAAGATTTACCCGAAATCCATTTCCAATGTGACCGTCAGACTCGACAAGACTGTATTTGCTTATGACGGAACGGAAAAATGTCCTGTCACTCGAGTTGAGGATAACGGCATTGAGCTGACAGAAAGTGTCGATTATCGTGTGGAGTATAAAGAAAACCAAGAAGCTGGTACCGCTACGGCGACCATAATCGGACAAAACGATTATACGGGAACGCTCGCAACGGAGTTTTCAATAATACAACTCGGTGATATTGACCGCAACGGTATAGTGAATATTCAAGACGTAACGGTTTTGCAACGTCATCTGGCTGAATTTGTTAACAACGACGGCACGCCGATTGTTGATGAAGATGATGCAGAAATACTCAAGATTGCAGATGTAGATCATAGCGAAACGATCACGATTTCTGATGTAACTACGATTCAACGTTACCTTGCCGAAATTATTGATTCGTTTTGATATAAAAGGGAACCCTCTGCAAGAGTATGAAGTCTCGCAGAGGGTTCTGTGATGGAAATACTACTGGCAACATTTGGTTGAGTGCTGAGCAAAGAGGGGTGAATACTTTTTATTATGATAATCAAAATCTAAAATATACCTAAATTCGGTCAAAACTTGCGACGCATAAACAAAGAAAAGGGATTTTTTCAAAACTGATAATCTGCTTTAGATTGTAAGATGAAATAACTGTCAGAAAAACTCAATAGAATTAACGATTAAAATGGAAATGCTGTACTTAACGGGAACGGTTGAGTACAGCATTTATCATTTATGGCGGTATAATTTATAATTGCTATCGAGCTGATTAGGAATTATTACGGGAGCGTTATCGTTTATCTTTTCAGTGATTATCAATTAAGCAGAACGAGCGT
>OMYH01000036.1 GCA_900315255.1 uncultured Eubacteriales bacterium | reverse complement strand
TTAGAGCAAGATACAGTTATTATTATGAACGCGTAATACCCGCAGGCGTTCGCCTGCCTAAAAATCTGACTGCGCAACTTCGGCACTCGATTTAATCAGTGTCTCCTTAATGTATGATTTTGGTGGGCGGCATTATTTGTGAAACTATCTTTCGTCCATCATTAAAATTGGCAACGGGCGCTTGCACGGCGTTATGTTATATCTTGACAAATCACAATTAATCAGGTAATATAATCTTAGTGATTTTTTTGGAGGATAGATTATGATTTATAATAATATTCTGGATGCCGTCGGCAATACCCCGATGATAAGGCTTAACAGAATGACTGATCCAGACAGTGCAGAGATTCTCGTTAAGGTGGAGGCGCTGAATGTCGGAGGATCGATAAAAACACGAACTGCGCTGAATATGATCGAACAGGCAGAAAAAGAAGGTCTTATCAACAAGGATACCATAATCGTTGAGCCGACCAGCGGCAACCAGGGCATAGGCCTTGCGCTTGTCGGTGCGGTCAAGGGATACAAGACGATCATCATCATGCCCGATTCCGTCAGCGAAGAAAGACGCAAGCTCGTCAGACATTACGGTTCTCAGGTCATGTTGATACACGACTCGGGCGATATTGGAAAGTGTATAGACGAGTGCCTTCAGACTGCGTTGCGTATGAAAGAAAAGAACCCGAATGTCTTTGTTCCGCAGCAGTTTGCAAATAAGAATAATACACTTGCGCATAAGCGACACACGGCTCTTGAAATTATGGCACAGGCGGCAAGACCTATCCATGGCTTTTGCAGCGGTATCGGTACGGGCGGTACGATAACCGGTATCGGCGAGGTGCTGAAGGCTCAGTATCCCGATATACAGATCTGGGCGATTGAACCCGAAAACGCAGCCATTCTCAAAGGCGGCACTATCGGAACTCATATACAGATGGGTATCGGCGACGGAATTATCCCCGATATTCTCAACAGGAATATTTATGATGATATTTATGTCGTAACCGATGAAGAAGCTCTTGAAACATCAAAAAGGCTTGCCCGTGAAGAGGGTCTTATGTGCGGTATTTCAAGCGGATCGAACGTTGCTGCGGCGCTGAAGCTTGCGAAGAAATTGGGCAAAGGCAAAACAGTCGTGACAATTCTGCCCGATACGGCTGAGAGATATTTCTCAACACAGCTTTTCTATGAATAATAGATTGGAGGCTGTTCTTTGTCGTATGACAGATAGAAATAATACCTAAGAGTAAGTCTTTCTTGTTGAAGGCTCTATCTGTTAAGCAGGGAAGAAGTATCTATAAATAGTTTTTTAGTTTTCTCAACTAACAGTTGAGAAATAGATGTGTTAACTATGCCGTCATTTTATATTCTATGCACTAATTGCAGAAAAGGATTTGTATTGAAAGAGAGAAAAACAAACAGATAAAATACTGCCCTTTTTGTGCGGTTTCGTCTTATAAAACTGTTGTTTTCAGCACAGAGAGTGTTTTTCTGTGCTGATTTTGTTTGGTGATTTATCATTGCACAATTTTAGCGGTTTAAATTGTACAAGGTTACAAAATTCAGATTGATTATTGACTTAATACATAAAAAAGCATATAATGAATAAGTTAGCAGTTATTATTGCTGATTCGACGACAAGACAAATCGTTTACCGGAGGTTGTTTTTTATGGAAAAAAAGATCCCTTATAAAATTTATTTAAATGAAGATGAGATCCCGAAGCAGTGGTACAATGTACGTGCAGATATGAAGAATAAGCCTGCGCCGCTGCTTAATCCGGCTACACATACGCCAATGACATTTGAGGATCTTCGTCCAGTGTTCTGTGATGAGCTTGTTAAGCAAGAGCTTGATGATAACACAGCTTATTTTGATATTCCCGAGGAAATATATTCTTTCTATAAAATGTATCGTCCTTCACCGCTTGTAAGAGCATACTGCCTGGAGGAGAAGCTTCAGACTCCTGCAAAGATCTACTACAAATTTGAGGGCAACAACACAAGCGGAAGCCACAAGCTGAACTCTGCTATCGCACAGGCATACTACGCAAAAAAGCAGGGTCTGAAGGGCGTCACAACAGAAACAGGCGCAGGTCAGTGGGGTACGGCGCTGTCGATGGCATGCTCATACTTTGACCTTGATTGCAAGGTGTTCATGGTTAAGGTTTCATATGAGCAGAAGCCCTTCAGACGTGAGGTAATGAGAACCTACGGTGCGTCAGTTACTCCTTCGCCGTCGGACACAACAAAGGTAGGACGTAAAATTCTCGAAAAATACCCCGGTACTACCGGCAGCCTCGGATGTGCGATTTCCGAAGCAGTTGAAGTTGCAACAGAGAACGAGGGCTATCGATATGTGCTGGGCAGCGTTCTCAATCAGGTATTGCTCCATCAGTCTGTTATCGGTCTTGAAGCTAAGGCAGCCCTTGACAAGTATAATATAACGCCCGATATCATTATCGGCTGCGCAGGAGGCGGATCAAACCTCGGCGGACTTATATCTCCCTTCATGGGCGAAAAGCTCAGAGGTGAAAAGAATTACGATATAGTTGCAGTAGAGCCTGCGTCCTGCCCGAGCTTCACAAGGGGTAAGTATGCGTATGATTTCTGTGATACGGGAATGGTATGCCCTCTTGCTAAGATGTATACGCTCGGCAGCGGCTTTATTCCGTCTGCAAACCACGCAGGCGGTTTGAGATTCCACGGCATGAGTTCAACGCTTTCTCAGCTCTATCATGACGGCTTGATGAGAGCCATTTCGGTTGAGCAAACCTCGGTGTTTGCGGCAGCGCAGCAGTTTGCGAGAGTTGAGGGAATTCTCCCTGCACCTGAAAGCAGCCATGCTATATGTGCAGCCATAGACGAGGCGCTTAAGTGCAAGGAAACAGGTGAAGAAAAGACCATTCTCTTCGGACTGACCGGCACAGGTTATTTTGATATGATGGCATATCAGAAGTTCAATGACGGTGTGATGACAGACTATATTCCCACGGACGAAGAGCTTGAAAAGAGCTTTGCCGAGCTTCCGAAGGTGGATTGATTATCAGATATTCGGGTGATTAAATGAAAAGCAGTTTTCGTATGGCATTATGCTCGGTCATGACGGCTATGTCAGTTTTGTTCATGCTGTTAACAATTATATTGCCTGTTGCGGCGTATTCGTGCGTAATGCTTACGGGACTGTGTACCGCATTGATTGTTGAAGAGATCGACAGAAAGTACGCTTTATTTTCATTCGCAGCTGTAAGCATACTCTCGGCAATATTGATTCCCGATAAAGAATCTGTTATTCTGTATGCGATTTTCTTCGGGTATTATCCGGTGCTTAAAGACTTGGTGGAAAAGAAATGCAGCAAGATCACCGCTCGGATAATTAAGCTCCTTGTCTTCAATGCGGCGTGTTTAGTGTCGTTCTTTACGAGTATATATGTTCTTTCTGTCCCGAAGGACACATTTATGATAGGCGATCTTTATCTTCCTTGGGTGATCCTGATTCTGGCGAATGTATTGTTCTTTATATACGATTATACTTTGGAGATAATGCTGAGGCTGTATAAAATAAGATTTAAGAAATATCTGCAAAAAATGAAAAGGTGAATTATATGAAAAGAATAGGTTTTATCGGAGCGGGAAACATGGCTACTGCGATAATTGACGGTTTAATAAGAGCCGACAAGGCACAGGCAGAATACATTACCGTGTTCGATGTACTCCCTGAAAAGCTGGAAGTCATGAAACAGAAGGGTGTCGGAACGTCTGCTTCGGTCAGCGAGGTTACAAAAGACAGCGACATCATTGTTCTTGCTGTCAAGCCACAGAACTATGCTGAGGTGCTTGAGTGTGTTAAAGAGAGTGTGACTCCCGAAAAGGTCATCGTTACGATAGCTGCGGGAATATCTACCGACTACATAGCAAAGACGATCGGATGTGATTGTCCTATGGTGCGTGTAATGCCGAACACTCCCTTGCTGCTCGGCGTGGGTGCATCTGCCCTCAGCCGCCGCAATATCAGTGACGATGATTTTGAATATGTATACAGAATGTTTGCAAACGGCGGTGTTGCTGAAATACTCGACGAGTCACAGATGAACAGCGTTATCGCTGTCAACGGCAGCAGCCCTGCATATGTTTATCTTTTCGCAAAGGCTATGATCGATTATGCGCGTTCTCAGGGGATAGCCGAGGATAAGGCGCTCAGACTTGTTTGCGCAACTCTCAAGGGCAGCGCAGAAATGCTCGAAAATTCGGGAGATTCCGCTGATGTGCTCATCAAAAAGGTATCGTCCCCGGGCGGTACGACGCTGAAAGCATTGGAGAAGCTTGATGAGAAGGATTTCTATAACGGCATGATCGAGGCAATGGAAGCCTGTACAAAAAGGGCAAACGAATTATCGAAATAATCGGGCGTCCTCTGTGTATATAGTGATCTCATTTCGCATACAATTTGATGAGATTATTAAACGGAGGACGTTTCATGAAAAGTATAGTTTTAGCGGTCGAGCCGCATGAAAAAAGTGAAGTAAGCCGATTCAGAAAAATAACGATTCTGTTGTCATATTATCTTAAAAGATATGGTCTGATCTCTTTTTTTATATTTCTGCTGCTGTCGGGCATGGTGATGGGCGCTTCGTATTCCGGAGCAAATCATAACGAGCTGACAGATAAAGTTATCAAGTTCATAATGGAACATATTCTGGTTCGTGATGATTCCTCTGTTATAGGTGTATTTGCCGATTCATTCACATTATCGTTTGTTTTTGCGGCAGCTATGGTGATCATGTCGTTATCTCCGTTCGGGATAATAACAATACCTGTAATCATATTGGCAAGAGGTTTTTATTGCGGGTTAATATCGGGTTATCTATGCGTTACATACGGATTGAAGGGGCTTGGGTATTACATATGCGTTGTCTTGATCGGAACATTTCTGTCGTCGCTTGCGCTTGTATATATATCGCAGTGCTGTCTTGATTTTTCGGCGTCGATCTTCAAAGAGATATTCCACAGGAGTCAATACAAATATGTGTCGCTTCGTGATAAGCTCGGCGTGGTCATGGTCAACACATCGTTTATGATAGTTCTCATAGGCTTTGCGTCGCTTGCCGATACGGTATTGTTCTTTTTCATCGGAGGATTGTTCAAATTTTAGTGGAGGTGACAAAGTGCAGGAAAATCAAAGTGTAGTGCGTAAAACAATGCGGACGGTTGATTTTTTTACTATTTATTTTGCTAACTTTAAAGCTATCGTCCTGTCAAACTTACTGTTTTCGGTGTTCACAGTGATTGCAGCAGGCTATGTCTACTTTACTTATAAAATGCTCGGAGGACTTTCGGCAGTAGTGTGCGCAGCGGCGGTAATACCTCTCAATGCAGGAATGAGCGGTGTCACACAGGTATGCAGGTATATATATACAGGCAAGAAGTTTTCTGTAACAAGGACTTTTTTTGACGGACTGAAAGAGAATTTCCTGAAATGTCTTTTGCACGGTATAATTTTTTATATTTTATTTGTGATATGCTATTTTTCAATTATACTGTACTACAGCGGGACGTCGTCTAACTTTTTGTTCTGGATTCCGCTTGTGATCACGGGTCTTGTGTCTTTGTTTGTCCTTTTTGCGTCATATTATCCAAACATAATGACAATAACGATAGACATCAGGCTCAAGTCATTATATCGCAACTGTGTGCTTTTTTCTTTCGGCGAGCTAAAAAACAATCTGCTTGCAACTATCGCATTGTTGATCTTTTCAGCCGTAATATTCGCAATTCTTGCTATATTCTTTCATCCGATAGCTTTTGCGGTGCTCGCAGTATTTCTCTCTCTGCTGATAATCCCGTCAACCGTACAGTACATAATCACATTCTATGTGTATGATGGTATGATAAACATTCTTGATAAATCGAGAAAAGACAACAAACCGCAAGAGGACAAGAAGTCCGCTGTCGTTATCGAACAGGCCGAAGCTGACGAGCTGTCACAAGCAGTACACGAAACAAAAGATGAATATATTTTTCATAACGGACGAATGCTTAAACGCAGCGAGGTGGAAAAAAAGCTGCAGGATAATCATTTTGACGATGATATGGGGTAGCCGACAGAGTTTCATGTCCGGCTGCCCTGCTTTTTTGAAATAAAGCGCAGCAAAAAAATTAATCTGCTGCGCTTGTTCTATCATGTTTAGCAAGTATCACTACAATCTGTCGGGATTAATAATAACTGATATGTGCGGCGAGATATCTTACGGATAATCTTTTATATTTGATCTGAGTGTAAAAATTTTCATGCGATTGCCTTGATATTCGAAAAAGAAAATGTTGCCTTTTCTCGCCGTTAGTAATATAATGATATATGGAACTCTTTGTTTGGAGGAAATATAAATGGATAATTATTTCAGACGTACATGGGCACAGATAAGCCTTAACAGAATAGAACACAACTTCTTGGAGATCAGGCAGCAGCTTAAAGAAGGCACAAAGCTTTGCTGCGTCATAAAAGCTGACGCATACGGACACGGCGCATTGGAGCTTGCTGAGCTTTATGAGAAGCTCGGTGCAGATTTTTTTGCGGTGTCAAACTTAGAAGAAGCCTTGCAGCTTCGCATAGGCGGCATTGCTTTGCCTATTCTGATCTTAGGTTATACTCCTGCGGAGTATGCAGGAGAGCTTGCGGAAAATAATATATCACAGGCGATCCTGTCGCTTGATTACGCAAGGGAGCTGTCGGAGAGCGCGAAGAAACTGGGTGTTACCGTAAAATCTCATATCAAGATTGATACGGGTATGAGCAGGATTGGAATAATGTGTCAGAATATTGACAGAGATAATACAAAAAATGATGTTATGGAGATTCTGAGGCTCGATAATCTCAACATAGAGGGTATTTTTACCCATTTCGCTGTTTCCGATGAAAAAGAAGAAGGAAGAGAATATACGCTTCATCAGATTGAGTGCTTCAATTATGTAATAGATATTCTCAAAGAAAACGGCGTTGACACCGATAAGATCATCAAGCACTGTTCAAACAGCGCCGCTATTATGGATTATCAGGAGGTCAATATGGATATGGTAAGAGCCGGTATCATTCTGTACGGCCTTTCTCCGTCATCAAAGCTCAAAGGACAGCTTGCACTGAAGCCTGCCATGGAGATAAAATCGGTAATAGCGCATATTAAAGAAATTGAACCCGGCACAACAGTGAGCTACGGCAGAACCTTTGAGGCAGACAAAAAAATGAAAATTGCTACCGTGCCGATCGGATACGCCGACGGATACATACGAAACCTTGCAAGCGACGCATTCATGCTTATAAAGGGAAGAAAAGCCAAGGTGGTCGGAAGAATATGCATGGATCAATGCATGATCGACATTACAGACATAGAGAATGTTAATGTCGGCGATACGGTGACTGTTGTTGGAAGATCGGGCAGCGAAGAAATATCCATGGACGACGTTGCCGCCTGGACAGGTACGATCAACTACGAGGTGGTTTGTCTGGTCGGGAAGCGTGTTCCGAGAGTATATGTCAGAGATAAAGAGGTTACGGCAGTAACAAGTCTGATAGATTAACAAGTGAGGAGTAAGATTATGACGCTTTTAGTCGTTGACGGAAACAGTATAGTCAACCGCGCATTTTATGGTATAAAGCTGCTTAGCACAAAAGACGGGCAGTTCACAAATGCCATTTACGGTTTTCTTACAATGCTGGATAAAATCAAAGAAGTATCAAACCCCGACGCTGTGGCGATCGCCTTTGACCTGAAAGCACCTACATTCCGCCATAAGGCATATGACGGATATAAGGCTAATCGCAAGGATATGCCGCCCGAGCTTGCCTCACAAATGCCTGTTCTCAAAGACCTGCTCAGGACTCTCGGCTATACTCTCGTTGAGTGCGAGGGCTTTGAAGCAGACGATATTCTTGGTACGCTTGCCTCGGAATGCGACATCAGAGGTGAGAAATGTGTCATCGCAACAGGCGACAGAGATTCCCTTCAGCTTGTGTCGGATAACGTTACGGTACGTCTTGCCGCCACAAAAATGGGCAAGGCCGAAGCCGTACTATATGATACAGAAAAAATCAAAGAAGAGTACGGCGTAACACCAAATCAGCTCATTGATATAAAGGCTCTCCAGGGCGATACATCCGATAATATCCCCGGTGTGGCAGGCATAGGAAAAAAAGGCGCAGGCGACCTTATCCGGAACTTCGGTTCGATAGAATACATCTACGATAATATAGATACGATCGACATTAAGCCCGGTATGCGTGCAAAGCTCTCCGCCGGGAAGGACAGTGCATTCATGAGCAAAATGCTCGGTACTATCAGCCGTGAAGCCCCGATCGACCGAGATCTGTCGCACTACGGCGTTTCTTCGACGGACACGTCCGAGGCGGTAAGAAAGCTTGCTTCTCTCGAGCTTTTTTCTCTGATAAAAAAGTGGGATCTGAAAAGTAATGTTATCATTGAGAACAAAGCGACTTCAGAGGAAGAATCTGTCACGCCTATAGATACTCAACCCGATACAGATGATCTGTATAATACTCTGCTCGTAAATAAAAAAGCCTTTTTCATCGCCGATACAGATAAATCGGGGGCGATTATTTTATATGTTTACACCAAAGATAAGCTGTGTATCATAATTGACGAAAGTGCTGCACGGGAATTTTTGTTAAAGCTCGTGGCTGATAACCGTATCGAAAAATACACCTCCGACAGCAAGAAGCTGTTTTCTTATGCGATAAAATACGATAATGATGTGAACAATATCGTCATGGATATTCAGCTTGCTGCATATATCCTGAACCCCTCCGCAAGCTCATACGATACAAACAGACTCATGGAGGAATACTCGGTAAATGTGAAGTATTATGAAGACTCTCTTCTGTATGTAAGCGAGTATGCGTCGAACACGGCATTTCTGCCGAAGCTGTGCGGCATACTCGGGAAAAAGCTTACAGAGAACGGTCAGACCGACTTGCTTCGCAATATCGAGATACCTCTTGCACAGGTGCTTGCAAGTATGGAACACTACGGATTCCGTGTCGACAAAGATGAGATCTCAAAATACGGTGCAATGCTCGGGGAAAAGATCGACGGGCTGCAAAAGAGTATCTATGAGTCGATCGGATATAAATTCAATATAAATTCTCCCAAGCAGCTTGGCGAGGCGTTGTTTGAAAAGCTGGGTCTGCCGTCATCAAAGAAGACAAAGAGCGGATATTCTACAAGCGCCGAGGTACTTGAGGGATTGAGATATGCCCACCCTGCCATAGATATGATACTTGAATACAGATCACTGTCTAAGCTGAAATCGACTTATTGCGACAGTCTGGTCAAGGTTACCGACAGCAGCGGAAGAATACATTCGGTATTTAACCAGACCGAAACTCGAACAGGCAGGATCTCTTCACTCGAACCGAATTTGCAGAATATTCCCGTCCGTACAGAGGTTGGCAGAGAGTTGAGAAGATTTTTCACCGCCGAGAACGGTTGGGTCCTTGCAGACGCAGATTATTCTCAGATCGAACTGAGAGTCCTTGCGCATATCGCCAATGATCCCGAGATGATAAAGGCATTCAAAGAGGGTACCGATGTTCATACCGTCACTGCATCGCAGGTGTTTGATATGCCTGTTGAGATGGTTACTTCAGCTATGAGAAGCAGAGCGAAGGCTGTTAATTTCGGGATCGTGTACGGTATCGGCGCATTCTCTCTTGCGAAGGATATTGGAGTATCACGAAAAGAGGCAGATAATTATATAAAGGCTTACCTTAAACATTACAGCGGTGTAGACAAGTATATGAAAGCTGTTGTGGAAAAAGCCAAGGACAGCGGTTATGTCGATACCATGTTTGGCAGACGCCGCTATCTTCCTGAGCTTACATCATCAAATTTCAATCTGAGATCATTCGGTGAGCGTGTTGCGAGAAATATGCCTATTCAGGGTACGGCTGCAGATATAATCAAGATAGCTATGATAAGGGTGTTTAACAGGCTGAAAGCCGAAAACATGAGCTCACGTCTTATTCTTCAGGTGCATGACGAACTGATCATAGAGTCACCCGAGGAAGAGGCTGAGAAAGCAGCAGCC
This sequence comes from uncultured Eubacteriales bacterium, assembly GCA_900315255.1. Taxonomy (GTDB): domain Bacteria; phylum Bacillota; class Clostridia; order Oscillospirales; family Acutalibacteraceae; genus RUG592. Next base: position 6,286 of record OMYH01000036.1, on the reverse strand, counting down.
ATCTTGAAGGAAGAGATGGAGAATGCAGTTGCTTTGAGTGTTCCGCTTACCGTGGACGCACATATCGGCAAAACATGGTACGACGCAAAGGGTTAGGATACAGGTGAGGAGATATGTATAAAAGATTGCTCGATTATATCGCTTATATTGACGAACAAACAAACGGTGACCGTCTGGCAAAGCTCAGCGAAAAAGAGATCGAAGCGCTCACAAAGCAGCTGTTGACCCAGATACAGTTTTTCCAGCACGAAAGACTTATTCATCTGATCGTTATGAGTCTGTTTGCTGTGGTCGCTATAATAGTCCTGGTCGCTTTGGTTTACTTCAAGACATTGTCCATGCTCCTTTTGTTTGTAATGGTTTTGGTACTGCTTTTCCCTTATATAATACATTACTATCATCTTGAAAACGGTACACAAAAGCTGTATACATATTACGATAGGATCATTAACGTTAAGCTTGGCGGCAAGTGATCACGAATAAAAATAACAAATTACACTTTTTTAATGCATTGTTGAATTATCGTTGACAAATTGTAACAAATGTGTTATACTTTTAGTGTATACAAACATGAGAGGGTGTAATGTGTTTTGAAAAAGAATGGATCTGTTGTTCCGGAAATCCTGCAGATCAAAGGTTATAAATATCGTGCACAAATGCTTATCGGCGGAGTTATTATTCTTCTTGTTCTGCTGCTTATTATTGTTGCTATCTTTAACGGTATTGCGTCACTCTTTAAGGGTAAAGACAAATCTAAAGAAGGTGATACCGCCGCCGATACAGATTCCGTTGTGTCGCAAGTCGAAGATCAGACAAATTCCGACATTGCGGTTGTTTCAAGCGCAGTAGAGCCGTCTTCCGATACAAGTACCGAAACAAAAACAGAGAAGGTTGAGTATCGATACGACGCTGACGATAAGCTTGTTATCGACACGGATACCCTTGACGGCAAAAAAGCTGTTGCTCTGACTTTTGACGACGGTCCCGGAGAATATACCGAAAAGCTCATAAACGGACTGAACGAACGAGGTGTAAAAGCGACATTCTTCATGTGCGGTGAGTGTGTTGAGGAATATCCCGAGGTGCTGCCAATGATGGCTGCAGGCGGTCATCAGATAGGGAACCATACCTACAATCATACAGATATTACAGGTTTGTCAGCACAGGAGAGAAATAATCAGATCCAGCGGACAGACGACGCAATATTCAATGCCTGCGGACAAAAGTCGACCGCCTTCCGTCCTCCTTACGGATCACATAATGCAGAAACCGATGCAGGTATTACCGATAAGACTCTCGCCTTATGGTCGCTTGATACACTTGACTGGCAGTCACGAGATGCAAACTCTGTTTGTGATGTTGTTGTCAATAATGTCTGGGACGGCGACATTGTTCTTTTCCATGATATTTATGACAGCAGCGTAGACGGTGCTTTTATGGCGATCGACAAACTGAAGGAACAGGGATATGTCTTTGTTACAGTCGACGAGCTTCTCTCACGATACGGTTATCCTGTCGAACGGGGAACAGCGCATAACTCTCAGTTCGCCGTGTATGAAACAAATTCTCCTCATGCCGCAGAATATCAGGCTGAGATCGAAGAACGGCAGCGTAAGGCGGAGGAAGAGCGTGCTGCGAGCGAAGCTGCAGGGGTATTCTATACAGATTCTTCACGTGGATCGAGCACGACTTCCACATTATCCGAAACACCATATAAAGATGATGAAGATGCTGCATAAAATATGATAATAATAAATATTCCCGAGAGCACAGCGTTTGCTGAAAAGTTCTCGGGATTTTTTCGTTTCGTAATATCATAGTTTCATTTTTTGCATATTATGTATAAGGATCAAGGAGATGCTGATAGAATCGAGCAGGATAGCTGCTCAGTCGATTTAATCTCAGTTGTTCCTTCAGTGTGTTTCAGATCAATACAGAAGTTATTCCGCTTTTGTATTGATATAGTCGGAGCGTATACACACTGATCCTAATTATACTATCTGAAAGGAATGACGATTTTGGCTCAATTTACGAACCAGGCACAACTCACCTACAACAACACCGTTGCGGTATCAAACCTGGCAATAGGGGAGATCCAAGATGTGCTGTCTGTTACAAAAACGGCTGTGAACGAGGTCTATACGGCGAACGATTCTGTGTCGTATGTGATAAATATCATCAACTCGGGTAATACCGATCTTACAAATCTGACTCTCACCGATGACCTGGGCGCATATGCACTTAATGCAAACACCTTTGTACCGCTGACTTATTCGGAGAACAGCCTGCGTTATTTCAGAAATAACGTTCTTCAGCCTACGCCTACAGTCACAGGCGGAGATTCCCTCACAGTGACCGGGTTTACCGTTCCTGCGGGCGGTTCCGCAACCTTCGTATACGAAACGCATACCAACGAGTTTACACCGTTGCAGCCCAACAGCGTTATCACCAATACCGCAACCCTCACGGGAAATCTGACTACGGTTTCTGCCCAGGAAACAATCAATGTCAGCACCGAGCCTGATCTGTCTATCTCAAAGTCGATCTCTCCGATCCCTGTCATGGAGAACGGTACTGTAACATACACCTTTGTGATACAAAACACAGGAAATACGGCTGTCACAAGCGGCGCAGTCATCACCGATACGTTCAACCCGATCATATCCAATATCACAGCCACATTCAACGATACTCCTTGGGTTCAGGGCGTTGACTACAGTTATGACCAGTCTACAGGCGTATTTATCTCGGGCAGCGACAGGGTAACGGTAGAGGCAGCTTCATACGACCAGGATAAGACAAAAGGCGTGGTAAGCGTTACTCCGGGAACATCAACTCTTGTAATAACAGGAATCATATAAAAAAGTACACGAAAAGCCTCCCCGACCGAACAGGGAGGCAATCCGTGTGTTTAGGAAGCATCAAATTATGACTACTGTAATTTTCATATTAAACGGGAAGCTTTTTTTCTTCCTTAAACTAATTATACTACACACTTTCCAAAAAAGCAATAGTTATTTGAAAAATATTATTGAAAATCATTTCCACAAAAAAATCCTACTTACTGCTAATGATCTTAACCGCCTCTCTCACAGATCGGACTGCTATAAGCTCGATGTCGCCGAAATTCTCTTTGGAGAGATTCTTCAGATTGAAATAAGGCAGAAGGCATTTCTTGAACCCAAGCCTTGACGCTTCGTTAATGCGTTTTTCCGCCTGAGATACGCTTCGGATCTCGCCTGCAAGACCGATCTCGCCGAATGCTATCACGTCATCGGGAATAGGGAAGTCCTTCAGGCTGCTTACCAATGAAAGGGCAACACACAGATCGACTGCCCTTTCGTCCAGCTTAAAGCCGCCGACAACATTCACATATGTATCTGCACCTGCAAAGTAAAATCCACCCTTCTTCTCAAGCACAGCGATCAGCAGATTCATTCTGTTATAGTCAAAGCCGGTTGCCATACGCCTTGCAGTGCCGTAACCCGAGTTTGTCGCAAGAGCCTGCACCTCTGCAAGTATAGGCCGTGAGCCTTCCATGGTACACGCCACGCACGTTCCAGATACCCCTCTCGGTCTGCCTGACAGCAGCATGAGAGAGGGGTTGACGACCTCTTCCAGACCTTTGTATGTCATCTCAAAAACACCGATCTCGTTAGTAGATCCGAAACGGTTTTTTACCGCTCGAAGTATTCTGTATGTGAGCTGTCTGTCACCTTCAAAGTACAGCACGGCATCTACTATATGTTCAAGCACCTTCGGGCCTGCGATAGCGCCGTCTTTGTTTACATGACCAACTACAATAACAGGAATTTCAAGTGCCTTTGCGATCCTCATCAGAACATTGGTACATTCACGCACCTGAGTAACGCTGCCCGGAGAGGAATTGAGCGAGGTCAGATTCATCGTCTGTATCGAGTCGATTATCACAAGCTCGGGTCTGATCGTCTTTATTTGTTCCGTTATTATTTCTATATCGGTTTCTGTCATGACCAGCATTTCGTTTTCAACGCCCAGTCTGTCGGCACGAAGCTTGATCTGCCTTCGTGATTCCTCTCCCGATACATACAGAATGTTGATCTTGTCACCGAGGTTTTTGCATACCTGCAGCAGAATAGTCGATTTTCCGATACCCGGATCACCGCCGATCAGAACAAGCGAGCCCTTTACAATACCGCCGCCGAGAACGTTATCCAGCTCACCGATCCCTGTTTTGTATCTGAATTCATCGGCTGTCGTGATCTCCTGCAGCCGCAGAGGTGTAGAATAAGACGTGTTTCGTTTGATCGCTGCCTCTGCTGACTTGCTCACAGGTGCGACCATCTCTTCGTTCATAGTGTTCCATTCGCCGCAGCCCGGGCATTTTCCGTACCATTTCGGCGATTCATAGCCGCATTCCGAGCATATATATGCACTTTTTGATTTTGCCATATTATTATATTCCTTTTTATTATTACTCTGTTACTCTTTTGCCAGATATTCCACAACGGCTGTGTATATTGCAAAAGCTATTTGTTTCTGGTATTCTTCGTCAGCAAGCTTGGCGGTTTCTTCGGGATTCGATAAAAAGCCGCATTCCACAAGAACGCAGGGGTTGCTGCAGTTGTCAAGCAGATATATGTTGCCGTCGGAAGTTTTGTTCTGTCTTTCGTTGTCGGGCTGTAAAAGACCGGTCACGGATTTTCTGATATATTCCGCCAGAACGGCGCTTTTTTCGTTATTCGGAGAATAAAAAACCTGCGCCCCGCTGTACTGCGGTTCGGTGAATTTATTCTGGTGAATGCTTATTGCGCAGTCTACATCTTCTCTGTTGAATAAAGCGAGCCTTTCTCTGAAATCATCTCGGTTTCGTTCTTTGAAGGTTGAAAGCGACTGATCTCCCATAGGTGTATCATCGTCACGAGTCATCAGTACCTTGATTCCCGAGAGTTCAAAATAATCCCGCAAGGTCTGCGAGATCGCAAGATTTATCCCTTTTTCGGCAATCCCGTCTGCACTCCGGGCGCCGCCGTCTTCACCGCCGTGACCTGCGTCAATGACGACACAGAGTGGGGCAGATGATCTTGTTTCATCTGCATAGACGTTGATTTTCATAACTGCGAATATCACAAGAAGCACAAGACCTATGATCAATGCAACTATAACAATATAAAAAATGATGTTAAATAAACTCTGCTTTAATTTCTCCATAATAAAATACACCTCGATAAATATTATTCATTTATTGAGGTGTATAGAACATCAATCTACATAATTTCCGTTTACGATTTTTGTATCGTTTCTTACAAGAGAAAGATCGTCAAAGCTGTTCTCGTATTCCTGAATGTTGTTGATCTTATAGAATCCGCTCTTGATGGTCGTAAGGTATGTATTATGTCTGTTTAACAGATCGATCATAAGTGAGATCTCTTCGTCAACATCAGACTGTGAAGCACTCTCGGCTTTTGAAAGATTCTCAAGGTCGAGCTTCATTTTTGCGATATCTTTAAGTACATACTCTATCATGGTGACAGCGTCCATGCTTGTTTCTCTGACCTCGTCCATAAGCTTCATCGAGTCTTTTTTCATCTGAGTCTTGGCTTCCGTAACGGTAGAGAATATTCTGTCTGCTTTTTCAAACTCAACCTTCAGAATGTCAAGCTCTTCATAAAGCTTCGACTTCTCCTTTGCAAGCTGTGCGATCTTCTCACCGTAAAAGACCCTGTCCTTTTCAAGCTCGGTCCGGTACATACTCGCCTGATCCATCGCTTGTTTGACACCGTCATAAAGTTTCTGGTTCTCCTTTTTCAGAGAAAGAACCTCACTGTTTTTTTCTTCAAGCTCAAACTCAAGCTGCATCAGCCTCTCTTCAAGCTCATGTATTCTGTCCTCGTATTCTGTCATAGGTGTTCACCCCTTTGTTATAATTTCTACATCTCAATTATAACAAAAACTTTGGGGGAATACAAGGATTTTTATAGAAATATATTATAAATATTATGAATTATCCTTCTGTCTAATGATTATTGATAGCTTTTCGGGATCGCTGCGATCTCTTTCAAGGATAAGCTCGTCGATCTTATCGGCGGTGATTGTTCCGCTTGCGGGGTTGAGAACACTGTCGATTTTTCCGTTGATTTCGGCATTTACAGCAGAATATTCAAACGCAAGGGTAGTATTGATAAGAGTACAGTTTTTCATGACCAGATTATCAATCACTATCCACAACTTAAGCATCAAAAAAACAATGTACAAAAAGCAACAGTAAATGTTGTTTAAAATACCACTTGACAAATTGAAATATCCC
>OMYH01000082.1 GCA_900315255.1 uncultured Eubacteriales bacterium | reverse complement strand
TGCCTCCTGAGCGGATATCTGCGACCCTTCAAGATATCCCGTAAAGAATATTTCCCTGATCGTCATAACCGAGCTTAACAGCTTGTCAGTATAATCATTCTCATATAGTTCGTTTACTATTTTTTCACTTGCGACAATCATACTGTCTGTCAGAGTATACCAATACGGTTCCCCATCAGCGTTTGTAAGCGGCAGTGTTATTGCTTTGGCACGACGCTGTTCAAGCACCGTTTTCCATATCTCATCTGCATTAACGCCTAAAGGAAGGTAACCGTACAGTTCATTTCTGGCTATGTATTTCTCACCGATGATCCTGAAAAGCCGCTCTCTGTCCATATTCGCACCTCTCTCTTACTCAATAATCCTGACCTTTGAAAGATCAAAGCAAACAGCCTTGATCTCCGGGTAGCATACACCGATGCATTCCCGCGTTCTGTCATCGTTCCAGTTCATTTTCTGCTTTATCTGCTTCATTATGCTTCTTGCGCCTATTTCCGTGAACATGACATTTTCCGTTGGCAGCACGACCGCCTCAATGTCCTCTGTGCCGCATGCTCTGAGCACGAGCATCCTTTCTGCTATGTTGATAAGTATCTGAACCTGCCTCGGTCTGCCGAGTGCGTCTATCGTTCCCTCATTGAGTGTAAAAAGTCCTTCTCTTAAATCAAGACTCAGTATTATATTATTCATCGCTGCCCTCCGTTTGCTCCGTGTCATTTGGTGAAATGTAACCTTCAAGGAAGTTTACTTGTGTTGACATATCATGCTCGGAAACATTCATACCAAAACCGCTCTGCCAATCCTGCGGGAACTGTGCCGATGCTGCTTTGACCTTACCTGTTGCTGGGTCTTTTTTCTGCGGCAGGAAACACTCATGAGAATTAAGGTCAAATAAATACATCTGCTCATTGTTATATCTTATTTTCATCCCCTGCAAACGGTATCTGTAAATCGGATCCCACCCCATCATTTCATAGAGCCTTTCTGCAAATATCTTGCAGGTTATCTGACGGCTTTTTCTCTTATCTGCTTTTAATACGCACCAGCGTATAGCGTCTCTGGCTCCCTCGTCACATGGTCGTATTATCATTTTCTGCTCCGTTGGATTGATAAGGAACTGTATGTATGAAGCATTTTCGAGCTTGCTGATGCAGGCATTGTTGAATGTAATGCTGTTTCCCTTTATTGTCATTGCAGGATCAAAGCGGTGGGAGATAAACTCACGCCTTACTACTTGATAACCCTCAAAGCTGAAATCAGCTTCCTCCGCAAGACGCTTTGCTTCAAGCTGTTCCTCACGGGTCAGTCCGAACTGTACATTAACTGGCTGTTGACTTATAGGTCTTATCTGTTGATTCAGCCCGTTCATCCATGACTGCGTATTTTCCATCGTACTCCTCCTTATATACAATCTTTGTAATGCTTGTTTTTCCAGATCTTCTCGATCAGAAGACGGTCAAGCAATTCACAAATTGTCACAGCACAGTCCGACAGGTTTTCTTTGTTGAGCGGACTGTCCGATATCTCCTTAAAAATTGTCAGCATAGTTTTTTCATCAAAAGCTCCGTTTATCATCCGGCTCGATTCATCGTGCATTATACATTCGCAGCGGTACATATATCCGAGCCAGTAAGCATAGGAGAGTGTGTCAATATCATTTACCTCACAGCCTGATAATTCAAGCAGTGCTTTCGGCGGCTGAGCACTTTCCGCCTGATATGCCTTTGACAGGATAAGGCTTTTGTTGTCTGTTTCGCTTGTTTTTGATATGATATCTTCTATCCAGTAGAGAGTCTCAATGATGACTCTCGGATTATCAACTAAAACCGGCATCTGGAGGAGTCTTGCAAGATCGGATTCATCCTGGAAGGCTGAGCAGAAATAATGATCTACCACACCTGCAAGCTGACTTCTCATATACAGAGGCGCAAAGTCCTCCATTTTCAGCCCCATTGCTGCCGCCTCCATAAATAGCAATCCTTGCTTGTGACAATATAGCCTGTCGCTTTCTGTGAATGCACGTTTGGCTTTATATACTTCACCGCTGCGCGGAGAAGCTCTTTCAAGCCACATCATACGCTTGACATTGTTTGTCTGCTTTTTGAAGGGTCCCTTGACATTCAATCCACCTCCGTATCGTTTTCTGAAATAATTATGACCGTTTTATCCGACTGATCATTTTCGTTTTTACTTCCCGGCGGTTCAGGAGGGTTTTGTATGATAGAAGTCATAAGGCTGTCTATAATATCACCCGCTACCTTATGATCCTTGTCTATCGGACGTGCCGGAAAGAACCATTCCTCTCCCGAACATTCTGTGTCAATATTTCTGAAAGCAGATGAATGCTTGAAAGCCGGAGTGCCGAATATTCTTTTTTTAAGTTCCAGTTCCTTCTGCACCTGCTCTGCAAGCTCCACAAGCTCCTGCGGTTCATCTCCGGCATCGGGTGGAAAATAAAAGCTCTTTGTATCGTCACTGATCTCTGTTTCTTCCAACTGAGGTTTATTCGGAATTATTATCTCGCCTTTTTTATGTATCGCCTTTCCGATATAGTTATCAAGATCAAAAACCAGTATCTTTTTTATCGTATTGTCACTCAGCATTATCGGCAGTTCCTGACAGGGAACACTGTAGTTGTATTCTTTATCCCATCCCATACTTTCATAAATGAGCCTGCACAGTGAGCTTGCTCCCTTTGATTTTCCGTCCCAGGGAAATGCATTAGGATTCGTTTTATCACAGGCTCTGACAATTATCATACGCTCTACGGGATTAAAGAGGATCTCGATATATTCAACATCAAGCTTTTTTCGGCAGGTATGATTGAAATGAATCATCTGTTTCTTTATGTAAAAAATAGGTTCAAACACCTTGCTGAACATATCTCCGCTTACTACCTGATATGTTTTTATCATCTGAGCCTGTTCATCAAGACTTCCGTTTTCGCTGTCTTTTCCTTCAAGCTCGTCCTTTATCTGTTGTTCAGCCTCTGTAAGCTCTCTGGCAATTCTTGATATGCCGTGATCATCGATCATACCGCCCAAACGATGACCGCCATCGGGTATGTACTCATTTTCAAGATCGGGTTCAAGATTATCATCAAGTATCCCCATTGCTATCTGTGAAACACGGAAATAATCATCCGCTTCAAATCCTGCCCAGGAACGGTTCATTGAAATAAACCCTGTCAGAACACCTCTGTCTATAACTCTCATGGGAAGGTACTCTCCCTCGTGTCCGTAGCGTCTGCTGTTAAGTATCCTCTGAGCGGCATTCCATATTGCCCTTGTGACAATAGCATCGTGATGATCTGGCTGGAAATACTTATTCTTCTTGCCTTTGTTTTTCTTAGATTTATGATCCTTGAAATTCGGCGTATATGTTTTTCTTGCAAGAACATCTCCGCAATACCGTTCATTTCGCATGAGCGATGCAACACCCGTGCCTGTCCACTGTGTATTTACTGCTCCGTCAATCCGCCTTCTGCCTCCTGTCGGTATCTGGAGTTCTGTCAGCCGCTCTGCTATCTCGTCAGTAGTGCCTCCGTTAAGAAGAGTTGCGTACATCCATTTCACGACCTGCGCCTGTGGCTGATTGATTTGCAGTATCTTTCTTTTACCACCGTATTCGTCCTTTATCTCGACCTTATCGTAACCGAAAAGAGCAGGGGTCATAAAGCGCCCACGACTGAATCTCCATTCAAGGGATAACAGCATAGCTTCGCTTTTCATATGGCTTTCTTCTTCGGCTACCATAGCAAGAACAAAAAGTATAATGCCGCTTGTCTGTAATCCGGTATCAAGGTTTTCCTGTTCAAAGAAAACTCTCACAGGCGGGTCAAGGCTTTTAAGTTCTTCAATATAACCGATACAATCAAGAAGGTTTCTCGCAAAACGTGATACCGCCTTTGTTATTATCATATCGAACTTTCCTGCTCTGGCATCTTCTATGAGCTTAAGGAAACCCGGTCTGTGAGCAGTATTTGTTCCGCTGAATCCGTTGTCAACATATGTTCCCGCATATTTACAGTTTGGATTAGACTGAATTTTTTCCTTGTACTGCTTCATTTGCAGGCTGATAGATATTGCCTGGTCTATGTCATCAGTAGATACTCTGCAATATGCAGCAACGCGAAACTCCTTATTGGTTTCTGATGTTTCCGAATATGCTGATATCTTCCTTACCCTGCTCGGGTCAAACTCGTCAAGCTGTCTTACAAGAGCCGCTTTTTGCTTCTGACGCTCTGTTTCAAAGGCAGTTCCGGCAGGAGCCGTACTCGGATTGGCGGCTCTTTTTTCAGCGTTTCTGCGTATATCATCCATAACCGTCACCTTCTGTAAATACGATCATAAGGCATTCTCATCCTCTCGATATTTTTTCAGACCATCGGTCTTATGCCTATGTTACCGTAATAAGCACATATTATCAACACCATAGATGATGTACCGAAATGTAGAATGTACTAAGCTTTATTTGTCATCCTTGCACAAAGCACCAATATCTGTAACAAACTCATACGGATCAAGATCAAGGGCAGCGCATATCCTGAGCGCTGTTATCATATTGGCGTTCGACAGTTTTTGATATCCGTATTCAAATCTCTGGTACTGCTGCAAAACTATCCCCGCCTTTACAGCCACCTGCATCTGCGACAAGCCTGATTCTAACCTTTTGTTTCGCAGAATTTCAGCTTCTTTTCCCATCGGACTTTTCATTATCGTCACCCCGTTAAACTGCTGATCGAAATTATCAGGTACGATTGTACCACTGATTGAATGTAATCATCAATACAACGACTCAACAAACAATTCGTAAATGATTTGTGTATGATACCTCTTGTTTTCCTGCCATAGGAATGCTAACATATCACCACCAATTCATCCGGGGAGTGTCATATATGAATTATGTAGTTGATATGAAAAAGACGGGAGCGCATATGAAAGAACTATTTGCTGAGAAGAATATAACCATTGCAGAAATACAGAAAGAACTGAATTTAAGATCGCCGCAGTCAGTATACCGCTGGTTCAGCGGGGCGGCTCTGCCGACTGTTGACCATCTTTACACTCTTGCATGTATGCTCCATGTTCCGGTCGATGAACTGCTTGTCCTGACAACAGAGACTCTTTCTGACGAGAGAGTTATGGAAATAATAAAGTGGTGCAGCAGCAAAATGCAGGAGTCTGATGAGCTCCGAAAATCATACTGGGAGCTGCTCGGAGTCGTTGTATTGCCTCTCTGATATAGGTGTGATTTGTAAAATTTTTATGAACAGCCAAAAAACCCCGAAATCGTTGAACTGCTGATTTAATGAGTTTTCCGCATGGTCATCGCATTTCCGGAAAAAGAGTAAAACATAAAAAAAGACCGGCATCTGAAAAAGGCTGAAAACAAGCCGTTTTTCAGATAGTCGGTCATGATTTTTATTGAATCAGCAGTTAAATGACAAATGAAAAATCCTATGCTATAATTCGGATGGATATCCGAATTACATACAAGGAGGCAGTTATTATGGAAACAATATGCGTTACTTTATCTCAGGAGGAAAAGGACAAGCTCTTTGAGATACTGGATGAAAACAATATGACAGTCGATCAGGTCGTTGAAGGCTTTTTCCGTTGGCTCATCCGTGATACTGATGCGGCACTGAAATGGCTGGGTATAGATAAACATAAGGTGATCAACTGAAAATCATTACAAGGAGAGGATGCAGAATGCATAAAGGAATTGACTTATTTCGCAATGATCCAGATTTGGGAGAAAGAAAAAAGAGTATCATTTTTCTTGATATTGATGGCGTCATTCAGCCTTACCACAGTCAGATGAGACACGAATATGACCTTGATGCCATGATAGAAAAGCTATGCGAAAAATACGACCCGGAAGTAGTAAGACGCGGTGATAAATATGATGTTGCTGCGGCTTATTATGATTGGAACGAAATAGCGGTCGGAAGAATAGCCTATCTTTGTCACCATATGGAAGCATATATCGTCATGAGTACAGGATGGCGGCAGTGGAACGATAACGAAAGATTCCGACTGTTTTTAATCTTTTATGGGCTTGAGGATTATTTGCTTGACACTTGCGAAAATATTTCTTTTGAGGAAATGGAAAAGACACAAAAGGACAGCGACCATTATGTTGAAGAAAAAGTTGTTGCTATAAGAAAATGGATCGAAGCCCATAAAGATGATGTGGACAGATATCTTGTTATAGACGATAAAGATATGACATACGAATTCGGAACTTCGTTTCTTTACACAGATAATATTATAACCGATGATGATACCAGGTTTGGCTGCTATTTGATGAGTACAGATAATGAGTATAAATTTACAAAGAATGAGATCAAGCTCGATCATACAAGGCTTCGTTTTGTAGAAAAAACTATCGGAGATAGAAAAGTTGTGTTTTTTCGCACATTTCACAGAAAGTCAAAATATGACACTGAATATAACAAAAGCAAGGAGCACAGATATCTGATAGCACTGCTGCGTCACCACTTCGGCGGTGACCATCTCAAATCTGCCGAACGTGCCGGATTATTTGTTTGGATCCAAAGCAAGAGGGAATACAATGACGAAGCCAGACGATATATGCAGAACTGCGGATATTCGCGTATCGGGAAAATGCGTACTGACGATTACAAGGTACTGAATCTTTACAGAGGTATAAGCGAAAAAGACAAGTTTATTTGGGAAGAAAACGAGGAAATTATAAAAGCTATGGCAGAAGAATTGTGGAATACTCTGACTTAGAGTATCCCTTTTCAGAATGAGCTTATCTTGGCTATAATCAAGAAAGTTAACAGTTTAAGCATATTGATTTATATGGAGTTATTTATTCATGATTTTCTGCTTACTTAATCTAATGAACCGCATGGTAAAGAAATGCATATTAAGTTGGATCCTTTCAACTGATAATAATGACCCAGTAAATTATTTGCCGTTTACTGAAAGAGAAAAACATATGGAGGATTTTTAGATGGACAATAAAAATGATTCAAACCTGATTTTTATCGACTATGATTTCCTGGACACAGAAAATGCGAAAAGGATAAGGAAAGAAAATACAATCGGGTATGTTCGGGACTTTTACACAAAACACAATATCTTAAGGCAACACCGCATAATTCAACAAACAATTAAGTGATAAGCCGGTTTTGCGAAAATGGTTGTGAAAAACTTAGGTTTTCCGTTTTTGCGGTATG
>OMYH01000037.1 GCA_900315255.1 uncultured Eubacteriales bacterium | reverse complement strand
TCCGGGTCGCCATTTTATGCCTCTGTAGCTCAGTTGGTAGAGCAGGGGACTGAAAATCCCCGTGTCGGTGGTTCGATTCCGCCCGGAGGCACCAAAAAAATGCGGATGTAGCTCATCTGGTAGAGCGCCACCTTGCCAAGGTGGAGGTAGCGGGTTCGAGCCCCGTCATCCGCTCTTTTGTATTATATGGCGTTATAGCCAAGTGGTAAGGCAAGAGTCTGCAAAACTCTCATTCCCCGGTTCGAATCCGGGTGACGCCTCCAGATCCTCTCTGTTCATAGAAAAATGTGGATAGAGAGGTTATTTAATTTTTTTATAACATATGCGAATGTAGCTCATCCGGTAGAGCGCCACCTTCCCAAGGTGGATGTGGCGGGTTCGAGTCCCGTCATTCGCTTTTTATTAAAAGACCGCATAAATGCTGAAATTTCAGTGTTTATGCGGTCTTTTTTGTTTTTATAGGCTTAAAAAACTGAAAAACTTTGGTAAAAAAACGAGCTTTTTCACGTTTTTGAATAAGAATATCACACAAAATATCACACGACTTTTTACAAAAAAGGAAGCCTCATTCTTTTGGCTTGAATTTCTCAAAATATTCTATTGCTTGCCGAGAATATTCGTTTTGCTTTTCCTTAATCGTATGTTGGTAAACGTCCTGTAAAACCGAAACAGAAGACCAGCCGCCTTGTTTCATGATATATTTATCGGGAATACCGAGCGCATGTTGTTCGGACGCATAAAAATGCCGCAGATCATGAAATCTGCACGGTGTTATGCCGGCATGCTTTATAGCTTTTTCAAAGTCATTTGTTATTGCGTATAGATTAATATCAAAATCCCATTTCTTTACACGTTTAAGCACCCAGTTCGGGATTGTATCAACAAATCTGTACCCGGCTCTTGTTTTTGGTACTTTTGTAACAAACTTCCGATTTTCGTCGATCGCTTCAGCCCTTCTAATCCAAATGCCGTTATCTTCGACGTCTGATCGTTTTAATGCGACTATCTCACTACGGCGAAATGAACCGAAAGCTGCAAGCAAGATCGGGACGTGTATTCTTGTACCTTCGGTTGTTTCTATTAACTTTTGTATATCTTCTTCACTTGGTATATGACGTTCATATTTTTGTTTCTGCGGTAATCTTGTATGTAACGACAACTCGGGGCGATACTGCTTTAATACCGCACTTAAAAGCCCATGAGTATTCGCTGTAGATTTCGCAGAATGATTAAGGGCATAATTACCCACTGCAACTTGAATGCGTTCCTGCGTCAATTCTGACAATAGCAGCGGCATTATCTCCTCAAACGACTTGTGGCTCATTCTTATGTACTCTCGGATCGTGTTCGGCGAGAGTACATTCTTTTTGCTTTCAATGTACTTTTCGTATGCCTCTTTGAGGGTCAATCCATTTTTTTCTTTCTCTTTCCTCTTTAGCTGCATTTCTGCAGCCAGATACTCAGCTTCTTTCTTTGTGTCGGCAGTCACTGATTTGTAGATGTTCTTTCCGTTTTCGTCTTTTCCGAGATAGACTTGACATCTCCAACTGCCCGATGGTAACTTTTTAGCTTTTGGCATAATATTGTACCTCCTTAACTAAAAATGGGTGCAAAAATCCCGCCCTGAAAAGGGTTGATATTTCGCTGTTTGAATATGCGGCTCGGACCTTGGCAAACAACAAATTCAGACGGAAATATCAGCGGAGATTTCTCCGCAAGGCTTGATTTTTTCGGGCGAGTGTGGTACAATATTCTTGTTCAATTACTTGTACTGCACACTCGCTGTGTGGTTGCCGTCCTGTTCTGTTGGTAGCGGAGCAGGGCGGATTTTATTATTCTTCTTGTTTCTTTTGCGATTCTCTAATAAGATTTACAAAATTGATCATCGGTAACACTAATTGACCTGATGTCAATGACATCGATGAAATGGTTATGATATATGAACGAGCAATAGAGTACAGCGCAGAGTTTCCGTTAAGCAATAGCATATTCTGGAAAAGTTCTTCGTTCGTTTCAATCATTGTAAATAATCCGTTTAAAACAAGATGAACTGAAAATGTGTTTCCTTCAAAAGATGCCGAGTATTGTAAATCAAGAATGAGATTTGCCTGTAACATGTTATCTTCATTTACTTTCTTTATTTCGCTGATACCGTTTTTAATATTGACAGTCGATTCAAGTTGAGCATCGGCAGGAATAGAAACAAAGTCGTTTTTTAGTTCGATCTTGTCAATAATGCAGCCGTGCATTTGAAATGGCGATTGTAGGTCTTGTAACTTAATCATGACATTCTCCTTTATGATGCACAGCAATATAACTGTGTCAAATTTGATTCTGTATAATCCGTATTTGATTCTAGTGTATAACTCAAAAACGTTGAATTATTCTCAGATGGTTTATTGATTGTGATATCAAAGTCCATGTTAAGCTTATCAAATATCTTAGAAAGTGATCCAATGGTGAAATTATAATCACCGCTTTCCCATTTTGAAACCATCGCTTGCGTAACTCCCATATACTCGGCGAACTCTTTTTGCGTCATCTGTCGGTCAATTCTTTCTTTTGTGATTCTGAAAGAAATATCCGATGTAACTATTGCTGTTTTTATGTCTGCCGCGCTAAGATTGGCGGTTAAGACATTTACTAATTGATCAATGGTACTACTTTGACTTAATCTATTCATTGCTTCTTCCTCCTAATGAATCATTATACTCTTTCAGCCTTTCTTCTGCGAGTATAATTGGTTTTGAATAGTCGGTATTTCTTTTTCCCTCCCTTTCGTAAAAACCGTGCAGTAAAATTGTATTATCCGGAAGAAAAGAATACAATATTCTTATGTTGAACCCTTTTCTTTGAATATGCATTGAAAATATATTGGAACTGTTTTTCAGTTTTTCAAATTGTTTTGTTGACTGAATGTGTGCATAAATGCCGTATTCTTTTAGAAAATCCAGGTTTTTGAAAAACATTGACAGAAAAGCTTTTTCGTTGCCCGAATTACGGAGTACATCAACTAAATCACTTACTAAATCGGGATGTATAACGAAGCCGTAGCTATATAGTTTGTTTTTTAGTTCTGTAGTCAACTTTATTATATTCATATATACGTCCTTTATTCTTATTATATAACTTATAAGTAATATTTGCAATGGTTATGACAAAAGTTTTATTTGTTTTTTTCTGCCGCTCCTACTGATTGCAGTCGGTAGGGGCGTTTTTTTTTTCTTCAAGCATTTCATATGCGATATAAAGTCGATGGGCTTCTGATTATAACACTATTATAGATAGAGTTTTCGGCATTGTTTTCTTTTAACACAAGGGTTGCACCGGACAAATAAGATGGTTCTATTTCACTTTCAATGAGCTTAACAATTTCATAATCGTTCATACGTTATCACCTCATTCCAAAATCTCGGCTTTGCCTAAAACCTTACCGACACATCGAAAGTCACTGTACTCTGTGGGGAAAATATCATCATACTCGGGATTGACAGATATAAGTCTGTCGGTGCCGAGTTTTTTTATATATCCGCTGCCGTCAACAATAAAAATGCCTATATCGCCGACAGCCACATTCGCCTTTGTGTTTACCAAAACATTATCGCCACTTTCGTACATCGGCGACATACTGTCTCCGTCAACCTCTAATATCAGGTTCGCTTTTCTTGCTTGCGGTGTATCAAGCACCGACACAGATTCAAGCTGCTGTTCGTCAAGCCAGTTGCCCGAGCCTGCTGAGGGTTTAAAGATAGATTTTGGGAGATGGATTATACTCTGTTCAGTTGTGGGAGTTGTACATCTCTCGTATTCGGTATTTAATAATCCGTCCACCGCTTTCTTGCCGTATTCATCAAGTGAGCGGTATTTGTTTATGTGTTCCTGTTCATAAAAATCTAATTGCTCAATAGAGCTGTTCTGTATCGGATTTAGACGTTCAAGAGTTTTACTAAAATCAATATGATATATTTTACACAGTTCAGCAAACGAATCAATATCGATTTTACTTTTCCCGCGTTCCCAACTGCTGATATTAGCCGATGTGCAGCCTAATTGATTAGCAATGTCACTTTGCTTTAAACCCAAAGCTATTCTTGCTTCTTGTAATGTCTTGCCTAATGCTATATAGTCCATATATTCACCCCGTTTCTATATATTCATTATACAAGCCACATTTGAAAAAGTCAAACACTTTTTAAAAATAATTCAAAAATAATTTGAATTTTCTATTGACAAACAAATTTAATTTGATATAATAGAGATGTACTCAAATTAAATTTGAATCATGAAAGGTAGTGATATTTTAATGTTACAGAAATCAATTAATGAGTACCTGCAAGCGAACGGAATTACTCAGACTTTTGTCGCTGAGCGTACGGGAATTACAACAAATGCATTGAATTTAGCTTTAAACGGGAAAAGAAAACTTACCGCTGATGAGTATATAAGAATATGTGATGCATTAAAGCTTCCGTACGGTTACTTTATAACTAATTCGCCCACCCACGACTAAGCGAGAAAATGAAAGGTGGTGAGAATTATGGAGATTATTATCAATGGCAATCCAAAAGAAATTGCCGACCTTGTAACGCAACTACAAAGCCGGCAATCGGTTAATCCACTGGAAGAGATGAAAGATGCTTTTAAGGAAGTTCTTTCTCAAGCCACTTATGATACTGTCGAAGAATAGCAAGATTACAATGAGGAGGAATAGTAATGCCAAGACTGAAGAAAAGCCCAAAAGAACGAGCAATGGCAAACCTTTTGGCAAACATCAACTTTTTTAAGACCTACTATGGATACAGCGAACAAAGAGTCGCTGCTGTCATGGGAGTGTCAGATGCGACATACTCAAATCGCAAAAACAACCCTGCATCCTTTAAGTTGGGGGAGTTGTTAAAGCTTGCGAGCAGCTTTAACTGCTCGGTCCTGCTACCGCCTGTGCAAGAAGTGCGGACTTGAATGGAACGTCAGCGGCAAATACAAAAAAATCAGGCAGTACATCTGCCCGAAGTGTGAATACAAGGAGAGGAAGAATAAGCGATGAACAACAAAACCCCTATTACAGAGGAAATGCATCTTGAAAAAGAATGGTTTGAACTTGCAAGAAAACAAACTCTTGAGACATTACCCGGTTTCATAAATTATGTTATGAATGATTACATGCATGATTATGGCACAATTTGTCATGCTGTCGCCGCCTGTGCATTGGCGTCTGCGTGGGCGGCTAATGATTCTCCTAATGGCGGTATAACAGGTTTTCAAGCGAACTTCGTTATGTGGGACTTTGTAAAGCAGTGGGGTTTCAGGAGCAACAAAACAGGGCTGAAACTCATAGATTATGATGAAATGTTATACCCTCAGTACAAAGAACGTTTTGAAAAAGTGTTATCTGTTTCTGTTTGGGAAAGTTTACAGGAACGTGCGAAAGAGTGTTTAAACGAAGAAGGTTCTTTTGCTGCGGAAGAAATAAAAGAACATTGGGAGAATATCGTAAGCGGTAATGTGCCTTTTGGGTACAAGGTTAAAGATAAGTATAAGGGAGAGGAAGAATAAGCAATGAACGCATTTACAAGACTTGTCAACCGTTGGGTGTTGGCGGAAGAGGACGAGCCGAACGGCTTTGTACATATGAGAACACCAAAAAACCGCATGGAGCTGAGAGCTGATTTTAACAATTACGATGATCTGATCAGGGCGGTCAAGGCGATCAAGGAAGAAGCACGAATTCTTTACAAAGAGAAGTATAAAGAGGAGGATTTTACATGAGCAACACAAAAAAATCCGCCGGCGGTACTGCTATACCGTCAGCGGACAAAGAAAACATCTCTTCTTTTATTATACGACAGGCGCAGGAGAAAATCAAGACCTCCGACGAGAAAAAACTCGGGCGGTATGAAAAAGCTGTGAATCCCGCCGTAGCGAACGCGCTTCGGGAGTTCTGCGGCCAGTCGGAAGAATTCGCCCGTGCGATAGTCGAGAGTGATAAGACTTATGACGATTGCTTGACGGCGATCTGTAAGGGCCTCGGCTCGTCGATCTCCGATTTCGATCTGTACACAAAGGCGGTGCAGTTCTGGTTTCCCGGTGCCGTGGTCGAGTATCAGATGATGATCCGTATGAGTGAGTATGAGCTTAAAGAGCCTGAGCAAGAGTCGCCGAAGCCTGTAAAAACCGACATTTCGCTGTCACTCGACAGCCTGCTTGACTGGTGACGCCCCCATGAAAACGATACGAAAAAAAGAACTTCTCGGACAGTTCCCGGACGTGCCGTCAGAAATCCTCGAGAACATGAAACACGGAGACATTTTCGGGAAAGCCCGGTCGATGAACTTCTGCGTTTTTCTCACAAATGGGCATGAGCTTTTTGTAAGGTGTTACCACAAATATTCCCGCAGTTGTGATATAACCGAGTCGCAGCGGTACGTCTTTGCAAAAGACGGCTTTGCAAGATACGGATGGAGCAAGGACAAAGGTTGGCACAGTATGGCTTTTCGCGAGCCTGCTTTTTACAGCGCGCCGTACTACACGGATAAAAGCTACACCATTTTAAATGCCGATTCGATAAACCGCTCCGATATGCGATACAGCCGTTTGTTCGAGTGGACAGCATCGAGTGCGGGAGCGATATCATACCTGCGGCTGTACTGTAAGCACCCGAATATAGAGTATCTTATAGAAAGCGGATATAAAGATTTGATATCACTCTCTTATAGCTGCTATGACGATCTTAGGAGCGTCGAGGTGTTTGCAGGCGTCAATCTCAAAAGCAACGACCTTCTAAAAATGTTACAGCTGACACGAACGGAGTTTAAGCTTTTGCAGGGACATGAAAATCTGTACACGAGATATCGCGTGTTCAAAGATCAGCTGCCTGAGCTAAAGCCGGAGGAACGATTTGAAATCGCAGATTCTATATACTATGCGTACGACCTTATCACTTTTTCTCGGGCAGCGGGTACGACGGTCATGAGGATGTTCCGCTATCTGAACGATCACGGTCTATCCGACGTGATCTACCGTGATTATATCGACCAATGCCGAAAGCTCGGCTACGATATACACGACACGGCGATCGGTCTTCCGCACGATCTTCTGACAGCTCATGAGCGGTTTTCTCAGATCATCAAGTATCAAGAGTGCGAGAAGGATAAGCAGGAATTCGCAAAGCGGATCGAAGCTCGAAAAGTTTTCGAGTACGAGTCGGGCGATCTGATCCTTCGTCAGCCACAGTGCTACGAGGAGATCATCGAAGAGGGAAAAGCGCTGTGTCACTGCGTGGGCGGATATGCAGCACGGCACTCACAGGGTGAGACGAATATTTTCTTTATTCGCAAGAAATCAGAACCGCTAAAGCCGTACTACACGATCGAAGTATCTAACAACTTCAAAATCGTGCAGTGCTACGGCTATAAAAACAACAGGACTATCGCAAAGCCCGATGAGATCAAGGCTTTCGAGCAGGAATATCAAAGCTATCTGGAGGAATTAAAGCATGAACGAAATAACATTAAGTCAGCATGAGCAGGCAGTAAAGCTGCATAACAAAATCATGGCAAATGCGTCCCTGGCACAGCAGAGCCTGTGGGAGATGTGTACAGGCTTGAAGCAGATGAGGGACGGCAAGCTGTACAGGGAACTTGGGTACAGTAATTTTGAGGATTACTGCGAGAATGAGGTGGGATTTTCGAGAAGAAATGCGTATAGATATATTTCTGTTGCAGAGAATGTAAGGCTTGAAAATGTGACCCCGGGGTCACAAATTGGGATGAAAAAACTCTATCTTTTATCCACAATCAGCGAATCCGAACAGCAGGAAATTTCCGAAAAAGTTGACCTTGAAAGCACCACAGTCAAGGAGCTTAAAGCAGAGATAGACAAGCTGAAAAGCTGGAACAAAGACCTCGGAGCGGCAAAAGATAAAGCTGTAGCCGGTCTGACATCACTCGAAGAAGAGGTCAAAGAGCTGAAGGGCGAAAGGGACAGGGCGAACAAGACTGTAGAAAAGCTGCAAAGCAAAGAGCAAGAGATTATTCGCCTGGAACAGGAGAACAAAGAACTGCGAAATCGCCCAACAGAGGTCGCAGTGGTAGACCATTCTGCCGAGAACGACCGCAGGCTCAATGAAGTGATTCTTTCCCTCGAGCGTGAGAACGTAAAACGCAATGAAGAGATGGACAGGATGTACATCGAAGACCGCCGAAAGCTCGAAGCCGACAAAGCCGCAGAGATCGAAGCGATCCGCAGGGAGTACGAGGAGAAGTTAAAGACAGCACAGGAGCAGAGCAAAGAACCTGATAAGGAAAAGCAGGAGTTTAAGATTTTGCTTGTAATGGCGCACGACGCAGTCAAGCGGCTTGTGAGCTTTGCAAACTCGCATGACAAGCGTATATACATAGACAAAGCAGGAGAGCTGCTCGCTTCATCGGCAGCAGCATTAAAGGAGGATTAACAATGAGCGAAACGCTATACAGCCTGACAGGCGACTTTATCGAGCTGTTTGACAAGTTTGATGAGATAGACAACTTTGACCCCGACACTGACGAGAACGGCAACCCTATAGACAGCGAGGGCAACATCATTGGCGATGTTGCAGCGCTCAAAGAGGCTATGCTTACGGCATGGTTTGACACTCTAGATGGTATCGAAGAGGCTTTTGAGGATAAAGCGGTCAACGTTGCTATTGCTGTCAAGAGCATGAGAGCCGAAGCCGAGCAGCTTAAAGCCGAGAAGCTCCGCCTTGCCAAGCGGCAGACGCAGAAAGAGAGAGCCGCCGAACGTCTGGAGCAGTATCTCCTGACAAGCATGCAGGCGATAGGCAGAGATAAGATAGACAAGCCGCAGGCGGTCATCAGGGTAAAAAAGAACCCCGAAAGCACAGTCATAGACAACGAAAAGTCTTTTATCGAGTGGGCAGAAGCTAACGGCTACAACGATCTTTTAAAGTACGAACAGCCTACCGTCAGAAAGACAAAAGTCAAGGGTTTGCTTCAAAGAAGCGTTGATCTGCCGTTCGTACACCTCGAGCGGAAAACGAAGATTGATATAAAGTGAGGTATGAAAAATGGCATTATTTGAAAAGGTAACAAGGGCAAAATCAAAAGCGAGGATCGCGCTTATAGGAGCGTCGGGCAGCGGTAAAACGCTGTCGGCTCTCTACCTTGCATACGGCTTTACGGGAGACTGGTCAAAAATAGCGCTGATAGACACAGAACATGAGCGAGCAAGATTTTATGCAAACCGAGACGACCTTAAAACGGGCGAGTTTTTGTATGCAGCACTCACTCCGCCATACTCAGCGGAGAGATATATGTCGTACGTCAAAGAAGCCGCTGATCTTGTAGGCGAAGACGGTGTCGTTATCATCGACAGCTTTTCCCATGCGTGGGACAACGAAGGCGGTGTGCTTGACTTTAAATCCGAAGTTGAGAAACGTCCCGGCAAAACGAGCTATTCCGCATGGGACGAAGCGGGTAAAGTGCAAAACAGCCTTGTAAACACAATCCTGTCCGTAAGGTGTCACACTATAGTTACAATGCGTGCGAAAATGTCTTATGCCATGGAGGTTAACGAGCGTGGGAAGACCGTCCCTGTAAAAGTCGGGCTTGCACCGGTACAGCGTGATACTACCGAATATGAGTTCGACATTTGTTTCCAGCTGAATCAAAATCATGTCGCAGGAATATCTAAGGACACAACATTCCTTGACGGTTGGAGCGGAGTTATTACTCCCGAGCTTGGCTCTCAGCTCAACGACTTTTTGTCGCAGGGAATAAATCTCCCGAGATGTACAGACTGTAATTCGGTCATTATGGCAAGTCCGAAAAAGACCGTACAGCAAATCATAGACGGCTCGGTCAAGGTATACGGCAGACAGCTTTGTCTGAAATGCGTACGAAATCTGGTAAAGGCGGCGAAGGAAAATGAAGCTCCGACCGTATCAGAGTGAACTTGTTGAACAAGTCCGCACAGCTTGGAGAGAGGGTTACAAAGCTCCTTGTATCGTTCTCGGGTGCGGTGGCGGTAAGTCTTGTATTGTCGCCGAGATCGCCCGAAGGACGACCTGGAACGGCAAGCGCGTACTTTTCCTTGTACATAGAAAAGAACTTGTCGATCAGATATTCCGAACGTTTGTAAGGTGGGGCGTGCTTATGGATCTGTGCGATATAGGTATGGTGCAGACGTTTACGAGGAGATTAAAAAAGCTTAGAAAACCCGCCCTTATCATCACAGACGAAAACCATCACAGCCTTGCACAGTCGTACAAACGTATTTACGAGCATTTTCCCGACGTTCCGAGAGTAGGTGTTACCGCAACACCGATCAGGCTTAACGGCGACGGCTTGGGAGACGTAAATGACAAGCTGATCATAGGTGTCTCCACAAAGTGGCTTATCGACAATCACTGCTTGGCGCCTTATGATTACTATGCTCCCGATATAGCCGACCTTACGGGATTACATACAAAAATGGGGGAGTACGTTACTTCCGACATTGAAAAAGCTATGATAAAAAAAGCGGTTTTCGGAGATGTTATCCGATATTACAAGCAGCTTGCAAACGGCAAAAAAGCGATCTGTTACTGCTCGTCGATAAACCATTCCGAGAAAACAGCCGAAGCGTTTTGTAACGCAGGAATTGCCGCAAAGCATATAGACGGCAGTACGCCAAAGGCAGAGCGTGATAAGATCATAGCCGATTTCAGAAACGGTGATATTACGATCTTGTGTAATGTCGATCTGATCTCCGAGGGCTTTGATGTCCCGAACTGCGAGTGCGCGATCCTGCTCCGCCCCACACACAGCCTGACCTTGTTTATACAGCAGTCAATGCGCTGTATGCGGTTTCGCCCGAATAAAAAGGCTGTCATCATCGACCATGTGGGAAATTACGCAAGACACGGTATGCCCGACGATGACAGGGAATGGTCACTTGAAAAGAAGCAGAGAAACAAAGTACAGCAGGAGAAGGAGCAGTCAAAAAAAGTCATACAGTGTCCGGAATGCTTTTACACCTTTTCCACCGAGGATTTTGTATCCCGCCGCTGCCCTCACTGCGGATATGTTTTCCCTGTTAAGGAACGAAAAATCGAGGTCGAGGAAACAACAGAGCTGATCAAAGTAACAGGCTTTAAGCTCGACTACACGGGACCCGAGCAGTGTCAAAGCTATGGCGAGCTGTTGGAATATGCCGAGAAGCACGGATACAAAAAAGGCTGGGCATATTATCAAGCTAAGAAAAGAGGAATGATCGCATGACGGAACACGATATACAAAACGAGATCAGAGCGGCAGTCAGCCCATATGCGATAATGTTCCGCATAAACGTAGGCAGCGGCAAAACGGTTGACGGACGGCATTTCAACACGGGAGTTCCTCCCGGATTCTCCGACTTGTTCGGCTTTCGAAAAAACGATGGGAAAGCCGTATTTATCGAGGTAAAGTCCCCGAAAGGGATACCGACGGCAAGGCAAATAAAATTTTTGGAAACAGTAAGAAAAAACGGCGCTATTGCAGGCATTGCCCGAAGCGCCGAGGAAGCAATAAAAATAATTCTGGAGGTTTAATTTATGGGATTTTCAAACAACTACAAGGAAGCAAGAGAAAATACTTTTGACAACAAGCCCGAGGGCGAGTACGAGGTTATCATCAAGCAGATCGACGAACATGGCTACACGAAGGACGGCGTTTCAAAGTCCCGTCTTAGCTTAAAGCTGCTGATTCGCAACGATGTGGATCAGCCTGCGAAGAACGGTTATCTTTTCCATTCGTATTTTCAGCGTAAAACGCCGACAACGCAGGATTTCTACACACATTATTTTCCGTTTTCCCAGATGATGTGGCTGTCACAGCAGGCAGGTGTTCCCGATGGAAAGAATTACGAAACGTTCGAAGAGTTTTGTAAAGATCTTATCGACAAGTGCATACGTGTCAGGATGGAGTATGACAATGACCGCGCCTACAGAGGGAATCCGCAGGAGAAGATCATAGCGATCATGAAGACGAAGCACCCGGAGTGCAAGCACATATACAGGGAACAGCCGGCAGCCAACAACGGATTTGCCGCAGGTACTCAGCAGTTCTCTGCACCTGCAACAGCAGCGGCAGACATCAGCACCGATGATGATTTGCCGTTTTAAGTTGCATAGTTGCATGCAACTTTTTCTCTATTTTGGGGGACACGTGAAACGGTTATCGTTTGGAAATATTATAAAGGAGGGTATTTTTAATGGGCTTTAAAAATACAATAACAAACAACAAATACAACGCTGTCCCCGAAGAGTTGAGAAAGCTTAAAAACTGGGTGTGCTGGAAAGCAGTCCCCGATGAGAGATCGCACAGCGGAATAAGCAAAAAGCCGATCAATGCCGTTACGGGAGAGTATGCCAAGTCAAACGATCCGTCTACATGGACGGATTTTCAAACGGCTGTGAGCGCTTCGGTGCATTTCGCAGGTATCGGCTTCATGTTCGGCAATTCCCCTTACTTCGGCGTCGATCTGGACGATATGCCCGAGGATCTGGAGGATTACCGAAACGGCGGCGCCGATAACAGGATCGCCGAGTTCGTGCATGAGCTGCAGTCATATGCGGAATATTCTCAGAGCGGCAACGGGATACATATCATCTGCCGGGGGACTCTGCCAAAAGGCGCAAGACATAAAAAGCCTGTTGAGATGTACGAGACAGGACGATTTTTTGTGATGAGCGGTAACCCCTGCTCGCAGTACAAGGCGATCACTGACTGTACGGACAGCATAAAGCCGCTCCATGCGAAATATCTCGGAGGGGGCAGAGAACCCGCTCCGAGGATTGCTCATCAGGTCAATCTTGCATCTGTAAACGACATAATCAATGCCGCCGAGAATGCAAAAAACGGTGACAAGTTCAGGCGGCTTTACGGCGGAGATTGGAGTGACTATACCTCTGCTTCGGAAGGCGATATGGCATTGTGTAATATGCTTGCATTTTGGACAGGGTGCGACGCAGATAAGATGGACGCTGTTTTCAGGCAGTCAGGCTTGATGCGTGACAAGTGGGACGAAAGGCACGGTGCGAACACCTACGGAGCTAACACCATCCGGAAGGCGATCGCAGGCTGCACGCAGTCATATAGCCCGGGCAACAGTGCCGGAGACGGATACTCGCT
The DNA here is from genome assembly GCA_900315255.1 of uncultured Eubacteriales bacterium. Classification (GTDB taxonomy): domain Bacteria; phylum Bacillota; class Clostridia; order Oscillospirales; family Acutalibacteraceae; genus RUG592. Next base: position 19,668 of record OMYH01000037.1, on the reverse strand, counting down.
TACAATCAAAAGCGGAGAGCCGGGCGAAATAAGTCAAGCACAGCCGAATTACTCCATGGACGATATGGGTAATGCGCAGCGGTTTGTAAATATGTTCGGCGAAAACATCAGATACAGCTATACCGACAAAAAATGGTATTACTACAATTCTCAAAAATGGTGTATTGATGCCGACGGAACTGTCGAGCGGTTGGCGGATCACTCGGTCGAAGCGATGAAGGACGAAGCAAAACGCTACATAGAATCAGACGGCGAGGACGGCGACATGGCGAAAGCGTTTCAAAAACACATGAAAGCGAGCCGATCAAACAAAAGCAGAAAAGCAATGCTTGAAATGGCTCGCCACCATGTACCGATACTGCCCTTTCAGCTTGACAGATACAAAATGGCTCTCAATACTCCGAGCGGAGTTTTAAGCCTTAAAAGCGGGGAACTCAAGGAGCATAAGCCTGAATATTACCTGACAAAGATCACTAATGTTGACTATTCCGCTAATGCAGACTGCCCGAAGTGGCATGAATTTTTAAGCGATATTTTTGACGGCGATAAAGATCTGATAAGATACATACAAAAAGCTGTCGGCTATACTCTCACAGGATCGATAGCTGAGCAGTGCGTGTTCTTTTTGTACGGTACGGGCAGGAACGGTAAATCGACCTTCCTCGATGTTATCCGCGACGTATTTGGCGACTATGCGGCGAACATACAGCCCGAGACGATCATGGTAAAAAGCAACACCGGCAGCGCTATCAACAGCGACATTGCACGTCTCAAGGGAGCAAGGCTTGTGACCTCAGTTGAGCCGAACGAGGGTGTACGAATAAACGAAGGACTGCTTAAACAGCTTACGGGAGACGACCCTGTGACGGCGAGAAAGCTCTATTCGGAAGAATTTGAATTCAAGCCGGAGTTCAAGCTCTGGATGGCAACAAACCACAAGCCTATTATAAGAGGTACTGACACAGGAATATGGCGAAGAATCCACATGATACCGTTCACGGTGCAGATCCCCGAGGAGAAGGTCGACAAGAACCTGAAACACAAGCTAAAAGCCGAGATGACGGGAATCTTTAAATGGTGCGTTGACGGCTGTCTGCTGTGGCAGAGTGAGGGGCTGAAAATGCCGAGAGCCGTACTTGACAGCGTCAAGGAGTACAGACGGGAGATGGATGTAATATCGGCATTTATAGAGGACAGATGTCAGCTTTCGGGGAGTGTGCAGTCAAGTACGCTGTATGCTGCATATGCAAGCTGGGCAGAGGAAAACAACGAGTATCGTATGAGCGCAACTAAGTTCGGACTGGAAATGGCGAAAAGATTTGATAAGGTAAAAGGCAGAACCATTTTTTATAACGGTCTATCTTTGTATACGGAAATGTAACGGCTGTATTGCGATAGTTGCGAGGGTTTGAGGGTTTTCTTAACCTTTCGTATAGAAAAAAAGAAAATATAATATATATATAGGACTCTTGAAAAAGTGTCGAAACCCTCGCAACCCTCGCAGGAGGTGTTTATGAAAATAATAAAATTTGATGATCCTGCTGTGTTTTCACAGCTTGAAGATCAGGCGATAGACGGAGTGCTTGATTACAGTGACTTTCCGCCCGAGGAATACAAATACTTTAGCCGGCTCGCCAAGCTCGGATACATGAACCGTCACAAGGGTTGGAGTGCGGAGCTGTGTCAGGCAAAACAAAGCGAGCTGCTCGACACATACAGCGAGGAAAAAGCGAAGGCAAATGAACACTATGCTTTGTGCCGACAGCTGGACGACAGCAGGATACAGGCAGAGCAGTATGTAACGGCGATGTACAAGGCAAAAACAAAAGATCAGATCCTTGAAAATGCGCTTAAAGCTATCGAACTGCTGAAGCGCGAACCGGGACTGAAACAGAGGATCAATAAAAAAATGAAAAAGATGGAAGAATGAAAAGTATGATCGAAAGAGTAGAAGTAAGGGAGTGCCCGTTAACAGGAGGAAAACAAGCAATGAGTAGTGATGTTATCGGATCACGTATTAAGAAATTAAGAATAGAATCAGGGGAAACGCAGAAAAAATTAGGAAAAGCGGTTGGCGTTACACAAGTAGAGATTTGCCGGTACGAAAACCAGATAAGATTACCAAATATTCGTGCAGTTATCGCAATAGCAAAACATTACAACGTATCGGCGGATTATATACTTGCAATGGACCTTGTGAGGGAAGGAGAAAAGGAATGAGAGAGATTTTATTCAGAGGTAAACAGCTTGATAATGAAGCGTGGGTTGAAGAAGATGAGAAAGGAAGATGAGAATGGGTGAACGATATATCGATCAATACGAAGCGTATATGCTTATCAAGCACGAGGCGGAAACGCATGAACTCCCGGCATCAAAAGAAGCGTATGAAAGGGCGTCAAGGATTGTGGCTCAGTTGCGCCCTGTAAATGTAGCGATCATGGTACAGAAAACAGGGCGGTGGATAGCGAACGATGAGTATGACGGAGAAGTTTATTATATTTGTTCAAGGTGCGAGGCGCCGTGGGTCACCATTGACGGCACTCCGCAGGAGAATGGAATGAAATATTGCCCACACTGCGGTGCGAAGATGGAAGGAGAAACTGAATGAGAGAGATTTTATTCAGAGGAAAATGCGTTGAAGTCGGCATATACCACGAACGATGGCTTGAAGGGTTCTATGGAGAAGATAACGACAAAGCCCTTATCGTTCGCAATACTGATTTTGGAATGGTCGGGTACGTGTGTGATCCTGATACCATAGGACAATACACAGGCTTGAAAGATGAGAACGGCGTGAAGATTTTTGAAGGGGATATAATAAAGTGTGGTAAATATCTTTTATTAGTTGAATGGGAAGATTGTACTGGTTATCACCCGTTTAATCATTACGGATGTACTGCGGATGAATGCGAAGTCATCGGCAACATTTACGACAATCCTGAATTAATGTGAGGAGAGTGAGAAAATGAGCGAAGTAAAATTGAAGCCGTGTCCGTTTTGTGGTAGTAGAGTAGCGCCAACGATTATGGATCAAAACGAAGCAATGTGGAATGATCCAGACCCAGACTATGACGTAATACACATTGTTGTATGTTGTGCAGCACGAAAGGGAGGATGCGGAGCGTCTACAGGATTGTGCGAAAACGACGAGAAGGCTGTTCGAGCGTGGAATCAACGAACGCACGAGAGTCCCTCGGAAATCGCCGCTAATGGGTCTAAAACAAACGAAGAACGAACATTTGATAAATTACAAGCCGAGATACGAAAACGTCTTACAGACGATTTAAAACGATTTTAGAGAGGGTGATATAAATGACCAAGAAAATCTGCTCGGTCTGCGGCAATCAGATTATGATCCCTTTCGGGGACTATCCGTATAAGACGTGCCGGGAATGCAGAGAAAAAGACCGTTACTACCGCCAAAGTCGAGGAAGAAAGCCCAAGCGGGAGGCGAAAGACAAGCTCTCGGAAACAGTGATAGAAATCGAAGAGTACAACAAGAAGCACGGCACGAACTATACATACGGGCGGTACATGGCAGCGAAAGAACACGGGTGGCTGAAATGATGGTGGAAAAAGTGTGTTATAGCGAAGACCCATACGAAAACCTCGCACGCGCTATCGTCTTACAAGCTGCAAGAGATTGGCGGACGGCTTACAGAGCGACAAAACACGCACAAGGGACTTACTCCCGAGAGGCATGGAGCAGGGTGTATAACTGCGAGAGTTTTTTCCGTTCGGAGTGGTTTCGGACGCTGACGAACGATAACATAGACGGCATCAAACTTATAAAGCGGCTTAGGAAAGAGGAGGACGAGAGATGGACGAAAAAGCAGAAATCAAAGCGGTGAAGCGGTATCTCAGGCAGGCTCGGGATTTGGATATGCTTATACATACAAAGCGAGCTGAGCAGGAGCGGCTTTGGGAGCTTGCAGAGGGGTTATCATCACCGACAATGGGCGACAGGGTAGCGGCAAGCAAGGGCAACACATCAATGCAGACTGTGGACAAGATAATCGATTTACAGGCGGAGATAGATAAAGAGATCGCCGAGCTTGTCGATATGATAGCCGAGATACACGCAAAGATAGAGCAGCTGTCAGACCCCGCCGAAAAGGCTGTGCTTACGGAGAGGTATATCAACGGGAGATCATGGGAGGAGATAGCAGAGATAGTGGGGTACACTGTACGACAAACACTTAATATTCATGGAAGAGCTTTGAAACATTTCACTTTATTTCACTCGATTTCATTGAATTTCACTAAATCAATCTGATACACTGTAAAATGTAGAGACAGGGCAGAGCGAGGCGGCATTGACTGCGCCACGCGCTACTTTCGATAAACAACGCATAATGTGAGCGGCGGCTCGCCGCCCGCCTGTCACACACTGTCGATTAAATCAGAGTATGAGCAGGTCTTCGTTGCATAGTACCTCCTTTCCTTTCGGGGCTGTTGCCATGCAGCCCCGATATATGCGGATTCACAACGGGGTGAGCTGTCGGTTCAAGTCCGACCATCCGTACCAAAGTCTACTTTGATTTTGTCTCATTCATTTTCAAAAGTGATTCGCAGGCAGTAAAGCCGATACTGAAATATGTATGTGTGCGTAATGTCAGCGGACACTGTCCGCCCGCTCCGATGGTCTAACGGGGCGGTTTTGTTGTATAAAAAAGAGGTGAGTTAATGCCGGTTAAGCGCCCGGACAGGAGCGGCACACATCAGGCTCAGTTCCGCACTAACAAAAAAATAATCTATCAGACACAGACTATATGCGGTATATGCGGTAAGCCTGTTGATTTTTCATTCAAATATCCGCATCCGCTGTCGCCGTGCATAGATCATATCATACCCGTTGCAAAGGGCGGTCATCCGTCAGATATGGCAAACCTGCAGCTTGCGCACTGGACGTGTAACAGACAAAAGTCGGATAAGCTGATCGAGAAGCAGGTGTTCGACAACGACACCAGGCTCGTGTCAAATCGCAACCTGCCGCAGTCGTATGACTGGCGGACGGTATAGGGGGGGAGTACCCCTAAACAAAATAAGAGAGACCTACAACGGCGGTCAATGCTTATATTTCTCGCACAGCCGAGCGGCTGCGGCAATTAAGAAGAGGTGAACCATGGATTACAAAGGGATTGATTACCTAAGACGCAAGCTAAATCAAAAGCGTACAAGGGTACGGTTAAGATATGAATATTACGAAATGAAAAATCTTATCAGGGACTTCAGCCCGCTTATTCCTGAGAAATTTCAAGGATTAAAGGAAGTTGTCGGTTGGTGTTCAAAGGCTGTTGATACTCTTGCGGACAGGGTTATATTCGATAGATTTGAACATGATGATTTCCTTATCGGTGAGATTTTTGACTTCAATAACCGTGATATTTTCGTAGACAGCTCGATTTTGTCCGCCATGATCTCATCGTGCAGCTTTATTTATATCTCGGCAGACGATACGGGTTACCCTCGTCTGCAGGTCATAGACGGCGGCAACGCAACGGGCATAATCGACCCTATCACAAATATGCTTAATGAGGGGTATGCGGTTTTGGAGCGTGACGAAGACAGCTCGCCGACGCTCGAAGCATACTTCACCAAGGAACAGACGGAATTTTATTATAAAGGCATGAAATCACCCGAGATTATCAAAAACCCTGCCCCGTACGCTTTGTTAGTGCCGATAATTTACCGTCCCGACGCTGTCCGTCCGTTCGGTCACAGCAGGATAACACGAGCGTGCATGAACCTTACGCAGACAGCTTTGCGGACTCTCAAGCGTTCCGAGGTATCGGCAGAGTTTTATTCATTTCCTCAAAAATATGTTCTCGGCATGAGTGAGGACGCAGAGTTTAACAACCGCCTTGCGGCTATGTCGAGCTTTTTGAGGATAGACAAGGACAGCGACAACGACAAGCCCACAGTCGGGCAGTTCTCGCAGCAGAGTATGTCGCCGTACATCGAGCAGCTTAAAAGCATAGCGAGCCTTTTTGCAGCAGAAACGGGGCTGACGCTTGACGATCTGGGCTTTACGACAAACAATCCGATGTCTGCCGAGGCTATCAAAGCAAGCCACGAGAATTTGCGTCTGACCGCACGAAAAGCACAGCGGACGTTCGGGAGCGGTCTGTTAAATGTTGGCTATCTCTCGGCTTGTGTTCGTGACAATATCGCATACGAGCGGAAGGCGTTCTGTAAAACGCTTCCGACATGGCAGCCGATATTCGAGCCTGACAGCGCAGCGTTAGGAGCTTTAGGCGACGCTATTATCAAGATAAATCAGGCAGTGCCCGACTATCTCGGAGCGGACAATATCCGCAGGCTTACGGGTATGGAGGGCGACAATGGCTGATGTTGATATCGGGGAGGAACTTCTCAAAGCGGTAAGAGTTGATTTTCGGAAAGAGTTGGGGAATAAAGACAGCAGGCTTGCAAAGATACTCAAACGCATACAGGACGGTAAAGGCACAATGCATGACGCAGCGATGTTCTCGAAGGAGTGCGGAGCGGCATTATCTGAGGCTATTGCAAAAAACGTGACGCCCGACAAGCTTCCCGACGGACAGCTTTATTATAATATCGCCGATACGATCTTACGGTCAACGCTCAAAGACAATTACGACCTTGTAAACATGGCAGCGCAGGCGGCGCAGGAGCAGACGGATAACAAACTAAGCATTCATCTTGCCCCACAGCAAGCGGCATTTCCCGAGGACAGAGTACACAAGATAGTAAACGCCGCCGCAGATCAGACAGCCGACAGCGGCACGATAAAGCGGCGGTTGGATTCACCCGTCAGGAATGTGACGGAGAGCTTTTACGATGATTTTGTCGAGGAAAACGCAGAATTCCGAGATGAAGCAGGTTTAAAAACATATCTTGTGCGGCAGACAAACGGCAAGTGCTGCGACTGGTGCGCAAGCCTTGCAGGGCGGTACATATACGAGGACGCACCCGAAGAGGTGTTTGCAAAGCACGACAACTGCACCTGCACTGTCGAATACATAACGGACAAGTACAGGGAGAATGTGCATACGAAAAAGAGGTATGCACTCACACCCGAACAGCGGCAGGAGATTTTGAAGAACGCACCGAAACCGACAAGGTTCACAAAAGAGCAAGCGGAGATTTTACAGAATAATATTTTGAATGGGGTTGCAAATTCGGCTAGAAGTGGTATAATTAAATCAATAGATGTTGATGATTATGAGCTTGTTACATACGGTAAAAACATTCAACAGGAAGTAAGTAATGTTATTATATCCACTATGAGTCAGTGTGAAAACAAAGGTGGATTTGTAATTAGTGAAATTTCTACAGATGTTACAACTACATCAACACATGGTACTGCCGTTTTACAGATAGAGCCAATGCCAAATGGTTTATTAAGGCTAAATATCAACGCTGATTTTCTTTCAGGAAAAACCTTGCAAGAAATAGATGATATTTTTGCCAATAGTAACAATACTGTTGTTAATTCGTTGCAAGAAGCAGTAATACATGAGAGTGGACACGCAATTTCTATTAAGGGTAAATCTTTAGGCGAAATAGCGGCACTGTATGATGAATTAGGGAAAATACATCTTGATGGTGTTAGTAAAATTGCTCGAGATGATGGAGCTGAGTGTTTAGCAGAATTGGAAGTCCTACGTTCAAGAGAAACACCTGTTTCAAGAGAATTAGAAGAGTTTTATAATAAATACATGGGGAGGAAATACAAATGATTTGTGTAATTGATTGTGCAGAGTGTAAGCATATATTACCATTAAAAGATGGATGGCTTATATGTTGTGAAGCTTTCCCAGAAGGGCATCCTATGAATTTTGATTATAGCAATCTAAAACAACGTAACGAGTGTAACAATGGAATTCGTTTTGAGCAAAAAGAAAAAAATCAAAAATAACCGCCCACTCGCAAGAGCAGGCGGTATTTTTATACCCTTTCGGAGGTGATTTCTATAAAAGGCATAGTAAAACAAGATGTTCACGCTGTGTGGAAAACACCGCAGGAACGAGGAATAGGGGCAAAAATACCGCAGAATGAAGCTGTGTATTATTTCCTGCCCGACGATGTAGAAGTCCGGGGGAAGATAAAAGAAGTCAAGGGGAGGTGAAACAATGAATAATGTATTACCTTAAAAACAATTACGCATTCCGCATTACGAATTAAACGGGGAGGTGACCCAATGCAGCATTACACACAATCCGAAGCATACACGCAAATCGGCTTAGACATCATTAACAGCAATCCTGACTTTGAACACCTTAAAGGCGCAGACGTCAGGGTTGCTTTTTTAAGCTGTACAAAGCCGAAAAGGAGCAAGAATAAAGTCACATTCGGAGAATGTATCAAGGTTACGGAGATAAATAAAGTATTCAATCCGTATGACTTCTTTATTGTTATCTATGAGCCGAATGTTGAAAACTTTACAGATACTCAAATAAAGATACTCATCGAGCATGAGCTTATGCACATAGGAGTTGAGTACAAGGACGGTGAGGCTATATATTATCTTGTACCTCATGATTTGGAGGATTTTAAAAATATCATAGATAAATACGGTACAGACTGGGCAGAAGTCTGACGGATAGAAAGGGGGACATATGGACGATAAAAAAATCGGACGTCAAACCCCGACTACTTCCGTAATACTGCCGTACGATGAAACAAAGGGCGGCGAAGCGATCACACTTTACAACAGCTCGGGCAGAACTGCACAGGAGTGGCAGGAGCTTATGATGTATGACATCATGGCGACCAATTCCGACGGACTGTGGACGCACATGAAATTCGGCTACTCGGTACCACGGCGAAACGGTAAATCCGAGCTTCTCATAATTCGTGAGTGCTGGGGACTTATCCACGGCGAGAGAGTATTACACACGGCTCACAGAACGACGACATCTCATTCCACATGGGAGAAGGTCATCGAACGTCTGTCAAAGATGGGCTACAACGAAAAAGAGGACTTTAAAACCACAAAGCAGTTCGGACTTGAACGTATCGAGTGGCTGTCGGGTGACGGAGTAATCAATTTCCGCACACGATCATCAAAAGGCGGCTTGGGCGAGGGCTACGACCTGCTTATCATCGACGAGGCTCAGGAATACACATCCGATCAGGAGTCAGCTTTGAAGTACGTCGTTACCGACAGCCGGAACCCGCAGACTCTTATGTGCGGAACTCCGCCGACAGCAGTGTCGAGCGGTACGGTGTTCCTGAATTTTCGCAAGGATACTTTAAGCGGCAGTAATGAGGACGCAGGCTGGGCGGAATGGAGCGTACCCAATATGACGGACGCTCATAATGTCGATCTGTGGTATGAAACTAACCCGTCTTTGGGAACTATCCTGTCCGAGAGAACTATTCGTTCGGAGTTGGGCGATCCCGTTACAGCTCAGACGGACGATAATATCCAGCGTCTGGGATTGTGGTTGAGATATAATCAAAAATCGGCTATCAGCCGCAAAGAATGGCAGGAAACAGAGATAAAACAGCGACCCGTACTTTCATCAGATACAAAGCTGTATTTCGGCGTAAAGTATGCAAGGGTGCGTGACAGTGTTTCGTTGTCTGTTGCTGTAAAAACAGGGGAGAAAATCTTTGTTGAAGCTATTGACTGCCGAAGCGTTCGTGACGGCAACGGCTGGATAATCGAGTATCTGAGAAATCCTCGGTGCGATCACGTCGTGTGTGATGGCGCAAACGGGCAGTCACTGCTTGAAGCGGACATAAAGAACGCTAACATAAAGTGTAAGGTCACATTGCCGAAGGTGTTTCAGGTTATAGAGGCTAACGCACAATTTGAGCAGAATTTCTTTGCGGGGAATATCTCTCACGCCTCACAGCCTGCGCTTGAACAGGCAGTATCAAACAGCGAACACAGGGCGATAGGAACGGGCGGAGGATTCGGCTACAACTCTATTTTAGAGGGTGCGGACATTTCGCTGTTAGAGAGCTTAACGCTCGCTCACTGGGCTTGTGCTAACGCTAAGGAACGCAAGAAGCAAAAGGTCAGCTACTGATTTTTTGTTTATATAAAAATACCTATACCAAGGGAAAATGGGAGATGACGTAAATGGCATTTGAAATAATAGACACACAGGAAAAGTTCGACGCTGCTATTTCGGAGAGGTTACGCAGAGAGCGTGAAACTATCTCAAAGAAATATGCGGACTACGACGAGCTGAAAAAGAAAGCAGCCGAGTATGAATCAACGCTTGGCACAATGACAAAAGAAGCCGAAGAGAATGCGAAAAAGTATTCCGATTATGATTCGAAGCTTGCCGATCTGCAGGCTAAGATAAAGGGTTACGAGACCGGCTCGGTAAAAACGAGGATCGCCCATGAAACAGGAATACCGTATGAGCTTGCAGGCAGACTGTCGGGCAACACCGAGGAAGAGATCAGAAAAGACGCAGAAACGCTGTCTAAGTTTATAAGCAGCGGCAGAACTGCGCCTTTGAAAAGCTCCGAAGACGCACCGTCGGACAGCAAAACAGCTGCACTCAGAGCATTCACGGCTAAGCTTGCAAATAACGAATAAGGAGATGTATAAATATGGGTAGTATTTTATCAAAAGGTAATCTGTTTCCGGAGGAGCTGATCCCCGATTTTATCCAGCAGACGAGAGGAGCGTCGGCAATCGCTAACCTGTGCGGTTCGCAGCCTATCCCGTTCAACGGCACGAAGGAATTTACATTTACACTCGATAAAGAGGTTGACATCGTTGCGGAAAACGGCGCAAAGGGCGTCGGCGGAGCAACTATCGGGACAAGGACGATCGTTCCCTTAAAGATCGAGTATGGCTGCCGAATTTCCGACGAGTTCAGGTATGCGTCCGAGGAAACACAAATGAACTATCTCAAAGCGTTCTCGGAGGGCTTCGCACGCAAGGCTGCAAAGGGTCTTGACCTTATGACAATGCACGGTATCAACCCGAGAACGGCGACAGCGTCCGCTATAATCGGCACGAACAACTTTGACAGTGCGATTACAGGGTCAAACGTTATCACTATCGCTTCGGGAGATAAGCCTGACGCAAACATCGAGAGCGCAATCGCCGCTGTGCAGAATGCCGAGCGTGATGTCACCGGTCTGATAATGGCGCCTGCTTTCCGTGCGGGACTTGCTGCACAGACGACCAATGACGGCGCAAAGCTGTATCCCGAGCTTGCATGGGGCAACAATCCGGGCAGTATCAACGGACTGCGTACCGAGGTAACATCTAACCTTTCGGCGAATTCGTCGCTTGACAGAGCGCTTGTCGGCGACTTTACAAATGCGTTCCGTTGGGGCTATGCAAAAGAGATCCCGATAGAGATTATCGAGTACGGTAATCCCGACAATGACGCTACACTCGGCGACCTTAAGGGACATAACCAGATATACCTCAGAGGTGAGATGTACATCGGCTGGGGTATCCTTGATACGGCAGCATTTGCTTTTGTAAAAGCCGGGGAGTGATATGAGTGGCTGTGAATTATGCGTCCGTAGAGGATCTAAGGCTCTTTAACTCGGCATTAACGGCGCAGGAGCGTGAGCAGGCGGAAAGTCTGCTCGCCGCAGCCTCTGCAAAGCTCAGACTTACGGCAAAGCGATACGGCAAGGATTTAGACGAGCTTGTTAAAGACGAGGACTATTTGCTTGTTGTCAGAGAAACCGTCGCCAACTGTGTAAGGCGGGCGATAGAGTCGTATAAAAACGACACGACAGCCTCGCAAACAAGTCAGACAGCTTTGGGGTACTCTGTATCCATGACGTACTTAAATGCGGGGCAGAGCTTGTATTATCTCCGAAACGAGCTAAAAGATCTCGGTATATTAAGACAGCGTTACGGCGGTATGGAGGTGTATTTCGATGATACAGCTGATCAAGGGGATTGATATATTGCTTTATTCGGGTGATACAGCCGAAACGGTGAGTAATGTCCTTGTGGGCAATCCCGCAAGCGCCGGAGTTGTCGATCTGCCAAATAACAGCGGAGCATTAGAGAGCTACACCCTTGCAATTCCAAAGGGCGACTCCCACGACTGGGTAAATCGTGTTGTTGAGTTCTTCGGGAAGAAATTTCGCACCGTCGGAATCCCGCTGCAGGGCATAGAAGAAAACATACCGCTTTTCTGGCACAAACAAGTGATTGTGCAAAAGCTTGATATTACGGGCAATTGCACGATTTACGAAAAGGATACATACACAAGACATCTGATTAAAGATGTGTTTATCCACGATGGCAGAGGAGAGCAGGTCATGCTCGACGGTATGGCGGTAAGCGGATCAATGACGCTGCAGATATATGCCGATAAGCTCCGAACCGACACTTACAAGCCGCAGCTCGGTGATATTGTTGTACCGTCGGATATTGATTTTGTGTTCGATACATCGACACAGCAGACAGTATCGGAGAGCATGAAGCAATTCAGGCAGATGTGCGATTATGCAGTTGTAACCGATGTAAAAGAAAAACTATACGGTACGCTCCCCGACTATATCATTACGTCGGGATGAGGTGAGAAAAATGAAATTAACGCTTGTCTGGAACGGAAATCCGTTAAAAAGCAAGAAAAAAGTGATCGAAAAAGCTCAGAGCTTTGTTGACGAAGCCTGCCTTGAAAAGATGGAAGAATTTGTGCCTGTTGGAAAACCGAAGTATGAGAATTCGGGCAAGCTCAGAGACAGCGCAGAGATAAAAGAACCCGGGCTTATCATTTACACAGCACCGTTTGCAAAGCACGCTTATTACGATGATGTAAACCACAAGCGGAGCGGCAACCCGAACGGCAAACGACTGTGGTTCGAGGTAATGAAGCAGCGGTACAAAGAAGAAATACTCAAAGGCGCGCAAAAAATTCTTAACGGCAGGTGAGGGCAATTAATATCATAGAAAAAACGAGGGAGCTGTTAATGCAGTTCCCTAAAATTTCGCTTGTATGCAACAATATTAACGTTGATTTTACAGACACCGAACCGACCAGCTACGGACTTTCGTCTGTCGGTGACAGCCTTGTTTTTGAGGACGTTCTCGGCAATCAGACACGGCAGCACAGCTTTATGCTGTATTCGACCTTCAGCGGTATAAACGACTTTGAGAGGATGTCAAACAGTCAGACGCTCACAGAGCTTTCGGTATGGCTGTCAAAGCAGGAAGGTATTCGCATTACAACAAACATTGACGAAACGGAGTACACAGGCGAGATCATAAGAATCGGTGTTTCAGGCGGCAAGCTTTACGAAGTGCCGCTAAATAACAAGGCAGTAGGGCTGAGGTATCAGCTCCAAATCGAAGTACAATACACGGTAGAAATGTAAGGAGAGATGAAATATGCCAACAGCAACCACGGGCAAGCTCAAAAGATCTGCCCATCTTTTTTATATCGACACGACATTCGGCGGCAGTACGCCGAGCTGGTATCTTGTCGGTAAAGATGTCGAGGATATGAGCATAGAGCTTAATCCCGACGTCGAATCGAAGAAAAACATACTTGACGAAACAACTGTAAATGACAACGGCTACGAGCCGAGCATTTCCGTTGATACATACTACGCTAATCCCTCGGACGGAGAGTTTTACACGAAGATCAAAAACATAGCTATGAACCGCTTGACTGGTGATGCTTGCAGAACAAAGATACTTGAAGTCCTTGTCGATAAAGCGGAGGGAGCGTTTGACGCATGGCAGGAGGACGCTGTGATCAAGCCTCAGTCTTACGGCGGACCTCAGGGCGGTATTTCCATACCGTACAACGTGCATTTTGACGGAAACAGAGTACAGGGTACGGCAACTATTACAGACAAAGTACCATCATTCACAAAATCTACATAATAAGGGCGGATTTTTCCGTCCTTTCGTTTTGGGAGGAGTAAATATATGCAGTCGATTAATTTTGACACGGGATACAAAACATACACCATAAACGGCGACGAAAACAATGTTATCAGAGTAAACCTTGCAGACCCGAATCTTAGGAAACGTATGGAAACAGCATTGCGTGATATTGACGATTTCAAGAACAGTATCAAAAGTGATACGACGCTGCCCGAAGTATACGAAAAGTTTGACGATCTTGTTAAGAGCAAGATTGATTTTGCCTTTGGGGAGGGAACGTCAAAGGCTGTTTTCGGCAACTTGAATTGCCTGACACCCGTAAACGATAAGGGCGAATGCGTCTTTGAAACATTTTTTGCTGCTATCCTGCCCGTTATCAAAAGAGACATGGAGCAGGCTATAAAAAATCAGGATAAGCATATATCCGATATGGTAGATACGGGCAAGCTTGACAAATATGTCGATAAAATAAAGGGTGTTGTCCAGTGATAGGTGTACTCCCTGAATCGCTTGAAGTAGGTGGACACTGTTACAAGATCAACTCCGACTATCGTGTGATACTCAATCTTTTTGAGGTTTTGCAAAGCGGAGAGCTTTCCGACCTGGAAAAAGCATATATCACAGTCAAAAGCGTTTATATCGACGAGATACCCGACAAACTGTTTTTCGATGCCGTAAAAAAAGCCTACTGGTTTTGCGACGGCGGCGATATGCCGAAATCAGAGCCTGCAAAGGTCAAATTGATCGACTACAAGCACGACGAGGGGATCATATTCCCCGCCGTAAACAAAGCCGCAGGCTGCGAGATAAGGGCAGTACCATATTTGCACTGGTGGACGTTCTTAGGGTATTTCGGCGAGATAGGCGAGGGACTTTTTTCGACCGTGCTAAACATCAGACACAAGCGAGCCGAGGGCAAAAAGCTCGAAAAATGGGAAAGAGATTTTCTTCGTAAACATAAAGAGATGATAATTATCCACACCGATGAAGAACGCAAAGCGATAGAAGAAACAGAGGAGTTCTTGAAAACGATAACGTAGAGGGGGTGAAACAATGGCAGATGGAAATCTGATTTTTGATACAAAAATTGACCAAAACGGATTTACAAAAGGTATCAAAAGCATAGGCAAGGGTGTTGCAAATTTTGCCGCAGACATTAAGAGCCTTGTCGATAGAGCGATATCAAGCTTTAAGCAGATAACGGCGGCTTATCAGGTGCAAATCGAAGCCGAAGCGCGTCTCGGCGCGACCATGAAGAACTCCACATCTGCAACAAAGGAACAGATACAGTCCGTTAAAGACCTTGCAAGCGCATTGCAGGAAACAGGCGTAGTCGGAGATGAGGTACAGCTTGCAGGCGCACAGGAGCTTGCAACGTATGTCGGCAGTGTCGACAGCATAAAAAAGATGCTGCCCGTACTCAATGATATGATCGCCCAGCAGTACGGTTTCTCAGCGAGTACCGACAGTGCGGTAACCATCGCCACAATGCTCGGTAAGGTGCTGCAGGGGCAGACCTCGGCGCTATCCCGATACGGTTACAAATTTGACGAAGCTCAGGAGCAGCTGCTTAAATACGGTACAGAGGAGCAGAGAGTGGCTACTCTTGCGGCAGTTGTTGAGGAGAGCGTATCGGGTGTAAACAAAGCTCTTGCAGACACTCCGACAGGTAAGGTAAAGCAGCTGTCAAACGACTTCGGCGACCTCAAAGAAACGATGGGAAAATTCCTTACCGAAATTGCATACCCGATCATAGTACAGCTTGATGTGATCGTAAAAAAGCTCAACGAAGTGTTTTCAGAAGCGTCAAAGGGTATCAAAGAGCTGTTTGGCATTGCCGATGATAGGAGCATGGGCGGAGCGGCGGACAGTACGGCAGAAATGGACGATACATCGGCGGGTACTGCAGATAACTTTGCGAATATCGCAGAGAGCGCAAAAGAAGCGGAAAAGGCTAACAAAGGCAGTCTTGCGGCATTTGACGAGTTGAATGTTTTACAGCAAAACAGCGATAGTAACAGCAGTAGTATGGAAAGCGTAAATTTACTTTCCGATATACCTCAAACCGTTGAAACCTCTATTGCACTTGACACAAGCGATTTTGAAAAATCAGCGGACAAGTTTGTAGGAACGTTAAAGAATAAAATTGAATTTATAAAAACAAAAACACAAGAGGCAATAAAGTTTTTTGAACCGATTTCACAAGCTGTTACCGATAATGTAAGTAAATCTGTTGGTGTTGTTTCAAGAGGTATAGAAGGCTTTCTTTCCGAATACTCCGGCAGCATAGATAAGTATTCCGGCAGGATCAGGACTAATCTTTCTAATACTGCTGTCCAGACAAGAAACGGAATCGTTAACATATTAGACGAAGCTTCAAAAAGTAAAGACAGAATGGGAGAAGAGCTTTCGCAAAGCTATACCGACTTACTCGGCGGAGTAAGTATCTTCTCGTTGTCGTTTGCTGATGTCTTTACAGATATGTTCGATATATCAAGCGGTAGCTTCGAGCAGTGGACGATAGATAATTCAAGTTTAATAGGAGAATTTTTTGACGGTATAAACTCAGATATAGCAGGTGTCAGCACTACCATCGGAATGATCCTTGAAGATATAGGGACTACATTAACCGAGTGGTGGGATAATTCCGGAGCAGATGTTTATGAAAAAATTATAGGTGTGCTTTATGATGTCCAAAGCATTGTCCTTGAAGTATGGAACAGCTTTATACAGCCAATTATCAGTAGTCTGATAGAAAATGTACAGAAGCTTTGGGAAGAACATTTATCGCCGCTTTGGGAGAATCTACTTAGTCTTTTCAGCAGTATCGGAGAGTGTATTTCGGTACTTTGGGATAACATAATAAAACCTGTGATAGATTGGCTGATAGAAAAGCTTGCTCCCGGATTGTCTATCGTAACAACGACCATTGTAGACATTGTTACAGATTGTATCGGTTGGATAGTCGATTTAATCAGCGGAATAGTGAAAATTCTGCAGGGTGTAATCGACTTTATAACGGGAGTGTTCAGCGGCGATATAGAGAAAGCATTTGAGGCAATAGAAACTATTGCCGAAGGCTTGGTTACTGCTATTATAGGAACGCTGAAATTTATCATTAATCTACTTGTTGACGGGCTGAATCTTGTGTGGGGAGCCATTTACACAGTTGTAAAAGGTATCGTTGATACAGTGGGGAATATTGCCGGAGCAATAGGCGATATATTCGGTTTGGATTGGAATTTTTCTCTTCCAAGCGAACCTCCAAAGATCCCCCGCCTCGCCACAGGCACAGTTATCCCTGCAAACTACGGCGAGTTTGCCGCAATTCTTGGCGACAACAAGCGTGACCCGGAGATCGTGTCCCCGATACCCGCCATGAAGCAGGCTTTTCTTGAAGCACTGGCGGAGTCGGGAATACTCGGCAGTGGCAGCGGTGATATTGTCATTCAGATTGACCGCAAAGAAGTTTTCCGTGCGGTTAAAGAAGAAAACGACGCACAAAAACGCCGACATGGCGGTGTCAGTCAGCTTGCGTAGGGGGTGTATAGATGAGCAATTTCCAAGGCTATTTATTAAAATTCGGGAATACGATTTTTCCGCACAAGTACCTTGCGCAGAATCCCGTCTTTACGCCGAATCAGCGAACCGAAGCTCAGGCATATCGTGACGGAAACAACGACCTGCACCGTGTGACAATAGACAATCACAAATCAAAGTTTGAGATCACCACACTGCCGATCACGCTTGAAGAAAAAATCGAGTGTGAAACCGCTATGTATTCGGGACTTGAAAACATCATCGAGCGAAAGTACATCATAACGTTTTGGAATGACGATGTACACGTTAATAACTATCAAACAGGGTACTTTTATCTTTCGGACGTAAGCTACAGTCCGACTAAGATAAAGGACGGCACTATCTACTACGACTCCATAAAGTACACCTTTATCGAGTATTAAGGCAGGTGAAAATATGCTCACAGTATCACAAGATTTTAAAGACGCCTGCCTTAATTACCCTGTCCGCACCGAGCTTGATATTTGTGTGTACGGAGCAGGGGAAAACAATGCAAACCTGCACATTTACAACAGCAGCATAGTATCCGAAAGCATGATTATAGAGCAGTCGGTATGCGACGAGCCCGACATCAAATTTGGCGGAGCGATAGCTTCAAGCTTTGAGATAGATGTCTTTGGTGTCCCCGATCTGACAGGCAAGTCTATCACGGTAACGATAACTCAGAGCGTCGCAATACCTTTGTATCCCGGCACGGCATACCCGGGCGAGGGTATCTATCCGGGCGGGAAGGTGCTTAGCGAGAGCTTCAAGGTGTTCACGGGCAGAGTGTTTTCGTGCAAGCTTGATAAAAACCACATCACACGAAAACTTGTAGCCTATGATGATCTTTACTGGATCGGCGGAGTAAACTGTGCGGAGTGGTACGGCACGATTTTCCCCGCGTTGCCGCACAATCAGACTATATCCATCGAAGGCTTTAGAACCACCTTGGAATCGCATTACAACATTATTGACGAGTACCCGAATGACGCGTTGCCGGGCGATAACATTCTGACCGAAAAAGCCGAAGGAAAAATCACTGTAGCGGAGCTTTATAGATGTCTTTGCGAAATGAACGCCGCTTTTTGCTTTTTAAACGGCGATGGGAAGCTTGAATACCACACGATAAGTACGAATAACGAGATCCCCGACACTATACGCAAGCCCGGTACGGAAAACTACGGCTTTAACTACTCCGATTGCAGCTATGAGGAGTACGAAAGAACGGTTTCGGGTATGTATCACAGAGCAAAAAACGGGTTTGTCAACTGGTTCGGTTACGAGGACCCGTCAAGCCCTAAAATGTATTTTTTGGAAGATAACGCCCTGCTTGACGCATACGGGACATATACGTCCTGGGATCACGAACTGGGAGTTGAGGATGACGGCGTGCAGCGTTGGCGAAAGATAGAGAAGCTTTTATATTTTGAGCCGTACCGCCCGTACACCCTTACGACACCCTGCCGACTGTGGGTGCAGCTGTGCGATAAGATCACTTTTGACGTACACACATACGAGGTAAACAACGGTGTTATCACAATGAGCAGCAACCCGAAAACCATATCAAGCTACGTTTTCAGCCGACGCATTAAGGGCATACAGGCTATGACGGACGAATTGTCGGCGAGCGCAGTTAACGTACTGCTCACTGAAAAAGACTATGAGGAGGGATAAGATGGCGAGCGAAATATATACATCAACACAGTGGGAGAATTATCCAAGCACAAGCACGCCGATAACGGCGGCGGAGCTGAATCGTATGGAAAAAGCTATACTCGAAGTTCCGAAGGAAACAGCGACTTTTTTGCTGAGTGCCGTTACGGACGGTTTAAAAGCAACGCAGGCTATACCGATATTGAGTACGACAATGGGCACGGTGATCAACAATTACAATCCTAATGCAGGCGATAAGCTTGTAGTGTGGAAGTCAAACAAAATTCCGTGTGCGGAAGGGACGGACTACACCGTCACCGAAAGTGAGGGCGTATACCGTATAAAAGCGATAGATCAGGCAATTGCCGCGAATCTCCAAATATGGAACGTTCCGACAGGGAGCAGCAACACACCCGTATCATCCCACCATGTCAGTTCTGCATTACCGACAAATTTGTCGATGGTGCTTGATTCCGAACCCGTTACAGAAGGAGAGTGAGATTATGGCTATAGTAAAAACAGATTTTTCCATCGGAAGTGACTACACAACAAATTTTTATAATTTTTTAAATACATACTGCAGCAGTTATTTTGACAGTATCACTCAGAACGAATACACTGTCACCTGT
>OMYH01000040.1 GCA_900315255.1 uncultured Eubacteriales bacterium | reverse complement strand
CAGAATATATACTTTTCCACATCATACCGTGTAGATAATTAAGAGGTGATCATATGAGTATAAGCATTACAAAACAGACTTCATACAGCAACACAACAGGTTACACAAACCGACCGATAAATTATATTGTCGTACACTATACGGCAGGATCGACAAGCAAGGCAGGCTCGGCGAGAAATACGGCGATAATGTTTTCCAATCCGACAGTATATGCAAGTGCGGATTATATCGTTGACGACGAAACGATCGTGCAGTTTAACCCCGACATTAGAAACCGCTTCTGCTGGCACTGCGGCGATAACAAGAACCCGTACAGCATGGGCGGTAAATTCCACGGCAAATGCACGAACGCAAACAGTATCGGCATTGAGGTTTGCTCGACAAACCCGAACTGGCAGGCAAGCGATCAGGCGAACTGCAAAAAGTGGAGCTTTACGGATAAGGTGGTTGCAAAGGCTGCCGAGCTTGTGAAGTACCTTATGCAGACGTACAACATACCGATAGATCATGTCATCAGACACTATGATGTTACGGGCAAGCTTTGCCCGGGCATTATCGGCTGGAACGAGGACAGCGGCAACGCTAAAAAGTGGGAGCAGTTTAAAACACAGCTGACAGGTGCGGTGAGTAAAACGACTGCGGCTGACACGATAAATAATAACGATATTATCTATCGTGTGAGAAAATCTGCAAACGACGCAAAGTCGCAGATAGGAGCATATCGGAACCTTAACAGTGCAAAGGCAGTAGCGGACAGAAACAGCGGTTACAGTGTGTATGACACATCGGGTAAGTTGATTTATACACCGAAAACGGGTACAAAAAAGACC
The DNA here is from genome assembly GCA_900315255.1 of uncultured Eubacteriales bacterium. Lineage (GTDB taxonomy): Bacteria > Bacillota > Clostridia > Oscillospirales > Acutalibacteraceae > RUG592. Next base: position 14,725 of record OMYH01000040.1, on the reverse strand, counting down.
GCCGCCGAGCTTGCAAAAGAGGTTATACAGGGCAAGTGGGGAAACGGCGAGGAACGAAAGAACCGCCTGACAGCCGCAGGGTATGATTACAAAGCGGTGCAGACGGAAGTCAATAAAATGATGGGGTGATAGATATGGATAACTCATCAAAATGGCTCATAAGCATAATTTGCGGCACTGTTGCGACGTTTTTTCGGCAGTACGGGCTGTTCATAGTGTTTGTGAGCCTTGCGATAGTATTTGACTGCGTAACAGGACTTATCAAAGCTAAGACAATAGGCGAGGGTCTGACCTCCCAAAAGGGGTGGAAAGGCTTCTGGAAGAAAATCTCCTTGCTTGTGGGGCTGTTTTTCGGAATATTCCTTGATTATGCCGTACCGCTGCTTTTTGCAAAGGCGGGGCTTGCTCTCGGGGTGGAATTGCCGTTTGCGTTGATCATCTGCTGCTATATAGTGCTTAACGAAAGTATCAGCATATGCGAAAATCTGTATCTGATAAACCCGAACATTATGCCGAAGTGGATAATCAGGCTGCTGAAAGGGTCGAAGGGGAAACTTGACGAGGACAGAAAAGATTAAGGCAACACCGCACAAAGACCGCCTAACGGCTTTGCAACGGATCTGCTTGCATCTTTGGCACTGCCTCTGTGAGGTACTGCATTAAAAAAATTAACGAAACAGCAAAGTGCCGCAAATACGAAAAAGCCGCATGGATTCTGATAATTCAGTATTCATGCGGCTTCTTCTCTTTAATTAATCAAGTCGAGGTGACAGGACTTGAACCTGCGGCATCTTGGTCCCAAACCAAGCACTCTACCAAACTGAGTTACACCTCGAAAGCCTTGACAGCTTATTCATTATATAGCATTTCTTTGATTTTGTCAATACCATTGTAGATGTGAATTTCGGAATTAACCGATAATTTTTATATATCCAAAATATATCCCAACAATCGGCGGCGTTTGATATATAGTCGCATTAAATAATTACCAATGTTTTTCAATAATCTTCGGATATCGCACAGCTTCTTTATCGTCCCATAGCTTATGTTTTATACCCTACTCTTACATCAGGATTATTCGAGCATATATATGCGCACACCTGATTTAATTCATCATCAGATTTTCCCCTGAGCTGCAGCGCGCACAGGTCAACCGTTCTGCCCTCGGCAAGGTTGGCTTTCAGCATTCTTGTATCCTCAACTCCGTTGGTAGAATGTATGTACTGATAAATGCGTGTTATCTCACCATACGAAACTATAACTCCCGTGTTCTTTCCGATAATGAACACATCTCCGAGTACGACACGATCATTAAACGCTCTGCCTGCATTTTCAAAATCGTTGAGCAGTATTTCCAGACCGTTGTTCATTTCAATTTTGGCAATATTTTTATTCAGTTTAGAGAGTGAAACAAAATATACTGCCATTAAAAGACCACCCATAAGCAGCATAACACCTGCAGCTATTATCAATTCTTTTGAAAAAGCTCCTGCCACAATAAAGCATACTGACAAAATTACCGTAAATGCAATAAAAATTATGCCTGCTACCATGAGGGCAAGGCTCTTCCGCGCATATTTAATAAGCGCATTTTTTCTTCTTTCTTTATCCATAATAACATTTCTCCTTTTCTATGATCCTACAAACCCTACCTGAATGTCGGGGTTCTTTGATGTCACAAAGCCTATCACATTGTTGAGCTCGTTATCTCCTTTTCCGTTTGACGGAATTTTGCAAAGCATTAGTCCTTTTTTTGCAGCCGTGTCAACCTTAATATATCTTCGCTCTCCGATGATCTGATTTTCGGGTATATATTGATATATCCTCGTTATTTCGCCGTAATAACAAATGTTTCCCGTACGCTTAGCTATGACAAATTCATCTCCGAGTATAAGCCTGCCCGAAAACGCTCTCCCTGCATTGTTGAAATCGCTGAGCATAGCCTTGCCTCTGCCAAACGAATTTATATCTGCAATTTTTTTCCTGAAAAAATAGTGCTGCTCTATAGCTAAAGACAATAACAAAGCCCCGAACAAAGCGAAAACAAATATTCCGACAGTAAAATAAAACCAATCATTTACCAGTAACGTTTCATACGCCATAGCCACTCCTATAATGATCAAAGCTGCGGCTAAGACAAAATAAGTATATTTCGGTCTTGCAAAATGTATTAATTCTTTATATTGACCCACTCCATCTCCTCCCTTTCCTTCAGAAGGTAAAACCGTAACGAAAGTCACAGAATAAAATAATATATTTTATCTGAATTAAAGCAACGCTTTCATGTGGTTGTCCTGTAATCATTGATCTTATTTTTTATTTGTAGTTCAGAGTCTGCACTGTCGTATTCGGCTGGGCAGTGAGCCGTTTCACCTCGTCGGGCGACAGCTCTCTCCATTTGCCCTGCGGCAGCATTCCGAGCTTTACCTGACCTACGGCGGTACGCTTTAACCTCGCCACCTCAAGACCGAGCTGTTCGCACATCTTTCTGATCTGGCGGTTCCTGCCCTCTCTGAGAACGATCTCAAGGACAACTCTCCCCTCCTGACGGCTCACAACATGAACCTCACACGGCTGTGTTTTCCTGCCGTCTATGACCATTCCCACACACATCTGTGTGACCTGCTCTTCGTTTATGGACGGTCTGACCGTTACTCTGTATACCTTGTATACGTGCTTTGCAGGGTGCATTACCTTATTCGCAAAATCACCGTCATTCGTCATCAGCAGCAGACCTTCGGATTCTCTGTCGAGTCTGCCTACCGGGAATACCCTTGCCGGTACGTCCTTGACAAGATCGGCTACGCACTTTCTGCCCTGTTCGTCACTCATGGTAGTTACATACCCTCTCGGCTTATGCAGCATTATGTAATAGTGCTTCTTCTTTGAAGCCGTGCTGATCCGCTTGCCTCTGACTTCTATTTTATCCTTGACAGGGTCTGCCTTGTCGCCTATATGTGCGACTGTGCCGTTCACCTTCACAAGACCCTTCTCTATCATTTCCTCCGCCTTGCGTCTTGAAGCTACTCCGCACTGCGCAAGCAGCTTTTGCAATCTTATCTTTTCTGCCATTTCTTTTCCCTCATTTTCGTTTAAACATTTTCTTAAAAAAGCTCGCCACATTATCTATGAAATTAGTCGGCTGTTCCATGTATGCAGCCGTTTCTTTTGCGGTTACAGCCGACTGTCCCGCATACACTCCGTTTTTATAGTATTCAATCGTACCTATCATATTACCCTTCGCTATCGGGGCATAAACAAATCCCGGCAGACGATAGACGACCGTTACATCTCCGATTCCCTTTTCATCTGCGCATACAGACGGCTGGGAGCTTACCTCCACCTCTATTTTATCCTTCGTTCCTCCGACAACCGGCAGCGTAATACCGCTGAAATCCATATCAAGCTTTTGCATTGACAGCATATCAAAACCGTAATCGTACATCTTCTTGTGGTCGTTCCAGTCGTCGCCGTCATTGAGCGTAACTGCGATCAGCCGTATGCCGTCCTTCTCCGCACATGACACGAGAGTTCTTCCTGCTTTGTCTGTGTAACCTGTTTTCCCTGCAATGCAGTATTCATATTCAGACAGAAGCCTGTTCTCGTTATAGTAGGTCTGAGTTTTCCCTTGCGGAGAAACGAAATTCACCGTGCAGCTGAGTCCTGCGTCGATTTCTCTGAAAAGGCTGTTCTCCATGCAATACGACATGAGCTTTGCAAGGTCGTGAGCCGTTGTATAATGCCCCTCGGCGTCAAGTCCCGACGGTGTTACAAAGTTTGTATCATTAAGCCCTATCTCTGCGGCTTTTTTATTCATAAGCTTTGCAAAGTCCTCCGTACTTCCGCCGACAGTCTGCGCAACTGCATTGGCAGCGTCGTTTCCCGACACCATAAGCATACCGCCGACAAGGTCGGACATAAGTATCTGCTCACCTGCCGCAAGATACATCGACGACCCCTCTGCATACATATCGGGTGTTATGGTAACTATTGTTTCCTCTTTGTCTGATTGGAGCATTTCTATACCCAAAATAGCCGTCATTATTTTAGTAGTGCTCGCCATCGGGAGATGTTCGTCTGCGTTCTGCGACAACAGAAACTCGCCTGTATTCACACAATACAGAGAATAGGCATATGCACTGATAACAGGTTCATCTGCCATTGCCCTGACTGTGCTGCATATACCTATTGACACGATAAACTGTATACATAATATTATTTTTATCAGCTGCTTCATCTTATCACTCCGTTTTTTATTAGAGTATATGAGATAAAGCTTCGATCTATGAATTAAGGCAGCTTAAAAATCCTCAACCTCGGCTGCTTCGCTGTAATCGGCGGTCGTTCCTTCGACAGTCGTTTTCTCTTCTTTCAGGACAACCTCTTTTTCGTCCTTTTTCTTTGAGAGCTTCTTGAACAAGTCGCCCAGCTTGTCGGCAATATCGGGCACCATGCTGATGACTCTGTCTACTGCGCCGTCAAACTCCATGTTGAGCATTCTCACGTTGCCGTTGTTCACAACAAGGAACGCAACAGGCTGTATCGACACGCCTGCGCCGCTGCCGCCGCCGAAAAACTCCTTCTGTGTATTTACCTTCGGTGGGAGATCAGAGCCGCCCGAGGCAAAACCGTAGCTGACCTTTGATACGGGAATGATCACCGTACCGTCGGGACATATAACAGGCTCGCCGATAATTGTGTTGACATCGACCATTTGTCTGATGTTATCCATTGTTGTGTTCATCATGTTTTCAAGTTTATTGTTTGCCATATATATACAACCTTTCGTATTGAATTTTGGAAAGTGTGGAGTTGTTTATAATTATTTATTGATTCTGTCGTGTATACTATAATAGTGTGCCTCAAGTTTGTGCAGTGCGATTCATATAAAAGTAAGAATGCGTAACACCTGAAGGCGTTTGCCTGACGCATCAGATCATTCCCCTGACCTTCAGCTTAATCAGCCTGAACGCAGCCTTGACAGCGCCTGCTATCACAAACCACGGGATCAGGCTTATCTCCGTATCAACGGTTATTTCGTTTGATTTCTTGTCAAAATCGGGAACGATAATTATATTGTAATCCTTATATTTAAAAACTCGGAGTATCACAGCCATAGCGGGATATATCCCTGCGCAGGCATAGCCGTACTTCACGGCGGTATCTGCTGCGTCCTCGTAGGCTACCGTGATATTCAGGTCAAGCTTCTTAATAACGATATTCCTGAACACGCTTGACAGCAGCCCGCCTACGATTTTCGCAATCTCCTTGATAAGCTCGGTTATTCCCTCGATTCCACGCTCTTTCCACAAGGTCTTTAGATTTTTAATTATCTTATTCTCTTTTTTAGGCTTCTTCTCTTTTTTTGTCTTTTTATTGTTTCTGTCCGTTTGGGATTTCTTTTTTTCTGTGCCGCCGATCTTGCCCTTTGTCTTTGCCGATCTTTTGTCGGTTTTCTTTGAGTATTGTTTTTTGAATCCTGATTTTTTCAGGGATTTTTTCTTGTCCTTTTCTTCACGGATCAGTTCTTTTTTTCTTATCCGTTCGGCTCTCTCAAGCTCACGCTTTTTTTCTTTTTCTTCCCTTTCGGCTTTCTTCTTTTCCTTTTCCGCCTTCTTCTGCTCATCGGCTTCAAGCGGGATCGGAATTTTCAGAAAAAGATATTTTATCTCAAGCTTTGGCTTCTCATCAAACGAAAAGCAGACCCCGACAGGAAACGCAAAGGCGAGCGCAAGTATAGCGAGTACGATAAGAATAATCCGTAAAATCCATAACAAAATTTTAAGTATTATCAAATCGTCACCCCCGATTTTTTCACCTTGCTCCGTCCATAAACGCTCCGTAAGCCTTTTCTTCTATCTCCAAAACGGTAAGCTTTAAGTACTCCTCCAAGCTGCCGCAAAGTTCTCTGTCGTAGTATTTGCAGCAGGAATATATGTCATTTTTGTTCTTCTTGAATTCGGCATTTACATGTAATTTGTTATCCTTAGCAAGGTAAACTATGAACTTATGTTTGCCAAGAGCTTCATTCGTTATTCCAAAAAGCAGGATATCGCCTGTCTTTATTTTAAAGAAATCAGCAAGCATTTTTCTCACTCTCCATTCAAAAACCTCTCCACCGTACCACACCATTTTTCGGGATAATACAACGCAATTTCACAATGTTTACAGCCGTCAAACCGCTGTACCGTAACGCTGCTCGGGTACAGTTTTTTCATCTTCCGTGCAGACTTAACCGAATAGACCTCATTCCCCTTTGTGCCGTGCATAAACAGTATTTTTGTACCGTTTTGGTTTTCGCAAGGAGAAATACCTGTATTGCAAACACAGCCAATCATGTTTTCTATTGATGTATCGCTCATCGTATCGGCGAATTGAAGGTAGCTTTCCAGATATTTTTCGGGGAGAAAATCCCTCTTGAAATTCTCCAGTGTTTTTTTATCTCTTTGCTTTGACTTTCGTACTATCAACTTATAGGACCTCGTCATAAATACTTTTGCTATTGCAGAGCCTTTTACAAGCGGAGCGCCGTCAAGCACAAGATTATCTATTTTTATATTTCTTCGTTCAAAAATCCTGTTTGCGATCTTACCGCCCATAGATAATCCGCAAAGGGCATACACTCTGCCGCCGAATTCATTATTGACGTACTCCTCTATCTTTTCTGCCTCTTCTTCGATTGATACAAACTCGCTTTTCTCCTCTTCAATATGTGCGTCAAGTGCAGGTACAACTACATAATAATTATCTTTAAAAAAGTCGATCTGCGGTTGCCATATCTGCCACGGAGTAAGCACACCATGCATAAGTATCATCGGCTTGTGTTTCCTGTCACCTGACTCGTGAAATTTCATAACTCCCTCTCCAAACCATATACCCTATATTTTTCAGTTCTCCAAATCGTTATCTTTCTTATTCTCCTGCTCGTCCTTCTCCTCTTTTTCGGGCAGCTTTGGCAGTCCTTCAAGAGTTTCTATGCTAAAGCACCTCAAAAAATGCTCGGTAGTACCGTACAAGAGCGGTCTGCCCGGGAGTTCAAGCCTGCCCTTTTCTTCGATAAGTCCCTTCTGACACAAGCTCCCCATAACGCCCGAGCAGTCAACTCCTCTGACCTGCTCGACAAAAGCCTTAGTCACGGGCTGGTTATATGCCACAACCGCAAGAACCTCCATCGCCGCCTGCGACAGCGGAGTGTTTTTCTTCATATCCATGACCTTGCGGACAAAACCTCCGTACTGCTTATCGGTACACATCTGTATGCTTTTGTTAAGTCTTATTATCCTGATACCCTTATCGGGTGCGCTGTATTCCTTAATGAGTTCGTCTATACACTCCTCAACGGTCGCCGTATCAAGCTCTATGGCACTGACTATTCTTGCGGTTTCAACAGGAGTACCGCTCGCAAATAGTATAGCCTCTATTGCTCCGAATATTTCTCGTTTTTCCATAAAAGGTTATTTCTCCCTCTCAATCAATCTGACCTCGGCATAATCGCCGTCGCCCTCTACTCTGATCCTCTTCGTCTTAACAAGCTCCAGCACCGCTAAAAACGTAGCTACAAGCTCCGACTTGTCTGCGCTGTCCTCAAACAGCGATTCATAGCTGCACGAGCTTTTTTTCTTCAGCATTCTGAGAACATGGACGATCCTCGAACCCACGGGAACTACTCGTCTTGCCACGATACCTTTAAAAGCCTCCGAGGGCGGCGGGAGCTTCTTCTTTCCTCTGCCGACAGCTCTTATATATGCCTCCTGCAGGACGATCGGATTATGCACCCTTGTATAAGTCATATCATACTCTACCTGCGAAGGCTCTCTGCAGAAATTATCAAATGAAATTATTCCTGCCATGATACACGCCATACGCTTGCATTCCTGATATTCGAGCAGCTGTCCCGTCAGTTCTTTTTTCAGTTCCTCGGCTTCTTCCTCGTGCTTCGGCAGCAGCATTGTCGATTTTATATACACAAGTCTTGAAGCCATTTCAAGGAATTCCGAAGCTATATCAAGCTGCTGCTCCTGCATTTGCTTTATTTTTTCGGTATACTGATCCAACAACACAGATATTTCAATGTCGTAGATATTAAGCTTATTCTTAGCAATAAGCGACAGCAGCAGATCGAGCGGCCCTTCAAACACGGGCAGCCTATATGTCAGCTGTTCCACAAAGCCGCACCTCACATTTTCCGATAATTTATTACACAAACAGTCCTGCTATGCCAAACACCATTTTATAGATAAGCGTTATGATAAAGGTTGTCGGCGGGTCGATTATTATATCGACAACGCGCAGCCAGATCAGCACGATAAGGGCGATCGACAGATACCTCTCATACATCATCTGCTTGACATACACCTCTGTGGGAAGAAATGCCCCGAGTATCTTTGAGCCGTCAAGCGGCGGCAGTGGGATCAGATTAAACACCGCAAGACCGACATTGACCTGAATATAATATTCAAAAAAGCTGAGTATCAGATCGAACACATCTACGTTCATATTTGTCTTGTAGCCGATCACCGTCACGATCGTCATAAGCAAAGCTCCTGCCAATGCCGCAATAAGATTTGCCACAGGGCCTGCGAGAGCTACGATCGCCATATCACGTCTTGGATTTTTGAAATTCCGCATATTTACGGGCACAGGCTTTGCCCAGCCGAACCCTACAAGCAACAGACATAACGCTCCTACATAATCAATATGATAAAGCGGATTGAGTGTCAGTCTTCCCTCTCTTTTGGCTGTACTGTCACCGAGCTTATAGGCGATAAAACCATGCGCAAGCTCATGGAACGGCAGGATAAGCACTACCGTAATAGTCACGGCGAGAATATACATGAACACCATGCCCATGCTAAGATCGCCTCGTAAAATAGAATACAGCATAAATATAACCTTCCTTTCACAATTCAGCTTCGGTAGATTCAAAACATAAATACACATAATATATTATATATTAACTTGGGAAAAAATACAAGCTATAATTTCTTCAATTTGTCGGGACAAAGCGGTTAAGGATCGGAATTTACGGCAAAAGAGGTTACAATATAGTAATAGTGTATATAAATAAATTGTAATTTCGTATTATATTTTCTTGTTTTTTTATTAAAACCCCTTGCAATTTTCCGCCGTTTCTGTTAATATAATATATGCTATTGAATAAATCACTAAAGACAGGGAGGTGCAGACAAATGGCAAAGTGTGATATTTGCGGTAAGGGTGTTACTTTTGGTATCAAAGTTTCTCACTCTCACAGACGTTCTAACAGAACATGGAAGCCAAACGTAACAAAGGTAAAGGCTATCGTTAACGGTTCTCCGAAGCGTATTCATGCGTGCACCCGTTGCCTGCGTTCCGGTAAGGTTACCAGAGCAGTTTAATGTGTATATCAACACAAAACAAAGACTTAGAGGAGCTTTTAAAGCTCCTTTTTGTTTTACAGGCAAACGCCTGCGGGTATTTCCGTCATGCTTTATACTTGACGAACTTTATCCCCGCGCAGAAGCTTTGTTTCGGATGATGACTTAGCAAGACGGCAGGCGTGCGGCTGCCACCTCATCTGTCACTGCGCGACATCTTCTCCTCAAGGAGAAAACTTTGATTTGCTTTTTCCGTCAGGTACTTTCATTAATTTAGTTGTTTTCTTAATTAATGAAAGTACCTGACTAAAGGAGTATAACAAATAATTAAATTAAATTATATTATATTGAATCGTGTTTTTGCACAGTCTTCATTCCGCATACCGAATCAAAAAAACAGCAGCCTGCCCGGTTTTGACAGACTGCTGTTTTTTTACAATTCCTTCAGGAACTCTACTATCTTTTCAAAATGCATTGAATGTGACGCCTTTACAAGAACAATATCGTCCTTGTGGAGTATGGTGTCTATCTCCTCGACAGCACTATCAACCGTATCGAAATGATGGATCTCTATGCCCTGTGCGTTTTCGCTGATAAACTTCGCAAGCTCCCCTACCGTTACCAATACTTCGACGCCGCACTTTGCGGCAAATTCACCGACAGCTGCATGAAGCTCCTTCTCGCTTTCGCCAAGCTCCTTCATATCTCCGAGTACGGCGACCTTTCTGCCGCCCTTCATAGAGCAGACTGTTTCGAGCGACGCTTTCACTGAATTAGGATTAGCGTTGTAGCAGTCGTCGATTATCTTCATCATCTCCGTTCTGATGAGATTCGCCCTGCTGCCTACCGTTTCATATGAAGCGATACCCTTTATGATACTTTCATCGCTCATGTTAAGAGCTTTTCCCACTGCAGCCGCAGCCGCTGCGTTTATTGCCATATAATTGCCAAGAGCAGGGATAGTTACATCAAACTTCTGTCCCCTGCAGCTGATCGTGCAGGCAATACTGTTCTCTCCGCTGTTTTCAATATTATCCGCATAGTAATCATTACCGCTGCCCAGACCGAAGGTTATCTTCTCCTCGGGAATCGTAATGAGCTTATCGTCGTCACCGTTCACGAAAATGAGAGCGTCGTCCTCTTTATATGCGAACATCTCTGTTTTTGCCTTCAGAACTCCGTCGCGGTCAATAAGGTTTTCAAGATGACAGTACCCGATATTTGTAAGCACACATATTGTCGGGCGAACCATGCGGCTCAGCCTTGTCATCTCGCCGAAGTGGTTTATGCCCATCTCAACAACTGCGACCTCGGTATCCTCGGGCATAGCAAGCAGCGTCAGCGGAACGCCAAGCTCGTTGTTGAAGTTCCCCTGAGTTTTATGCACGGTAAACTCCTGCCCGAGAACGGCGGCTATCATCTCTTTTGTGCTTGTTTTGCCCACGCTGCCCGTAATGCCTATTACCTCAATATTTTCAAAAAGCTTTCTGTAAGCCTCTGCTATATCCTTTATCGCCTGTGAAGACGACTTTACAAGTATATACGGGTGATCGCCCGGCAGAAGCTGCTCGCTGATCACGCACAAAGCACCCATCTCATACGCTTTTTCTGCGTAAAGATGTCCGTCTGTTCTCTCGCCCTTGATAGCGACAAAAAGCGATCCCTTTTGTACAAGGCGGCTGTCTATGACAACGCTCGAAACACATTGTGTCAGCAGCGATTTGTCGCCGATGTACTCGCCCCTGCAAGCCTCGGCTATATCCATAAGTGTAAATGCTTTCATATATATTACCTCAGCTTCGATCGTACTTTTTAAGCGATACTTCGATTATCTTTTCGCAAAGTTCTTCATAACCTACACCTATAGCCTTAGCCTCCTGCGGAATAAGGCTTGCGCTCGTCATTCCGGGAAGCGTATTTGCTTCGAGAGCATATGTATTGCCGTCCTTGTCAAGAAGGAAATCAACCCTTGCGTATGCTTCAAGCTGCAAAGCCTTGTACGCCTTCTCAGCCTCTCTCTGTATGCGGGCAGTTGTTTCTTCGTCAAGCTCTGCGGGGCACACCTCTTCGGTTCTGCCTGCCTGATATTTATTAACATAGTCATAGAAACCGCACTTGGGAATTATCTCGATTATCGGGAGAGCCTTGCCGTCTATTACACCGACAGAAAATTCTCTTCCCTTTACATACTGCTCAACAAGAACCTCTGTTTCGTATTTAAATGCCTCGTCCATAGCTTTGAGAAAATCCGATTTATCCTCTACGATCGACACACCCACGCTGCTGCCGCCCGAACAGGGCTTGACAACGCACGGGAAATGCTCCCACTGTGACACTCTCCCCGACTGCATATCCTCGGGTACAAAGCACTCACCTTTGGGAGTATTCACATTGTGATTCAGAAAAATACTCTTTGTAATACCCTTGTTCATCGCAACGGCGCTGCCGAGATATCCCGTACCTGTATATTTTATACCAAGCATATCAAATGTCGCCTGGAGCTTTCCGTTCTCTCCATCTCCGCCGTGTAATGCAAGAAAGCATATATCTGCATAACGGCATATGTCTTCGACGTGTTCGCCCAAAAATCTATCGGATTTGTCACGTCTTGAACTCTTTATCTTCTCCAGATCGGGAACGATCTCCCTCACTCCAAGATTCTCCGTAAAGTCATAGCCCTGCTCAAACAGAGCCGCTATATCGCATTCGTCCTTTTCGTAACCCATAAACACATCAAGCAGAACAACCTTGTGTCCGCATTTTCTGAGAGCGTCTGCAACCATAGTACCAGATGTGATCGATACGTCACGCTCCGTGCTGAGTCCGCCTGCAAGAACAACTATATTCATAATTCTTTCCTCCATACATAAAGACAGTATGTACTGTCAAAATATCCAAATAATATTCTACTATTTTTCGTCCAGCGTTACAATAGTAAATTCGACGTTTGTTTCGATAATATAGCGTAAATCTTTATTGTTTTTTTCCGATTCTTTAATATCGGTATGGTTATTGAACACCGACAAACGCTCATCGCGGCGAAGTGCAGCGGATGAATTCTTAGGCACGGTAATGTTTATCGTCCCTTTATTTGCTTTCAGATTGATATTGCCCGATACGTTATCATACTTTAGTGACAGCCTGCTCGTGTCGCTGTCGCAGCCAAACGAACCCGAGATATTCTCTGCATTGAATGTCGTACTGCTAAGTACCGTTTTTGTATACTGCGTATCTATTCCGCCGATATTTATGTTCGACGACACCGCAGATATGCTCACACTATCCACACCCGACACGCTTTTAAGTGCCGCCGAAGTGCTGCCGAGTTCCGCAGAAATATTTTCCGCTGAGATATTCTCCGCTGAAAGCCTGCAGTTATGCAGCGATAATCCCATATCCATTGTACTTTCTGTATTTGCGACAGTAATATCCGATTTCTCCGCCGTTATCGTATAACCGCCCTTATAATCATCGGGAATGGTTATCACTATTTTTATTCTGTCCATAGAGGCAGGTATCCTGCCACTACACCGGTTTTGAATATACAGTCTGCCGTCCTTAACGGCAGTATTGAAAACCGTACTTTCACGAATATCCTCGTCAAGACAGCTCATAGAAACCGAAAGAACGTCCTCTTCTAAGCCTCCGACAATTTCAGCCGTACAATATTCAAGCTGTGTTTCTATGGTGTTGAATTCGTTGAGCTGATAAATAACAGTATCATCTGATGTAAGCTCCGCAAAACCGCTCATATCTGTTTTTTCGGGCGGTTCGTAGTTATAGACAGGCTCGCCGAAGCTGATACCTTTTGAAAGGACCTCATACATATCGCCGTAGCTGACATCATGATGACGAACCACCGCAACACCGACTGTACTTATAACAACAGCTATAATAAGCGTTATTAAAAAGAGCCGAAACGACTTTTTCATAGCGACTTCACCGACCCGTCTTTCAAAACTTTTCCCATATATTTCGGGAACCATGCTGTCATTTTAGCCGTAAGCTGTACAAATGCCACGCAAAGCATTATAAAAGAAAACGTAAACACGATTCCTCCGACGCCTGTAATAAAAAATCCGAAGCTTAAATTAACTGCGGCAAATGAATAAACACTCAATGCCACGGATGCAGCGCAAAGTGCCAAAGACAGTGCAGCTAAAGCCGCTCCTGCAAGCGCGGCCAAAGGAACAATGACAACTGCGCACGGTATCAGCAAAATGAACTTCAGCACACGTTTAAAAGCAGGCGGCTGATCTTCGTCATGTGATGTGAACAGCTCAAGCGGGACAGGCGTTCCGCTTCGGTAGCCCTCGGCAATCTCCTTCGGGGAGAGAAGCTTCGAGATGATCTCGTCCTCCGTGCGCCCCATTTCGGTCTGCTCGTCGAAAAGCGAAGTATAGTCGCTCATTACAGTATACTTTTGTTCGTCGGACATACCGTCAAGTTCTTTCATCAGTTCGTACATAAATCGAGATTGCGTCATATCAGATAATCCCTCATTTTTAGTGTATCTCCGTTCGGAATAACAAAATCAGCATCTGTGTTTTCATCAAATTCGGGCGACAGGTTCGTGTGTATATACAAAGCAGACAATCCGGCATTCTTTGCGCCCTTTATATCGGCGACAGGGTCATTGCCGACCATGATCGTCTGCTTGGGATCAAGACCGTACCGTTCAAGAATAATCTTATAGAAATGCACATCGGGCTTGCAGCACTCCTCGTCGGATGAGATCACGATCCCGTCGAATTTCTCCCTTATGCCGAGTATCTCCAGCTCGTCCCATGTAAAAGACCTCTGCGCATTGGTGAGCAGATATACATTCCCTCCGTTCTTTTTGAGATCGCAGAGCAGCTCGCTTATACCGTCATAAAGCCTGATATATTCCCGTGAAGTACGTCTGAAGAACAACGCCGTATCAAGTACAAGCTTGTCGTAATCGCCGCACGGGACGCCCTTGTTTCGGTAAAGCTGTGCAAAGACCTTTTCGATCTTGATATCAATATATTTATATTCGGGGTGAGCCTTGTGTATGACTGCTTTTTCTTTATCCACAAGGCTGCCGTATGCTTTGTTAAGTTCCTCTGCTTCGTACTTTGTGCCTTGTTTGGAATAATACTCTGCACAGCTCTCCCACAGCGACATATCCCACTCGTCTGTATGCGTATCGGCAAGCGTGCCGTAGAGATCAAACAAATAATTTTTAAACATAAAAAAGCCCCTTTTGTATATGATTATAATTATTTAATAATATTTATATTTCTTACTCTTAAGGAGACACTGATTAAATCGAGTGCCGAAGTTGCGCCGTCAGATTTTTAGGCAAATTGTGCGAAAAATCCGCAGGAATACTGACGTATTTCAAG
>OMYH01000041.1 GCA_900315255.1 uncultured Eubacteriales bacterium | reverse complement strand
ACTGCGTGACATCTTCTCCTCAAGGAGAAGACTATGTTATGCTTCTTTCCGAGAATTACATAACACAGCAAGATTCAGCACAACAGCCTTCTCCCTCGGGAGAAGGTGGCGGCTTCAGCCGTCGGATGAGGGGGTTGTCGTACGGCAACAGAAATAATGTAATCAAATGCTAACGCATACACCTCATCTGTCACTGCGTGACATCTTCTCCTCAAGGAGAAGACTTTGCTTTGTTCTGTCATTACAGGCTTCAATTTATAATTCCAATTCCGAATTAAGCATTCCGAATTTCGCATTGACATAAGTCTGCCCGCCCAATATTCCAAATGTCCCTAAGGACTCTAAGTTATTTTGGATTCATGGAAGAAACCCGCATAAAATCAGGGTTTTTACATGATTCCAAGCTTTGGAATGATGGGGAGTTAATATTGGAATTATGGATTTATGGGGAGATTTCACCATCATTCCAAAATAAAAAAGGGGCTTGGAATCATGAACAGACCCGCATAGAATCAGGACTTTTTCCATGAATCCAAAATAAAACATTGTGTTAAAGGAACGTTGGATTGTTGGGCGGGCGAACGCCTGCGTCATTAAACTTAAAACTTAAAAATAATGCGGGAATCATGCTTTGTTCTGTCATTTTATAAAATCGGAGCGAAGCGACCCGCTCACTCCACACTCCACGCTTCAAACTAAAAAAGCTCCACACTCATAAAAGGTTTGCCGCGAGTTCAGAGTCAGAATACCAACCAACTTTGAACGCATAACACCCGTCGCCGTGCGGCGACTGCCCGCAGCAGATAAAAGATATTGAAATATTAATTAAATTATGTTAAAATATGATAAACACTTTTATACAGAAAAGGAGTGCTATCTATGAAATTGAAAAAGACCTGTGCAGTCATACTGTCTGCCCTTATTGTGACCTCTGCCGTAATCCCTCCGATCACGGCAAGCGCCGACATAACGGATACCTCGGCAGTGTTTACCGATACCGTCACCGACAACAGCGGATATACTATCAGCTTTGTCAGGATAACAGACGGCACAGCTCATATTACCGTCAAGAACAGCGACAAGTGCAAGCTTGTTATCGCCGCATATGACGTGACAACACAGCAAATGCTCTTGTCCGAACTCAAGGACATCGACGGACACAACACAGATACCACAGTAGATATATCCTTCGATACCTCTTCCCTTCCCGAAAAATTCGATGTAAAATGCTTCCTTTTATCAGATGACGACAGTCCGCTGTGCGACAGCTATTATGTTGCGGACGTATTCGTTGAAAGCGACTCCGACTCACCTCCCGATGACCTTCTGCTGTCACATGAGGACGAGAAAACCGAACGTATCTCTTGGGGCTCATGCTCCGATGATAACAGTATCCTGTGGGAGCTTTACGCAAGCGGCAGCCTTTATATCTTCGGCTCGGGATACAACATAATCGATTATGAGGACGCAGATGACTCACGTCCGCCGTGGCATAATGAAGAACTCAACGGTCTTGTCATAAACGCAGTAGTCGAGGACGGCATGGACTGCTTGGGCAATTACTTCTTCTATGACCTCAAAAATCTGCAGTACGCTTACATAGCAGATTCTGTCGAAGTCCTCGGCGATCACCTTTTCAACAGCTCCCCCTCTCTCGAATCTGTGAAAATGCCGTCTAACCTTTCGGTTATGGGTGACGCCGCCTTTGCGCACTGCATAAGACTTAAGAGCATAGACATCCCAAATCTGCTGATACTGCCCCCGAACACCTTTGAAGAATGTAATCAGCTTGAAAAGGTCACCCTGCCCGACGCCATGGGCATTATCGGCGCAAGCGCTTTCAGCCGCTGTTATTCATTGACTGACATTAAGCTGCCCGACAATCTCAGCACCATTGGCGACCACGCTTTTGAGAACAGCCTATCGGGACTGAATACCATAGCTTTACCCGACGGACTTTACCGCATAGGCAAGAGTGCTTTTAAGTGCTGCTATTCCTTTGAGGAGATAACGATACCGAAAGGTACGGATATTATTGATGACTATGCTTTTTACGGCTGTAATCAGCTAAAAAAAGTTAATTTCTCAAATGACTCCGGACTTAGCACGATCGGAGAATATGCATTTGAATACTGCAGCGATCTCGAATCAATATCTCTGCCCGATACGCTTAATACATTGAAAACAGGTGCATTTCTCAGATGTACCAATCTGGAACACGTTGATCTTTCGACCTCTCTCGAAGCACTGCCGTCATATTGTTTCAACGATTGTACATCTCTGACCTCAGTCACAATGTCAGACACGCTTAAAACTATCGGCAGCAGCAGCTTCAACGGCTGCACATCGCTGGAACATATCTATCTGCCCGAGAACCTCGAAACCATAGGACAGGGAGCTTTCAGAAACTGCGCCTCTCTTGATAATATCACTATGCCCGAAACGGTCAGCGAAATAGGTTCGTACGCATTTGAAAAATGTGATTCGTTATCATTTGTATCGCTCCCAGACAGCCTTTCCGTGATCGGCAGAGCGTTTATCAGATGTCCGTCACTGCGTAACGTTGTACTGCCCTCAAAGCTTGAACGCATTGAAACCGAAGCGTTCGCCGAGTGCGGTCTGCAATACATAGCAGTACCCGACAATGTGAGAATAATTGAATCGAAGGCATTCTCAAACTGCAAAAACCTCAAAGCCGTGAAGCTGCCCTATTCTATCGTAACTGTAAAGAACGAAGCATTCAATTTATGCGATAACATTACCGATGTATATTACAGCGGTACACAAAACGAATGGAACAATATTGCCTTCGGAGGAGATCACGGCAGCCTGCTTACGGCAGCGCTTCACTGCAGCAGCAGTTTTGATTTTTCAGGCGATAACCACTATATGGACAGCACCTCCCCCGTTGACGGCTGTGAATGGGTCTGCGGCGAAAATGCAAGGGCAGTTCTGTATGAAAGCGGCACGCTGTATATCACAGGCGAAGGCAGAATGACCGACTTTGGCTACGGTGAAGTTGAGTGGAGCAGCTGCGCAGATAAAATAAAAAGCATTACAGTCGAGGACGGCATTACCCATATAGGAAATAATTCGTTCAGAGATCTGACAAATATTGGCGACGGCTTTGTATACATAGGCAACACCGTTAAAACACTCGGCACATATTCGTTCAGCGGCAGCAATATTAAGAGCATTTATTTCCCGGATAATGTAAAAGAGATCTACTACAATGCATTTGCAGACTGCAAAGATCTGACGTTTGTCAGCTTCAACAAGATTGAAAGGATAAGCACTAACGTCTTTTCGGGCTGTACGTCCCTGACGTCTGTCGACCTGCCCGACACAGTCACCACACTCGGAAAAGAGGCCTTCTCGGACTGTTCTCACTTGTCAGACGTTGAACTCCCCGGGGAGCTGACCTATATCGACAAGGGCGTATTCATGAACTGTACCGAGCTTCAATCAATAGTCCTGCCGCTTAGGATAACATCGGTGGGTTCTGAAGCTTTCATGAACAGCGGACTGAAAAAGGTCGAAATAAACTCAGGAACAAAAAACATCAGAGAGAATGCCTTTAAGGGGTGCAATGAGCTTGCCGACGTTTATTACCCCATGTCGCAGGTTTACTGGGATATGATCAGCATAGAGTCGGGCAACGATCCGCTTGTTTCTGCAAGCAAGCATTTTGAAATGACCCTTGAAGACTCCATATACGGTCACACCACACAGGAGAACACTCCCTCCGAAAGCGGAAACGTGAGCTGGAGCAATATGTGGGAGCTTTACGATGACGGCACACTCTATATCTATGGTAATTCAGGCAGCGCAGCTATCCCCGACTATAACCCCGATAACAATTCGTTCGCCCCGTGGTATGAGTTCAAGGATAAGATAAAAGCCGTTGTTATCGAATCGGGTATAAAGACGATTGGCAGAAATGCATTTTACGGTCTTGAAAACGTTAAAGACGTCCATATCGGCTCGGGCGTTGAAGCTCTCTCGCCGTACAGCTTCATGAATTGCAGTTCGCTGTCATACATCAGACTTCCGAACAAGGTAAAAATGATAACTCAGAGTGCGTTCGAGGGCTGCGCATCACTTGAACAGATAGACGCAGGCGGAGTTGTTATGGTACACAACAGCGCCTTCAAAGACTGCGTAAGCCTTTACAGCGTGAACCTCAGTCCGTCGCTGACCTCTCTTGGCATAGAGGTCTTCTGTAACTGCAAGAGTCTGAGGTACATATACCTTCCCGATACGTTGGGCTCTGTCGGAAAAAACTGCTTCCTTAATACACCGTGGTTTGACTCCCTCAGCAAGGAATTCAACATAGTCGGTAACGGTATACTGATAAAATATAACCCCGGCACGGACGGATATAAGGACGTTATATATATCCCCGAAACTGTCAGGCACATTTCGGCGGCTGCGTTCACGGGCTTTTACGGTGTAAAGGCAGTTCAGATCCCGTCAAGCGTGACCGTGTTCGACTCAGGCTCGTTTGACATCTTCGAGCTTAACAGCATTTACTATCTCGGTTCGGAATCCGACTGGGAAAAAATATCATTTTCGCAGAACAACGAGATCGTAACAGAATGCGCAAATATTTATTATAATACCTACTACTCTCCCGACGCCATATGCGACCACACAACAGAGGTTTCGTCATTGCTCGAATCGGGCAAGTGCGGCCAATCACTCGAATGGGCTATGTATTCAAGCGGCAGGCTTTATATTTACGGCGAGGGAGCTATGGACGATTACAGCCTGACCTACGGCAGTGAGAAGCTTCCGCCGTGGTACGAAAAATACACCATCTCCGACAAGGCAATAACAGAGATCGTCATCGAACAGGGAGTACAAACAATAGGCAGCCTTGCCTTTGTACAGTGCAAAAAATGTACAAAGGTCACTATACCCGACACAGTGGAGTCCATAGGAAAAGGCGCATTTGAATACTGCTCAAGTCTCACCGATGTGATACTGCCCGAAAAAGGAATACAATTCTCCGACTATGTGTTCAAAGGCTGTTCATCGCTTGAAGAGCTTGACCTGTCACATACTGCCGGATACGGCAGATATATGTTTGAGGAATGCGCCGATCTCAAAGAGGTCAGAATTAATTCCGCCGTTACACGTCTGCCCGACTATTTCTTTGCAGGCTCGGGGATCTCATATTACAGTATACCTGCAAATATAACCGCAATCGGCAAATATGCATTCTCAGGCTGCGGAAATCTCTTTTACATAAATATCCCCTCGCACGTTACACTGATAGACAATTACGCTTTCTCGGGGTGTACTTCGCTTGCTGTCAGCTTTGAAAGCGAAGGTGATAATCTCACCATAGGACAAAACGCTTTCGAGGGCATTGACGGCTCGGGCGCAATAGTGTTCGACCGCAACACTTCCATAGGGGAACAAGCGTTCAAGGACTGCAAGGGGCTTAAAACGCTGAACTTCAACAAGGGTAAATTCAATGTCGGCGATAAGGCATTCATGAACTGCGCAGCTCTTGCAAATGTGATACTCTCCGAGAATGCGCAGTACACCTTCGGAAAAGATCCTTTCAGGGACTGCAATTCGTTCACCGAGGTCACAATACCTGCCGTGATGAAGACCGTACCGAGCGAGGTTTTCAACACGAAATATATTGAAAAGATTATTCTATCCGATGGTATTCAGGGTATCGAAGAAAAAGCATTCTACAAAGCTTTAAAGCTTAATTCGGTATCTATCCCCGACAGCGTAAAGTATATAGGCGGCTATGCGTTCTTTGACTGCAAAAAGCTTGGGGCAATAGCTTTCCCGAATGATATTACCGTCATCAGCGATTCGTCTTTTTCAGGCTGCAGCAGTCTTACAAGCGTTACTATTCCCGACAAGGTGGAAAAAATAGAAGACGACGCTTTCTCAAGCTGCAACATGCTCGCCGAGATCACGCTTCCGTCAGCGCTGAAATCTATCGGGCAATACGCATTTTCATTCTGCGGTAAGAATAATTCCGACAATAGGCTGCATATTACGATACCCGACAGTGTTACATCTATAGGCAATGGCGCATTCTCTCACAGCTCGCTGTCATTGATCACTCTGCCGTCAGGCATGAAGGAGATATCCGATTCGACCTTCAACTCATGCTCCGAGCTAAGATCAATCAAGATACCCGAGGGTATAGAAACAATAGGCGCGCGGGCGTTCGACGAATGCTGCGATCTGAAATATATGCAGCTGCCGAAAACTCTGACAGAAATAGGATACTGCGCAACATACAATAACAAAAATCTGACCGATATATACTACACAGGCTCAAAGGAGCAGTGGAATTTTATAAGTATCAACGACACAAATGTCGTATACATTCATGAGCCGCAGCATTACGAATGGTTCAACAGCAACGATCCTATCATGAACGCAAAGAAGCATTTCGGTCAGGGTATACCAAACGTTATTGTAACGCTTGCAGGCGCTCACGGAACATCGCCGTCCGCTGCGATACCGAAGACGACTATCAAGGCTCTCCGTCCCGATACGCAGTATGCGCTGTTCACCGTTCGTGACAAGGACAAAGACCTCACCGACAAAACGAACCTTGTCGATATTAACCAGATGACGTCCAACAACAAGGGCGAGATCACCGTTGAGGATATTTACAGCGATCCTGTCATAGTTGTTGCTGTAGGACAAAGACCCGACAGCATAACCGACACAGATACTGATACTGATACAAAAACAGACACAGACACTAAAACAGATACAGATACGGATACCAAAACCGACACCGATACCAACACCGAACAGCCAAACACAGTCATAACATCGGCAGACTGCAAGATAGACGAACCCGCCGCAGGGAAGAACCCGGATTTTGCGCCTGTTTCGGCAGATGAGATCAAATACACCGTGACGGCAGAGGAATGGTATGTCGATGACGGAGAAAGCTATCCCACACTAACAGGCAGCGATGAGTTTGAACCCGACAAGACATATGCAGTCAGGATCAGGTTCACGCCCAACGAGGGGTATGAGTTTGACGAATACACCGTATTCACGATAAACGGAGTTACAGCCAATGTTCTCGATCATAGCGGCCTTGCCGAAACTCTGTATACTGTTGCGGATGAAACCGACACCGAAACGGGAACAGACAGTAAACAGACAGTGATATCCACAGCCGACTGTACAATAACAAAGCCAAAGCCCGGAGAAAAGCCCGACTTCACGGTCATCTCCGCCGACGAGAGCAAATACAGCGTCAAGGTAGTTCAGTGGTACATAGACGACGATGAATCATACCCGGATCTCACAGCAGAGAATACCTTTGAGGAAGGAAAAACAT
Source organism: uncultured Eubacteriales bacterium (assembly GCA_900315255.1). Classification (GTDB taxonomy): domain Bacteria; phylum Bacillota; class Clostridia; order Oscillospirales; family Acutalibacteraceae; genus RUG592. The sequence continues at coordinate 8,176 of OMYH01000041.1, read as the reverse complement.
ACTGCGTTCGTCTGGAGATCGAACCTAAGGACGGCTATGTATTCGATGAAAACATCGTATTCAATATAAACGGCGAAGAGGCGATCTTAGTCGGCACAGATATTATAGAAATATCTTACACGGCGCAAAACACCGATACCGATACCGACACCTCCGGCACGGACACAAGCACCGACACAGAGCATAAGACAGGCATTATGGGCGATGTGAACCGGGACGGAAAGGTCAGTGCGTCCGACAGCCTGCTGCTGCAAAGGTACACCATACACCTGAAGACGCTCGATGAAGATCAGCTCATTCTCGGTGATGTAACAGGCGACAACAAGATAACCGGCGCAGACTGCCTGCATATCCTGCGGTATTCGATCCATATGCAGACAAAGAGCAAGACAGGCGAAACGGTAACGTTATCATAGGGAATATTTCATTAAATCGCAAGCACAGATCGGGCAGCCCGAAAGGTTCGCCCGATCCGGTTTTTGTTATATGATCTGATGATCGATTTTTTATTGTAACATTGACGGCTTTTTCACTTTGTTGTATAATTTAAACAAAGACTGAAGCACTGAATTTAACGGAGGAAATGTTATGAGCGATAAAAACGATAAGATCAATTCTTCTTCAAAAAACAAAGCTATACCGATAATAATAGCCGCAGCTGCATTATCGGCAGTTATCTGCGCAGGGGTATTCGTTTTGCCTAAGGCGGTCGGAAATCATGCTATCCCCGACACCGATACGACCTCCGCCGAAGCTGCAGTCGTTGATGATACCGCTGCGGACACAGTCACTGACCCGGACCCGAACTCGGACTCAGACACAGGCACAGACACGAATAATGTTACAGACACCGATACAGACAGCGGTAAAAAGAAAACGGACAAAGACGCCTCTTCAGCCGTGACATCAAGCAAGCCGGGCACAGACAAAGATACGTCAAGCTCCGCAAGCAGCAAAACTCAAAGCACCTCATCTGCCGCAAGAGTATCACAACCCGTTACAAATTATACGACCACAAGCCAATCATACCAAGGCACTTCGACCGGCGGTAATTCCACAGGCAGCACGGAGAATACTACAAACGGAACCGGAGGAAACATCGACCCCGGCACAGCCGCTTCCCCCAACAGTACCACCGATTTTATCGATCCGAACAGCGTAGGCAAAAAATACCCGATCAGTTATGTAGGAACAGAAGAGAAAAAAGTCAGCATAAGCTTTGACGCTTCGTGGGGAAATGACAAAACACAGACTATCCTGGATACGCTTGACGAGTATGATATTAAATCTACCTTTTTCCTTGTGGGAATATGGGTCAGAGCGTACCCCGATGATGTGAAGAAAATCGCAGCGGCAGGTCATGACATCGGGAATCACTCCAACACTCACCCCGATCTGACACTGCTTGATACGGCAGGCATAAGACGTGAAATGGAAACCTGCAGCTCGGATATAGAAGCATTGACAGGAAAAAGACCTACCCTTTTCAGGAATCCGTTCGGCGCTTATGACGACAGAGTTATCGGCACGGCTCTCGGTCTGGGTATGGACTGCATTCAGTGGGACGTTGACACGCTTGACTGGACGAATAATTCGGGTTCGGAAATATGCGCAAGGATCAGAAATAATATCAAGAACGGTTCGATAATTCTGATGCACAATGCAGGGGGCAGTACGGCAGACTCGCTTCCGATGATCATTCAGACGATTTATGATCTCGGATATGAGATCGTTCCGATTTCCGAGCTGCTGCCCGACGGAGATTACACTACCGATATAACCGGAAGGCTGACTCCGGAGATCCGGCCCGAAACACCGTCCGAAAACGAGATACAGGAAGATCCACAGGATACCGAAGAACCGCAGGATTCGGAAAACACGGAAAATAACGAATCGGAAAATGAATCGTCCGACAAAACGTCATCTTCAAACGAAACAGATGTATCCGACAGAGATTCACCGGGTAATACGGATACGGATAATTCGCCATAAAATAATAATCGGAGCCGGGAAACCGATATGGTTTTCCCGACTCCTTTTTTGTTATGATTTATTTAAGATATGCCTCCCCGACAAGCTGTTCAAGCTCCTTGAATGTCGTGAGCTTCCCTGCCTCATTCCGGAACGCCGCAGCGCCCTTGAAGCCCTTGAAGTACCATGCAACGTGCTTTCTTGCCTCTCTCATACCGTGTTCCTCGCCCTTGTATTCACACAGCGCTTTGATATGCCTTAGCATTACATAAAGACGCTCCGCCTTGCCCGGCGGCGGAATCTGCCGTTCGTCATTGAGCCACGAATATATCTGCATAAACAGCCACGGATTACCCAAAGCGCCTCTGCCGACCATGACGAGATCGCAGCCCGTTTCTTCAAACATTCTTTGAGCGTCCTCGGCGGTGACAATGTCACCGTTCCCGATAACGGGTATGCTGACAGCCTGCTTGACCTCTCTGATAATATCCCAGTCGGCATGACCCTGATACTGCTGCATTCGTGTCCTGCCGTGTACCGCTACGGCGCTCGCTCCGTTCGCCTCGCATATCTGCGCGACTTCAACAGCATTCACACTGTTATCGTCCCAGCCCTTGCGTATCTTTACCGTAACAGGAACATCTACCGCATCACAGACAGCTCTGACTATCTCTCCGCAAAGCGCAGGCGTCTTCATCAGTGCGCTGCCACAGCCGTTGGAGCTGACCTTCGGCGCAGGGCAGCCCATGTTTATATCTATAATTTCCGGGCGGTACTGCATTGCCGTCACTGCCGCCTTAGCCATCGTGTCGGGTTCATTGCCGAATATCTGCACACCTGCGGGGCGCTCCTTGTCGGACACCTCCATTAATTCTGTTGATTTCACGCTGTTGTACGAAACGCCTTTGGAGCTTACCATTTCCGTAACAACATATGCTGCGCCGAAATCACGGCACAATTCACGGAAAGCCCTGTCTGCCACGCCTGCCATAGGAGCAAGCGCCGCATAGCCCTTTATCTCAACATTTCCGATGAACATTACAATCCCTCCGCATATAACAAACGTCGATGTCCCCCTTCTCTATAGGCGGCGGGGGACATACGTCCGTCGGTGGTGGGTTAAAATCCCCCACCGACGCCCGCAGGAGCTAACGCTCCCCGACGTCTGTTGACGGCGTCGCTCGCTCCAATCAAGCGAGCTTGTTGGAGCTTAGCTCCTTGTTTAAAAAAATGCCCAACATTATGTTGAGCATAAATAAAGAGCGGATGACGGGGCTCGAACCCGCTACCTCCACCTTGGCAAGGTGGCGCTCTACCAGATGAGCTACATCCGCATATATTATTTTCGACTGCTTTATTATTATATCAACTTCGGTATGGTTTGTCAAGAGTTTTTTTAATAATTTTAAAATAAGGATTTTGTTTATCGCACCGTTTGTCACCCCCCACAACATTACAGAACAGATCCAAACCGTATAAAATAGAAAACAGGGATTTTTGAGGGGAATTATGCAGCGTTTCTTATTGCCTTCTATATATAATTTTATTTATATATCAACGGCTATCCACCCCCTATTTTTCCCTGATCGTGTTTTTTCGCAGAAAAGAAAAACCGGAGAACCAAATTATGCCGGTTCTCCGATCTAAACTTTGTTATGTAATAAATCAACCATTAGTTGAATAAGATGTCTTTTAATTTGACAGAAATCTATCAACAGATCATATCAGACCCACGTCACATCAATGACATCTCACCAATGCGATGATAATGTATAGATAACACCTGTCGGTATTATTTTGCCAAAACCAAAGCCTTGGTATCTCTTGCGATAACAAGCTCCTCATTTGTCGGGATAACGAATACTTCGATAGAGGAATCATCGGCGGAGATCTTGCCGCACTTACCTCTTACCATCTCTTCGTTCTTCTCCGGATCAAGCTTAACGCCCAGGCAGCTGAGGTAGTCGCAGATAGCCTGACGGTGGTGAGCCTGGTTCTCGCCGAGTCCTGCCGTAAATACCATGCCGTCGCAGCCGCCGAGAGCAACATAGTAACCGCCGATGAACTTAGCAATCTCATACCTGAGTATATCATGAGCAAGCTGCGCACGCTTGTTGCCCGATTCGGCAGCCTTTGTAACATCTCTGTCGTCTGTGGAAATACCCGAAATACCGAGCAAGCCCGACTTTTTGTTGAGAAGAGTATCCATCTCGGACGGAGAGAGATGCTCCTTCTCCTCGATGAAGGTTACAACGGACGGGTCGAGAGTACCTGTACGGGAACCCATCATGAATCCGTCAAGCGGCGTCAGACCCATACTTGTATCTATAACCTTGCCGCCGTCGATAGCAGTGATAGACGAACCGTTGCCGATGTGGCAGGTAATGAGCTTCAGATCTTTGATATCTCTGCCCATCATCTCAGCGCAGGCTCCGCTTACATATCTGTGTGATGTGCCGTGGAAGCCGTAACGTCTGATCTGATACTTTTCGTAGTACTCATACGGTACGGGATAGATATAAGCCTTCTCGGGCATTGTCGAATGGAACGCAGTGTCGAACACAACAACCTCTGGAACAGCCTCCCCGAATACCTCGATGCACGCTCTGATAGCCTGAACATGACCCTTATTGTGGAGCGGCGCAAGCGGAATAAGACTCTCGATACCCTTGATAACGTCCTCTGTCACGATGCATGACTCGCTGAACAGAGCGCCGCCCTGCACGATCCTGTGACCGATAGCAGATACCTCTGCGAGATCCTTGATAACGCCTGTTTCGCTGTCGGTAAGAGCGTCCTTGACCTGCATGAAAGCCGCGCGGTGATCGGGCATATCAACATTCTTCTCGATAGCAGTACCGTCAGCTGTTTTGTAGCCGAAAATACCGTCAATACCGATTCTCTCACAGTTGCCCTTTGCGATAACCTGCTCGTTGTCCATATCTATAAGCTGATACTTCAGCGATGAGCTTCCCGCATTGATAACTAAAATTTTCAAATCTACATCTCCTTTAATTTTTACTTGAAACACATTCATTCATATTATATAATAGTACAAAGGGGAAAAAATTTCAATAACTTTTTTAAAAAATACAACGTTGTTTTTTACAAATCCCTAAGAAGACACTGATTAAATTGGGCGCTCAGTCCGAAGGACGTGATTTAATCAGTGGTTCCTTAAATCCCTGACCCTGACTTTGGGTCGATGAACTAAAGAGGTTTGAAAATGAAGATTTCAGCTGCCGTTTCCGAGTATAACCCGTACCATAACGGGCATAAATATCTTACAGACTATGCACGAAATAACGGCTCGGATTATTTTATAGCGATAATGAGCGGCAATGTTGTTCAGCGTGGCGAGCTTGCCGTAACGGATAAATTCACCCGCGCGAGGGCTGCCGTCCCGGGCGGAGTCGATCTCGTGATCGAGCTGCCGTGTATCTATTCGCTTGCAAGCGCCGAGCGGTTCGCATACGGCGCTGTGAAGACTCTCGATCTATGCGGCTGCATAGACAGCCTGTATTTCGGGGCAGAGTGCGGCGACATAGATTTGCTCTCATCTGCCGCAAAAGCTGTGTCGGACACCACCGTATTCAAACGTATCAAAGAATTGTCCGGGCAGGGATGCAGTCACCCGAGAGCCGCAAGTATTGCAGTGAAAGAGCTTGCAGGCGATAAGTATGCAGCTGTACTGAACGAGCCTAACAACACCTTAGCTATCGAGTACATAAAAGCATTACGCAGTCTGTCGTCCTCTATCAAGCCTATAGCTGTCATGAGGCAGGGCGTCGGACATAACGACATTATTCCAAACGGAGAATATGCCTCGGCTTCTCTGATAAGAGATAAGATAATATCAAACGATAATTCATATAACAATTATCTTCCCGATACTGTGTCAGAGATCATCGCAAACAGTATAGAAAAAGGCGAATGCCCTGCACGGATACACAACAATGAACGAGGATTTTTGCAGGCTCTGCGGCGGTTATCCGAAGAGGAATGGAAAAACGTTCCGCATACACGAGAGGGACTTGAAAACAGGATATATAAGGCGGTAAGAGAGTGTAATTTGGTTTCGGAGATCATAGACAGAGTAAAATGTAAGCGTTACACATACGCAAGGATAAGCCGCGCTCTTATGTGCGCATATTTCGGGATCACGAAGGAGATCATGCATACCGAACCGCAATACATCAGGGTGTTGGCTATGAACAAAAGAGGAACAGACCTTCTCGGTGAAATAAGCAAAAATGCTGATGTGCCTGTCATTACATCTCCTGCAAGAGATATAAACAAGCTCAACGCCGAGGGAAGAAGGCTGTTTGAGCTTGAATGCAGGGTAAGCGATATGTACTCGCTGTTTACACCTTCCGTGCAGAAATGCGGCTTGGATTATACGCAGAGAATCTTTACAGATAAGTAATAAAGGAAAGGATAATCATATGGAATACTACGAAAACGAAAAAAAACCGCAAAGAGCTTTTCTGATAAGCGTGGACGATTCAAGCTTTGACGCCGAAAGCTCCATGAACGAGCTTTATGCCCTTGCCGAAAGTGCAGGCGCAGAAGTTGTAGGGTCATTTATTCAAAAGCTCGAGAAGCCCGTTTCGGCGACCTATATAGGCTCGGGCAGACTCGAAGAACTGTGCGAAATATGTCATACACAAGAAATAGACCTTATTATCGCAGACTGTGAGCTTACCCCGAATCAGCTGAGAAATATCGAAGACGCAGCCGATGTGAGAGTTATCGACAGAACCATGCTGATACTTGACATATTCGCACTCAGGGCAAACTCCAAGGAGGGCAAGCTGCAGGTTGAGATCGCACAGCTTAGGTATATGCTGCCAAGGCTCACAGGAAAGGGCGTTCAGATGTCACGTCTTGGCGGCGGTATAGGCACAAGGGGTCCGGGCGAAACAAAGCTTGAAACCGACAAAAGGCATATCAGACGAAAGATAGAAGCAATCAGCGATCAGCTCAGAGAGATCGAACGTCACCGTGAACAGCTGCGGAAACGCCGCCGCAAGGACGGTATCATAACCGTTGCGATCGTCGGGTATACGAATGCGGGAAAATCAACGCTGATGAACTGTCTGACCGACGCAGGGGTTCTTGAAAAGGATCAGCTTTTTGCAACACTCGACCCGACTTCACGGGCATTGAAGCTCCCGAACGGAATTACGGTCATGTTGATCGACACTGTCGGACTTGTGCGCAGACTTCCTCACCACCTGATAAAGGCATTTCGCTCCACTCTCGAAGAAGCGGCAGAGGCTGATATTATTCTGAACGTATGCGACGCTTCAAGCGACGAAGCGCTCCTGCACCTCAATGTAACGAAAGAGCTGCTCGAAAGTCTGGGCTGCGCAGATACACCGATCGTGACGGTATTCAACAAGTGCGATCTTGCGCCGCAGAGCGTGTTTGCACCCGAGATGAGGAACGCAGTACACATCAGCGCAAAGCAGGGCATGGGTATCGGGACGCTTTTGACGGCGATCGAGGATAATCTCCCTGTAAAAGTAAAGAGGGTGAAGGTACTTCTGCCTTTCGACCGGGCAGGTATTGTTGCCATGGTACGTCAGAAAGCGACACTCATTTCGGAGGAATACACCGCCGACGGAATCCTGATAGAGGCTATTGTTGACGAACCGACGGAGCAGATTCTGATGCGGAATTATTGAAAATGAGGAATGATGAGTTGGGAATTGATTCAATGCGTAGTATGCAATTATTATTCTGAATCATGCTGTGTTCGGTCATTATAACTGAAAACTTAAAGAAGGATAAAGCCTGAATTAAATACCTGCAGCCGTGTGCCCGCCACTTTACTAAGTCGTTACCCGCAGTAAAGCTTCTACGCGGAAAAGAATTACGTATAAAAGAAAGCATGACGGGTCGGCAAGCGCCGACGGGCAAATTCCGCCCTGCTTTATTGTTAACAATAGACCTTTCCGCATAATAGGTTTATTTCTTATCGACAATCATGAAGGGGGTCGGCAAGCGCCGACAGGCGAGTTCCGTCCTGCTTTATTGTTAACAATAGACCTTTCCGCATAATAGGTTTATTTCTTATCGGGAATCATGAAGGGGGTCGGCGAGCAACAACAGAAATAATGTAATAAAATGCTAACGCATACACTTAAAAAATGTCAGATATACAATAAATGAGATGTGCGGCGATTAATGTTGTTTCTGA
>OMYH01000111.1 GCA_900315255.1 uncultured Eubacteriales bacterium | reverse complement strand
CGGCTCTCTCCATCTCGGCACTTTTTTCTTTCAGCTTTTTTAGTTTTTCGGTCGTTTCATCGATCTTTGTTTTGATGGGATCATACTTTGCTTTCCACGCATCGTACTTATCCTTCGTCTTGGCAGCGTCCTCGCTTGCTTTTTTAAGAGTAGTGAGTTTATCCTTTGTATCGGAAACGGCCTGTTTCAATAATCGCTGTTTTTGGGCGAGCAATTCGGTGTTCGTGGGATCGAGTCTCAATAATCGCTCGACATCTTTAAGCTGTGATTGTGTGTTTCTGATGTTGGTGTTGACCTGCTTTAAGGCTGTCTGCAGCTTGGTGGTGTCACCATTTATGGCGACTGTGATGCCTTTTATTCTATTTGCCATTCTGCTCACCTCCCTCCGAAAAATAGGTATAAAAAATGCCCGGAGATTAGTCCGAGCATAAAAAAGAATTATATTTCTATAAACTAAAAACGATCACCTATTACACATAGCAGTAACACCAACTAAATAGTCTTTGATGTATTCTGGTTTCAGCCAAGGATATCTTTGACTACAAGCATGTACTACTCTCTCAATATCTTCCCTTGCTTCATCGTTTTTTGGAATGACAACATATGGATATATCCCTGCAAAGGCACAACACACTAAGTCGCAGTAATATTCTACTTGTTTAAAGTACTTAATCAGTTCCATTAATTCATTTTCACCGATGTTAGGAAATTCACTCTGTAGCTTTTCTAATGGAGTTTCTCCATTTTTGCTAAATCCAGTGTGCATGAAAGAATAGAACATATTAAATATACTTTCTGCATGACACGGAGGCTCTATTATTATTTTGTCGTCACAGTATGCCAACAACTTTCCAGTTGCGAGTATCTTCCTGTCATCAGAGGTCAATTTATTTAATTCCATATCGCATCATCCCATATATTTACTGTTTTTTCACAATCAATTATCCTGATATTAACTACTCGGTATAAATCAATTTTGTTGGTATAATTATACCGCTTCACACGCTATAAATCAAGAGCTATTCACATTAAAACTCGTCCATAGTTTGCTGATCCGCAATATAACAGTAATCATATTCGTCATTTGCCCTTTCAATAGCGATCTCGGTTACCATTCCGATAGTAAGCAGATCAAGTTCATCAAGAGATAACCCGATCTGCAAACATCGGAGCAGGAAAAGCGGCGTTGTCATTTCTCGTTCAGTCGGGCGAAGTTTTTTTTAGATTCAACTTCGACCTCTGTATTCAGCCCCCACAGTTCAATAAGCTGCGGTAAAATCTGATAGATCGAGAATGTGGAAAACTCGTCGAGCCATTCCTCGGGAGAATCGGGTATTGACGGGTCTGCGTGTTTCGCCATGATGTAGGCAATATTCTCGAAAAGCTCCAGCGAGAACAAATCAAGGTGCGAATCGTCCTCGTCGTTCTCGCCGACGCTCTTTTCAAGAAGCCGTAAGTCCTTGTAAATATCTCTGCGGAACTTTATGCGATAAATTCTCGGAATAGCGGCAGATGCTTTGAACACAACAGGCTTTCCATCGATCTCGATAGTTGTTTTGAGCATTTATGCCACCCCCATTATTTCGTTCCCGTTGCCGGCACAGCCTGTGCTGCGGCTACAGGCAGATACACACTTTTAAACCAGTTATCGTAAACGGTCTGCGGTGTGCGTCTGCACCTCTTTGCTCTCTTCGTTGGTCTTTGAACCGATCTTCGGACGGCTTACGGAGCAATTATACATAACGTGATTTATCGCCCTAATGTCACCGTCAAAGCGGAAAAGCAGAGCAAACTTGCCGACATTAATGTCCTTGTTTTCGATAAGCACGTTGTTGTTATCACGTGATTCTTTGAGAATATCTACACGAAAGCTCTCCGGAATAAGGGCGATTTCCAAATCACCACTATATCCCATGTTGTTGCTAATCGTGTAGTACTCGACCCCATCGGCATAGAACGGCGTGTTCTCGCCCGTAGGATCTAATGATAAACTCACAGCACCCGGAATCGCTATCGGTGCGCCGTACTCGATCTTGCTTGTTGTGTTCGTTAAAAGCGGAGCGTAGTAGACGTTCCACAGGTTGAATTTTACCTTGTTGTTTGCCATATCTTAATCGACCTCCGTTCCAAATGAATAAATGGTCTCGTACAGCTTTTCGCTGTCGATCCATATCTCGGACTTGTTGTAAAAAATCTTGTGTTTGTCGAGAACAGCCTCGACTTTGGTCTCTATATCGGTGTCCTTTTTGTTGGTGTACACCTCGATATGAACATCGTAAATGCGGTGATACACGCCGCCGTCAGCCGAAAAATACTCACTCTTCGGCGTGAGATAACAAATAAACGGCGGCTCAGGCGATTCGCCCTCGGCGAAGTGATCATACGCGAAAGGAAGCTCTATCTCTTCCAGAATTCTTACTATTTTATCCATTGCGGATACTCCTCGTATAATAGATTTTAGTCCAATAAAAAGACTAATTAATTTTGTTGATCGGTTTGATCATACCCATGATATAATTGACATAGGTCAATCAGGTAATTAGTTCTTTTTGCTCCTGTTGAACCTTCGGGTTGCTTCATAGAAAGTCAGTTCCCCTGACACGGAAGTTAACTTCAAACCACCAGCTGTTTGTCGGAAGAGTGAATCACCATTTAGCAGTGTGGTTCGCATCGGTTCCTCTCCGACTGAATTCTTATATGCGAGGGTGTCGATGCTCCGCGATCATGGGTATTATCAAGCCGATTGACCTTAATCAAAACAGAAAGAAGGTGATTTTTATGCCCAAACTTTATGTTGGAATAGATGTCAGCAGCAAAAACAATGTCGTTTATCTGATGAAGCCTGACGGTTCAAAGTACAGCAATTTTTCGGTAGAAAACTCTCCGAAAGGCTCTGCCGAGCTCGTCAAACAAATCGTTAAGGCACTAACTTCACACAACCTGACAGAAGTCGCTGTCGGACTTGAATCAACCGGCTGTTATGGTGACCATCTCGTTTATTTTCTGAAAGAGAATGCAGAGCTGGCGAAGTTTAACAGGAGTATCCATGTACTCAATCCCAAGCAGGTCAAAAAGTTCAAAGATGCTTACAATGACCTTCAAAAGAACGACTACATAGATTCATTTGTGATTGCAGATTGTCTGCGGTTCGGAAGAATCAACAAAGAGGTATACATGGATGACGCCCGATTCAAAGCTCTCCAGACACTCACACGACAACGTTTCTTTGCAGTCCGCTCGCTTACTGCGGAAAAACAGCGTTTTCTCAACATTATCTTCAAGAAGTATTCTTCCTTAGCGCAGAACAAGGTGTTCTCAGACACCTTCGGCGCTACGGCTCTTGCTCTTTACGAAGAGTTCGATTCCGCAGACACCTTAGCTTATATGGACTTACATGAACTTACTGACTTCTTGGTTAAAAAGGGGAAAAACCATTTTACAGATCCCGAAGCAATAGCCAAAGCCATACAGAAAGCCGCACGCAGTTCTTACAGGCTACCTAAAACGGTCAATGACTCCGTTAATCAGGTACTTTCTGTTTCTGTAAACCTTATTAGGGCTTTGGAACAGCAGATTAAAGTTCTTGACAAAGCCATCGCTGAACAGATGGAACTTATACCTAACACATTACAGTCTATTCCCAGTGTAGGTCCCGTTTATGCGGCAGGAATTATTGCTGAAATTGGTGATATTAATCGTTTCAATAATCAATCTGCTCTCGGCAAATATGCCGGGCTTGCATGGACTCAAAAACAGTCCGGTGACTTTGAAAGTAAAAACACAAAGCTTATCCGTTCCGGAAATAAGTTCCTCAAATATTACCTTTGCGAAGCTGCACTTTCTCTTGTTAGATGCGATAAAGAGTACAGCCGCTTCTATCACCTCAAATACAACGAGGTCAACAAAGGTCAACACAAACGTGCCCTCGCTTTAACTGCCCGTAAATTTTTGCGCTTAGTCTTTCGACTGCTGAAAGACAATCGACTTTATATTTCAAAGTCGTAACGGCTTTGAGTTAAATCATACCTTGTGTTGATTATTATTTTAAAAAAGTTTTCAACATAAGGTTTAGGTAGGACTCCCTTTTTTTCGCTTTTGGGAAGATTGAAGTTCATGTTTTCCACATTTTTTACTGTTTATGGTCTTGACATTTCACCACCAGACTTTCGATTTGTTTTTCAAGCTGTTCTATGCCTTTTTCTTCGGCAGGAGCGATATGCGGCATCGCCCTTGCACGCCCACCGTTTCGCAGGCAGTGGCCGAATTCAAGCAGGTGCGTTAGCTGATAGCAGTTCTTGGAATGCACCACCAGTTCGAGCGTGTGCGAAGATTCACGCACCTTTTTTACTGCCCAGCTTTTTGCGTAGTCTCCTGTGTTTTTCGGAGCGTTCTGCTGAATCTCTTTTCTTACCGTGTTGCCCGCCTTGCGAACAGCCCTTTTCACTTGCTCCGTTGTAACATCGGCATATTCGTCTAAGCCTTTCATTACCTCACGGGCAAGATCATCAATTCTTATACTCACATCATCGCCTCGCTTTCCTGCACTTGAATTTCAAGTATTTCTTTGTATATGAAAAATGATCTACCGATAGAATGTCGTAGATCTCGTTTCGCAAGATTATTCTGTATTTTGTCGAGATAATGGAGGATATTTTCTCGCAGTATCGCACTGAGAAACACACCTCGACATTCTCGACCGTCTCTCCGACAATAGCCTGTTCCGTTCCCGTCTCGCCGCTGACCGTTGCATAACACGAGTAATAGTCCTTCCACTCGTTAGTATGATTGCCAATTTTGTCGATAACCACAGCGTTTTCCTGAATTGTTATTCTTACATTCAAGTTAGAAATATTCATCAAAAGCCCTCCAGTCTAAAGTTTGCAAGCAAAGCTCGGAGTGTTAATTTCATCTCGTTGTGGATACGCAACTGCATATAGGACAGCGGTTTTGTATGTTTTCTTATCGGCGTTCAGAACGGCAATATCATCGGTGCGTACTATCTCCATACACAGCTTTTGAGCCGTGTCAATAAGCTGATATAGCAGCTTGTTGTCATCGTCAAACTCGATACGAAGATAGTTTTTGACTTCTTTTAAGGATACAATCATAGGCTGTCACCTTCCTTTTGGGTATAGAAAAGGAGCCGTATTTCTACGACTCCTAAACACTAATAACCTATTGCCTTTTCGATAAATAAGAATCTGCAGTACTTTGCTAATCATGAACCAGCCGGCTCATTCATCTGAATACTGACGCTCAGTTTTTGCGATTTCGTGTACAATTTCGGAGAATTGCTTCGTTTTGCCTATCACCAAGTGGCGGGTGTCCTCCATCAGATATAGCTTTTTGCGCGGTGCATTGACTTCATCAAAATATTCCTGAGCCACTTCAAAACATACCTGATAATCGCAGCCCCCGTTGATATTGTAATACGGCACTTCGTAATCCGTTCTGCCGACCAACGAAAACTTGTCGAATTCGCCGCCCGTAATAAAGCGTTGATAAACCGAAAAGTCTATACGCATTGATTTCACATAATCTGATAATGAATAATACGGATTGAAGAACATCGCACCGATCTCATTGTAATCGTGCTTGTCCTGATCTCCTGCATAGCCGTATTTCTTCATGAGCATGAGTTTTGCAAAATCATGCTCATCGGGATCATCGAGCTTCGCCAACAGTTCTTTTCCCTCTGCGTCATTACCAACCCATTTTGTGGCTGCTTGCGCAAATGCCTGCTCATTCAGGTCCATGTCCACAACCTGCGCTGCGCCGATATAGCAGTCATAGTACTCCGGATGCGCCAAAACCAGATTGCTGCCGTAGAAACTGCCCCACGAATGACCGAGCAGAGTGATTTTTTTCTTACCAAGATACTTGCGCAGAAATTCAGTCATCTCAACTCCGTCCTGCATCATCAGGTCATAGGTCAGCTCAGTGCTGTTCTGGTCAGCGGAATAGCTCTTGCCGGCATTGCGCTGATCCCATGTTACAACGGTATAAACATCCGACCATTTCCTCGTGAGTACGTAGGCGGTATGGCTTGTGGCAGCGCCCGGACCGCCGTGCAGAAAGAGCAACACCGGATTATCTTTATCCTGCCCGTAAATATTGATCCACTGCTTCGTTCCATTGATGTCAACATACATTGTTTCATTGATTCCTCCATCGGGCGTTTTGTTATTGATGCGCTGTCCGATAAATCGGACAATCAAAGCAATAATTATGATACCAAGAAGAACAATTCCTATCCATTTGAGTATTTTTATCAGCGTTTTCAGAAACTTTTTCATTGTAGTAATCACCTGAAAATTACGATTTATTCTATCAAAATTATATCACAGCAAATCGGATTATTCAAGGAGTTTTTTATGGCTGCCGAGATTTCTCCCGACAGCCACAGGAGAATTACTTCATTTTGAGAACCTTGATCGTTTCGGGAAGGATGAGCCTTGCGTCGAGTCGCTTTGTCGCAAGGAAACCTACCTGTCCCTTTGTAGCATAAAGCTCGTTGAGTCTCTTGAACGAAATGCCCTCACGGTCGCCGATCCAGTAAAAATCAAGGTCGCCAAACGCCACCGTCTTCGCACCCGTCTTAGCGGTCGGCATACAAGTCGTTGTGTAAACCTTGCGACCGAGAATTGTATCGGTATCGTTGCTCTTGATGCCGGGCGACCAGATGTACTGACCATTGCCGTCTTTGAGCTTTCTGATCATATTGACGGTAGCGTCGTTCATGATCCACACGGCTCTCTTGCGGTAAGGCGAACGGAGCGAGTAATAAAGATCGATAAGCTCGTTTGTGGTGATCGCATTGGCGGCTGCCGCTGTGATGCCGACTTCTGCACCTTCCTTATCGTGCAAAATTCCGAACGGCTTTCCAGAGCCATTTCCTGTGATAAACGCTTCTTCCTCTGCATCAGATATCTTACGAGCGAACTCAGATGCGATATAGCTTTCAAGATCGAAAGCGGAGTCGTTGAGAAGTTCTTCGGAGATCTTGATAAGTGCCGTCAGCTTGTGTGCGCTGATGGTCTTCTGAGTAAAGGTCTCCGTCGTTTCGGGAATCTCCTGCTCCTCTGCGATCCATGTAGCTTTTCCCCTCGTACCGACGATAGGGATTGCGTGTGTGCCGGAAGCTGTCGTGAACGTGTGCGCAAGCTGACGGATAATGTTCTCCTCGTCGAGTGCCTGAATCAGAGTGTGTTCAAAGGTGTCCGGCACGAGATAACCGCCGTCGCTGTCTACGCCCTCACGGAGTGCATTGCGAATTTCGTAAGAACTCTCGTTGCGAATAGAACGCCAGAATGCGTCCTTGTACGCATCGGAAGCTCTGCCGACTTTTTCATCAGGCTTTGTCTCCGGCGTGTTGCGAATAGGCTGTGATGTTGCATTCTGCATCTCACGCTCCATGCTCTCCAGACGCTCCTGACGCTCGATCTCATGACCGAGATCAACGATCTCCTGCTCCATTCGCTCGTAGGTCGTCGTGTCCTCTGCGGAGAGAATGCCGCTTGCATTGCGGTGTGTGTCGAGAAAATTCTTAGCATTTTCCCATGTCTCGCTGCGTTTCTTTCTCATTTCGATGATTGTCATAGTGAAATTGTCAATAATACTTGACACATTTATCTCGAACAAATTTCAAGCAGCAATGTTAAGGCTCTCATAATAGCGTAGCCGTTTAACAGCAGGTGGCA
>OMYH01000091.1 GCA_900315255.1 uncultured Eubacteriales bacterium | reverse complement strand
TGCAATTTGACAGTGCGGGTCTCCGGTGGAGACCTCTGCGCAGCAGAAGCACCGATCGAGCCGGCAGGCGAGACTAAAGATACAAGCAAATTTGGTGCTCAGTCCGAAGGACGTGATTTAATCAGTGGTTCCTTAGCTCTCTATACACTCCAGCGCATAGCCGCTGCCTGCAATGAGCATCTTACCGCCTATTTTTACTTTACCGAATACAAGGCCTTCAGACTGGAGCTTCTTATAAAGTCTCGGAGCAACGATCGGGTGGGAATACGAAAAAGCATTACACAGCACATTATGATTGGCAAGAGAACCCAAAAACATAGACGAGCCTAATAATATCTCCAGTGTAGAATGCATCTGTGTTGCAAAATAAATATTCTGGTATCTTACCGAATCAATACCGCTCTTATCACTATATAGCAATCCGTAATACTCGTTCCCTTCTTCGTCTGCAAAAGTCGAAAAGAACAGCCTCAGCTCAGCGTCGGAAATACTGTCTTCGTGTGATTCTAACAAGTTCAACACCGAAAAAACAACGCCGTAAGGTGTTTTCGCAAAGCTGTACGCACACATAGACGCCGACGATGTTCCTGCAGTATCAAGATTGAAATAATCTCTTCCAAGAGTGCTGCCGTTTCCTATATGAACGGATATTGCAGCGCCTATTTCTGCGTCGGGGTCTATCCTGATATAAAGTTTCTCTTGTGGATCAAAAGCAATGATCGTATAGTTATCCTCTGTACCGCCGTTGGTGTTCTGAACAATCCTGTGAGAAACACCCTCAAAATCCGAGAATACCTCCCACATCTCAGCTGTGATACTCTCGTATATATTTTCCTTCGGGATACCATGCCTTCTGATTATCTTATTACTCTCCATTATATAACCTCCGTTTAATTGTCATTTGAATTTTCCGTCTGCCCGCACAACAGACCAACATTCGAACACATACATTCGAAAATACCGATTTTCTGTCCGATCCTCGGCTCTAAAAGCCGTACCGAATCATAACGCCTTTGCGTACCCGACAGCGACCCTATCCTGATATTTGCGATAAGCTCCGCATAAAGCGACGTTTTTGTCGGATAAGGAACTGCCACTCTGTGCCCTCGTATAGCGTCACGAATGTCGTCAAAATCTTCGATAGCCTGAGCGACTACCTCTCTTGCAGTCCTTTCGGTCATTATCTTCACCTCCCTCTGATAGACCCGTAAAAAAAGAAAAAAGTTGCATAAGAATATGCAACTTTTGAAAAATTTAAATTGTAATTTTTTTTACAGAGAAGCTTTGATCTCGTCAACTCTCTCCTTGGTAAGACCATAGTATGAAGCGATCTCGGCTGTATCTGTCTTGCCGTTCTGAAGCTCCTTCTTTGCAAGAGCCTCATATGCCTTGATAATCTCCTTAGCATAATTGTCGGCATATACCTTGGCTATGTCAGGCTCAAAGCCTTCGTTTGCAGCCTTGCCCATTCCCTGCTCATAAAAGCTCTCATATGTCTTGTCCATAAATTAAAATCCTCCTTATCATCGAAACTGTTCTATTAAGAATATCACATCAGATAGACACGTTCCATAATACCAAACTGCTTAGGGATAAATATTCTGTATAACATTTACCAATGTAATTATAATTCTAAACCATCTTTATGTCAATATAATTTAAGTCATTTATTTTTTAAAAAATAATTTTCTACAATTAGTACAAATATCGAACGTGAATTTAGACAATAATTACAAAGCTTTAAAATAACATTTTTTTCAATCCTGTCATATACTTCAAAGCTAAAATTACAAAATAGTTACAAAATAAAAAAATCGTTCCAATGTACTGTTTATGTCACCTTGTTTGATGTATAATAAGTACAGATAACAGAATAATTCAGGAGGGAACTATGAGCAGCTTTTTTTCAATGATATTCAGAATGAAATACATCACCCGTTGGGGGCTGATGAACAACAAACGCAGCGAGAACCTCAGCGAGCACAGTCTTGAGGTCGCTATGATCGCCCACTGTCTGGCAACTATCGGAAACAAGCGCCTCGGAAAAACCCTGGACGCCGACCATATTGCTGTTATGGGACTGTTCCACGACTGCACAGAGATCATCACGGGCGATATGCCGACTCCCGTCAAGTATTATAACGAGGAGATCCGCCGCACATATAAAGAAATCGAACGTACTGCCGCTAAAGAGCTTGTAAAACTCCTCCCCGAGGACATGAAAGACGTCTATGAGCCTCTGCTCAATGAAAAAGGAAACACCGAATATGAAACTCTGCTTGTAAAAGCGGCAGACAAGATCTGCGCATACATAAAGTGCATTGACGAGATTAGAATGGGCAACGACGAATTCAACAAAGCCCGCACCTCTGCCGCCAACGTGATCGCCGCACTCAACCTTCCCGAGGCAGATATTTTCATGGAGGAGTTCGCCCCGTCTTATGCTTTGACCTTAGACGAACAAAAACTCGCCGATCTTCTGTAATTATCAACAAATAGTTCTCTTTGAGCCATGCTATATTCAACATTTTTAATTCTTTAATGCAATTATACGATTACAAATTTGTATTATAATGTTTGAATGTGAGAATACATACATCTGTTCCAAACAGAAAGGACCTTTGATATGGCTCAGAAAAAGAAGAATAATAACACAGACAATGATTTTCAGGATGGCTATACAGTCCTGGCAGGCAGCTCAACTCCCTCCAGGAAATTGGAAGACGATCAGGCAAGCGAAAAAAAGCCTAAGGTGAAAACGCCGGCTAAGCTTAAGGTTCGTAATTTTTTCCTTATACTTTTATCCATTATAATGATCGTTGTCGGATCGGGATGTGTTTACTATTATAATACACTCGATTCCCTCAATTACAGCAAAGACGGCAGCTTTGACGGAGCAGGCAACTACGATCCGTCCGAGAGAAAGGTCGATTTAGAATACGACCCCGACTTTAACGACGGCACAATAAACATGAGCATGGAAGAGGGTTCGCTTTTAAACGATCCTATGGTACTCAATGTAATGCTGTTCGGTGAGGACAGAAGCAGTGACGGAGTATCTCGAAGCGACTCTATGATAATGCTGTCTATCGATAACAGACATCAGAAGCTCAAGCTCACGTCATTCATGCGTGATATGTGGGTCTATATTCCCGATTACGGATACAGCAAGCTGAACCACGCTTACTCCTACGGCGGAGCAAAGCTGTCTATCACGACAATTGAGCAGAATTTCGGCGTTAAGATCGACAGATATGCGATCGTTGATTTCAACAGCTTCCGCAAGATCATCGATATACTCGGCGGTGTCGACATTGACCTCACTGCAGAAGAGATTGACTATATCAACTGGCAGACATGGAAAAACAACCAGGCTGATACAAGAAACGAGATCACCGCCGCACCGGGTAAGGTTCATCTCAATGGCAGACAGGCGCTGTGGTATGCGCGAAACCGAGGCGACGAGGCCGAAGGCTTCTCAGGCAGCGACTTTGACAGAACAGACAGACAGCGAAAGCTGCTGCGCACTCTGGCAACCGATATGAAATCCGCAACTCTTCCGCAGATCATTGGGATAGTCGATCAGATAGGTCCGCTGGTCACGACAAATCTGAAAAAATCGGAGATAACAACTCTTGTTGCGAATTCCCTCACCTATCTGCAATATGATCTTGTTGAATACAGGCTTCCGTCCGACGGAAATTACTATCCCGAATGGCATTACGGAATGGCTACCCTTGACGTTATGGACATGAGCGCCGAACGGCTTGAATTCGCAAAATATATTTACGAAGAACTTGTGACCGACGCATTGGACGGGTACATGACATATGAAGCACCATAAATAATTATTTGAGACGGCAGTCTGACTGCCGTCTTTTTTTTGATATCAAATGTAACCTCTGTGTAATTGACCCTTGTTTACGAAAATGATACAATAAAAATAAAATAATACTAAGAGGAGAATTACAGATGAAAAAGTCCGATCTATTGCCGAAAAAACTATGTTCTATTCTGCTGATCCTGTCTATCACGGCGGGATTATGCGCCTGTAAAGAAACTGCCGCTGATGACGCATCATCGACAGACGCTCTCGATGACGGCGAGGTATACTTCACGATGGGAGAAGCAGAACCTGCACCCGAGGATGCACCCGCCGAAAGCGATGGCAGTGGTGTCATAGAAATGTCGATCGCAGGAGATTATATTATATATGACTCAATGTATAATTATGCTCAGACTCTTACCGACGACGGCAGCTATGATTTTAAGCCCATGGTTCGAAACCTGCGAAAATACACGGAAAACTGCGATCTGAACTACTACAATCAGGAAACCGTCCTTGCCGGCGATGAGCTGGAGCCTTCAAGCTATCCGGCGTTTATTACTCCTACCGAAGCAGGCGACGCTATGCTTGATCTCGGCTATAACCTGGTGTCAACGGCAACGAACCATGCCCTTGACGGCGGTGAGGACGGAGTTCTGGCTCAACTGAGATACTGGAAGAAAAACAGCGACAAAGCGTTTATGACTGGAACATTTGAAAGTCAGGAAAAGCGTGATGAGGTGCATATTCTCGAATGCAACGGCATTACATACAGTATGCTGAGCTATACATATGCAACAAACGGTATTCCCCGTCCGGAAGGGAAAGACTATCTTGTCAACGTATGGCCTACCGATTTCGACATCAACGATCCTGATATGGATGTTGAATACCACAAGTACAAGGAACAGGTCAAAAAAGACGTCGAGGCTGTAAGGGATAAGGTAGATTTTCTGATCGTATGTATGCACAGCGGAGTTGAATATGCAGTTGACGAATCTGAATATCAGCGTGATATGGCGCAGTATCTTGCCTCGCTCGGCGTTGATCTTGTTATCGGAACTCACCCCCATGTTATCCAGCCTGCGGAATATATCGGTGATACTCTTGTATATTACTCTCTCGGCAACCTGCTTTGCGCCCAGATGCAGGACGATTATTACAACAAAGTCACCAGCGTGCTTGCAACAATGACGATACGCAAGACAAACGACGGCGGTGAAAAGAAGGTAACTATCGAGAATGTAAAGAATCACCTAATGTACTCATATTACGATCAGGGTTCATGGACAGACTACTGCGTAGTATCGTTTGAAGACCCTCAAATTGAGAATTTCCTCCCCGAGTACGAAGACGTATATGAAACATACAGTGAACAATTTTTAAAACGTGACGATAGGCTGACGATGGAGCCTTGTGCATAATAATTCAACAAATTTCATAAAAAAGATGATCCCCCCGAAGTGATTCGGGGGGAATTCTATGTGTGCATTTTAGGATCAATCTTCTTTACGTCTGCGAGAGGCAAATACCGCAACTGCCATTGCAGCAAGCATTACCAAAGCAAATGCAGCAACATTTCTGCTGTCACCTGTCTTTACAGGTTCTGCCGTACCGCCGCCCGACTGCTGAACTACAGCGGAGTAAACTACGGCAGCAGAGTTATTGGTTGTATCGGTCTTTTTGTCGTCGGTATCATT
>OMYH01000002.1 GCA_900315255.1 uncultured Eubacteriales bacterium | reverse complement strand
ATCGCTTATGCTCCACTATCCAATCCTTATCTCCTGATACAATTACAAGCATTACTGCTAGAGATTGGATTGTTAAAGCGTTTAATTAAAGATTAGTATTAAAACTTTTGAATTAGTAAAAATGATGTGAATACGCATAAAAGCACAGCATAAATTCATAAGCAAGAGTTTTGCCCGAGTGGAGATCGTAAATTATAACAAACGTCGTCGCTCGCTCCAATCAAGCGAGCTTGTTGGAGCTTAACTCCTTGTTTAATAATTTAAAATTACACTTTGTCCATTATTCGTTTTTTTGTTCAAAAGCTCTGATATATGTTATATTCTTATTGACGTATTTAACAAAAAATGTTATAATAAAGACAATATTGTGTTCTGATACTCGAATGAGTATTGTCTTATATTGATTTGATGAAAGAGAGGTGCTTTTGTGAAATTAAAGAAGCTGATTTTCGGAAATTTGTTTCTGAGTATGCTGATCCTTTCAGCCTTATGCAGTATTATTGTAGGTGTGACGAGTGCAATGCTGACATATTCCTTATCGGAAAAAACAAACGTGTTTACATTTTCTAATGCCTCTATCAAGCTTGTTGAAGAAAAATGGAATGCTCTCAGCAATGACGAGAAGATCGTGTATCCGTCAAAAGCAGTACCTAAAGATCCCCGGATAATCAATACAGGAAGCAATGACCTGTATGTTTACCTCGAAGTGCAGGTTCCGAAGAGGGTCGTTCGCATAGTAGATAGCAATGAGGTCATCAGCGATCCGCAGAATGTCGAATTGTTTGAATTTGAGGTAAACGACGGCTGGACTTTGATGGATCAAAAGGATTCTAAAGACGGCGCATCACATATCAGGTATTATGCATATACGGCTGAACCGTTAAAACCCGGCAGCGAAACGCCTGTACTTTTCAAAAACGACACCGTCAGATTTGTTAATATGCTTGAAGGCGAAGTTGAGATGGATACGAAGCTTGAAATGCCGGTTTTCGCATATGCAATACAATCAGACGAATTACCCGGACAAAGCGATGACGTTCTTGAGAATATGCGCTCTGCATTTGAACTGCTTATACAGTCGTTAGATGAGGAGGCGTAATTATGATGAAGAAAAAAACAATAGCTTTGACGGCAGCCGCAGCATTGACCTGTATGGGCTTGTTTTGCGGAGCTTTTGGAGTTACATATTCTTATTTGATCGACAAGCAGTCGGCAAAGAATACCTTTACGGTAGGCGAAACTATAATCACCGTTGTTGAGGAAATAGGGAAAGACTATATCCCGCCCAAGAAGCTTGAACCCGGAATTTCTTTTAAAAAAGCTCCGTATGTTAGTAATGACGGAAATTTGCCGTGCTATATCAGAATGTCTGCCGACTTTTCAAACAGCAAAGCGAAGTCATTTTGTATACCTCTTGAAATTGACGGGAATTGGGAACAGGGAAGCGACGGCTTTTACTATTATAAGGAGCTGGTGTATCCGGGTGAAAAAACCACACCGTTGTTTGAGAGAGTACAGGTGAAAGACGATGTTGACGAGAATGATCTGGTGGATTTTGAAATTTTTGTATACGGCGAGGCCGTGCAGCATACGGATCACGACTCGAAACACCCCGATGATGAGTACCTAACGGTATGGCAGCAGTACGAGGGGGCGGGGAATTGATGATCCGAAAGGTTGCCAATGTATTATCATGGACAGTCATTATTGCTATGCTTCTTGTTTTCGGGACTGTTACTGTAATGAGTCTTGGATTCGGAGTGCGATTTATGGCGGTCAAGACTCCGTCCATGGAACCTGAATTGCCTGTCGGCTGTTTGGTGGCTGTCAAGCAGGTCGAATTTGACGAGATAAATATAGGCGATGATATTACCTATGTTTTCGATAACAGCAGCACTACCGTTACCCATAGAGTCATAGATATCGACGAAAAAGGGTATATAACTACAAAAGGTCTTTCAAACAATACTGCGGACGCACCGATAAGCTATGATAATGTTGTAGGCAAGGTCATTTTCTCTGTGAATTATGTCGGCAAATGGTTTATGCTGCTTACAACAACAAGCGGAAAAATAATTGTTGTTTCAATCGTTGCAGTAATTATGTTGATTTCGGGAATTGTTGATAAATTTGCTGATAAAAATAATGTTAACAAAGCAAAGTAAACGGAGGTTACCACTATGAAAACGAAGTATAAAAAGATTGCGCTTGGAGTTGCCGCAATAGCTGTTTGTGCTGTGGGCATCAGCTCTACGGTAGCATTTCTGATAACTAAAACGGATGAAAAGATAAATACATTTACATTTTCATCGTCCGCTATCAGCGCGCAGCTGTTGGAGCCGGATTGGGACGGAATCAAGGAATATATAGAAATAGACGGTGAAAGCTATCCCGTATACGACTACATTGATGACGATGCCGATGCGAGCACACCGATGGTCCCTGTTTTCGGATATAAGAATGGAGATCCCCGAAACCCTGTTACAGAGGTCGGAAGCATAGACGATACCGTAAAAGCGGATTCTTCAAAGACATACGGCATTGACGAGGCAAAGGGAATGATCCCTGGCAAAACTGCCGAGAAGAATCCTCTTGTGCGCAATACCTGTGACGAAGACGAGTGGGTCGCACTTAAGCTGACATTTGTTTATAGCGGTACCAAAAATAAGCTTAGCGCTGCCGATCTTGCTAAGGTCAATGATATAATCACGATCAATTATAATACCACGGATTGGGAGCTTATTACCGATGACAGCGGAATGATGGTGTATTATTACAATAGTAAGCTTGCTCCCGGAACAGATACGTCCGAGCTTTTCAGCACTGTTTCGGTTTCGTACAGCGCAACAAACGAGCAGATCAAGGCTCTCGAGGATATTGGCGGATTCTCTCTGCGGATTCAGGGCTTTGCTGCCCAGACAGGCGATGGAATGAACACGTATGACGAGTTCAAGGCGAACTCATCTATTGTTACGTTTGAAGAATGATCAGTAAATTCGGAGGTATTATTATGAATAAAAAGAAAATGATAATCGGAATAGCAAGTGTTTGTGTTGTTTGTGCGATAGTGATAGGAACGACGCTTGCTTTTTTGACAGACAGCGAAAAGGTCGTTAATACATTCACTGTCGGTGATTTTGATATAACTTTGACTGAGCCTCATTGGAATGACGGAGTGCCCGATGATCCCAAAACTACCGATACCGATGAGTCTGTTCCGGGTGACGGCTCTGATCTTACTCCGGGTTCAACAAAGATAAAGGACCCTGTTGTGACTGCAAACATCAACAGCGGTTATGTGAGAGTAATCGTTTCGGTAATTGACCGCAACAAAACTATTGCTGATCCCGAGAATGTCGGAAAAACGATAGATAATCCCAACTTTGGTAAGCTTGTGACTGATAAAGAGCGTCTTGATCTTATAATGGGTACATTGTATTATGATGACAGCTATAACGCTTCGGCAACTCCCGCAACATCGAAGATCGTACCTGATACGAAGTACAGCAAAGATTATCTTTCGGCTTTTAATACTTTCAATACCAAGGATTTTACACTTGATACAAGCTTGAGCGTAAACGGCAAGTATTACTATAACAAAAATGAGATCCTTGAAGAGGGTCAGTCCTGCGTGCTGTTTACCAATGTTGCAGTTCCGCAGGAGTATACAAAAGATATGCTTGGCAAGATGGGAAGCTATCAGATAGTTATCCAGGCAGAGGGCATTCAGAGCGAGAACTTTGGTTCGGCAGAGGAAGCGCTGGCAGCGTTGAACGAGGAGCTTACGAAGACTGCCTCGGGAAAAAACTAAGCGTATATGTTCAAACTATATATCAAAAACATAGCTGATCTCAGTGAGGAGGTGATCGTCGTATGAACAAACTATTTGTCAGGATCGCAGCAACGCTATTGCTTGTTTTTGTGATGTTGATGTCGGTCGGAATGACACTTGCTTCCTGGAAAATCAGTTCGCCTGCACTCAATATCATTTCGATGGGCAGCGTAACGGGCAAGATAATTGAGGTCTTTGAAGAAGGACAAACTGTTTATCCTGCCTCGGAGATAAACAAAGAGGTGCGTGTTAAAAACACAGGCAGTGCCGATGTTTTTGCAAGAGTAAAAATCGACAAGGCATGGGGCGATCAGAGAGATAACGATGGTCTGCTTATTAAGGACACCGATCTCAGTACAGAAAACATTATTATTAATTATAACAGTAATAACTGGCTGTATAACGAAGAGGACGGTTATTATTATTACCTCGGTGTGTTAAAACCTAACAATACTACCGAACCGCTTTTTGAATCATTTGTTGTTGACGGAAAAACTACCGACAGTTCATATAACAGCAAGCAGGCGGATATTACCGTTTCAATGGAGCTTGTTCAGGCAGCGGGAAACGGTTTGTCGTATTGGTCGATTACTTCCAAAGAGCTTGGTGTTGTGTATACACCGAATACGCATTCGGCAAAAGCAACCGCTGTTGCTTTTGAGAACCCGACTAATGGTTTCAGCTTTAAAGCGGATAATACAGATTTGTTTGCAAACTTCAAAAATCTGATGCCGGGGGAGAGCAGGAATCAGGAGATAGAAATCTCCAACAAGTATTCGAGCAAGGTTTCGATCTATTTGTATGCTCAATCTGCAGAACAGAGCGGCAATGAAGAAGAAAAAGAACTTATCGACAAATTGCTCAAGAAATATGCTGTTATTTCTATCGCAGACGATAAGGGCACAGAAATATATAACGGTCCTGTGTGGGGCAACCTTGATGTTAAGGACTCGGACGAGAAGCCTAATATGAAATATGAGTACCTTATCGGCGAGTTTTCTCCGTCAGAAACCAAGAAGATAAACGTCAGTCTGTACCTCGATTCACAGATGGACAACAAATACCGTTCGTTGCTCGGACGTGTCAACTGGGTGTTTTCTGCTCAAGGTGACGAAGATAGTCCCAAAGATGATCCAAAAGACGATCCGAAGGACAGTTCGACAGACACCCCGAGAAACGATACAAAAGAAGATTGGCCACAAAGAACCGAAACGAATTTTACCGAAGTGATAAAAACAGGCGACTTACGTAATACGGTTATTTATATGACCGTAGCTATTTTATCACTAATAATGATAGCAGTTATTAATAGAAAGAAGAATACAAAAGCAGAAAATGCATAGTCTGACCTTTCCTGAACACAGGTGACTTGTATTGACAGCTTAAAAGCGAGGAGGAATAATATGCGCTTGACAGCATACAGAAAGAATACATTAAAAAAGCCATACAGAGCTTTATGTATATTTATGTCTGTATTAATGCTTTTTTGTATGCTTGATCTTTCTGCTGTAACTTCATTTGCTGCCGAAAACGGAGGCTTTTCGCTGAAACTGCGTTGGAGCGGCAGTAATCAGGATGCGTCGGAATACGGATATTACTCGGATTCTGACGAGTCAAGACTTATCAGGTTAAGAGTCTCCTATTCAAACGAAGAAACAAAAAACTCATACGAGAGCGGAGATATTGTCATCTCTGTTCCGGGATTACGTTCCTGTATACGATCGGGCGAGAGCTACATACCTGTTGCTATCGCAGCCGACAAGGCTGCCGATAAAAAGAAGGTGTATGATTTCAGCTATACATACAGCTCCGTAAATGATATATTCACGTTTACAAACAATAATTATGTTGATAAATCTGTTGTATTCAAAGGTTCGTTTGAGATCATATGGATCGTACCTTCGAGAGAATCAAAGGATAATTCAAGCAAGACGCTGAAGGCTCAGCTCATTACTTCCAACAACGAAAGCACACAGAGCAACAGTGTCCTATATTCACAGAGAAGACTGGAGGATCAGTATTCTCTGGAACTCAGAAGTTCGCGTATTCCGGGTTCGGAAGGCCTCAGAAAAGCGCTGCCGGAGGGTACTGACGAGAGCGATTATAAATTTGTAAAATATGATCTGTACGGTACAGATGTATATAACTCACGCGATCTGATAACACCGGAGGTGTTCAGGCTGAAATTTCCCGAGAATGTGATAATTCAGGGAATAAACCTTACAGATACAGGAGAAACAGAAATAATAGACGGTATCGTTTATCATACATTGCAGATACGCAGGGATGTATCGGCAGATGTTTCGCCGTTTTTGTCCGATATCTTTGTTGCCTATCCGAAGGAGCTTTACTTAGGCAAAACTATTGCCGTTTATGCCGAAATCTATGGAACATACTACGAAACAAGCGAAGAGGTTTTGCTTGCAAGCGACGATGTCCTTGTAAACCTGAACGAATACGACTATGTTGATATTCCCGGATCTCTTTACTATATCGGAATGGAAACTAACGGTGTTCATTCAAGCTTTATTGATTTCCACTGTCCCGACTGCAGCACACACGGAGGCGTAAACAGCGATCATCTTGCAAACGGCAAGGGGACATATTATTCCACATTGCGTTCGGGTATTCATTATCACATCGGGGAGACCCGTGTATTCGACCTGGAAGTAATGAATGATATTCTCGATGTTGATACGATAGACGGCAATATAAGACAGCTTCGGGACGATGAGTATAATTTTTCCGGGCTTGTGATCCCCTCGGAAAAAAGCGTTCGCAATCTGAACGGTTTCCCTGTTGATTCGTCACTCAGCAGTATAGAGATTTATCTGCGTCATGCAAACGGTGAATTTGAGGACGAACCGTTTAAAGTCACAAAGCTTGAGGAGGAGTCACAGGAGATCTCACTTCCCGATGATACTGTCGGAGTTCGTATCTGGATAAGGAATGTTACCGAAACGTACAGATATGTTGATATTAGGTCATTTTTTGTAATGCATACCGACTCCGAAGATATAGACACCTCCGATGGCAGACTGTTCAACAATATGTATCTCAACATATGGGAGCATAACACACATGAATGGATCAATTCGGAATACGATCACAATCCTTCAACTTATACTACCGGCAGAGAGTATCAGCGTGATCTTGAGATCTACGGACACACCTTTGACCGTGAGGTCGGCGTGCTTCATATGGCGGAGATACCAAACGAGTATTCTTCATCTACCGCTATCGAAAAGACAGGCGAAGAGCCGTTTTACTATCTGTTTGATGCATCATTCGGAGGTGCGTTCAAAATCTCTGACGAAAGCTATCTCGAAAAGTTTTCTATATATTCCATTCTCCCCGAGGGGATGAGTGTGCAGTCCTACTATGAAAATCCCGATAAGCTGATTGATGTGGTGAATTTCCGATCCACAATCATTACCGCAGCTTATACAAGGGAGCATTGTTCCGCTCGGATAATCAATGATTTTAGAAATTCGGGAAGACAATGCATAATATTTGACTTTGATTTCAGAGACTCTCCCGTAAAAACAAACAGCATTACCGTAAGCGGGATTCCTCTTTGCTCGGAACGTGACCCTTTTACCACTGACGGTAAATCAAAGTCATATACGCTGACGTCGCTTCTTAAAGTCGATCAGAAAGGTTTCTGGTTCTCCAATGCCCGCGATAATCAACAGCTCGAATCGGGTATCTGGTATGATATTGACGACAACGGTTCGCCTGATGAGTATCTGTCCCGCAGCAATGCGTCCGTATCGTTTTATACTGCCGTTGACACACGGCTTGAGTTGAGCAAAACAGTAAAAACAAGTCTTACAAACAACTATGAACGTGCGATGACAGATGATAACACGGGCGAATATATTGAGAGTACGATACCTTCTGTATACTCTAAGAGTGAGTATTCCTACAGATTATGCTTTATGGCGGGTGAAAAGGTCGCAGGACATATTATCGTAGTTGATACTCTTGAAACGGGTTCAAAAATGCAGTGGCAGGGAACTTTTTCCCGTGTAGATACGAAGTATGCAAAGGAATTGTTTGGCAATTCTCCGAATGTGTATTACTCGTCACAGGTGGTTGATCCCACAAAAAAGCCTGATTTCAGCAAGGACGGATGGACAACTGTAAAGCCGCAGACGGTTAAATCGATCGCATTTGATTTCGGTGAATCCATGCTCCCCGAGAGTGAAATGGCATATGTAGATATTTATATGACCTCTCCTGCCAACCCGACATCGGAGCTTGATTACACGCTCACAGAGAACGGTGCCTATGCGTATTATGACTTTTATAATTCAGATACGCTTCAGTATGAAGGCAGCAGCGATTCCGAATCCAACCTCGTGCCACTTCAAATCAGTCCGTCTGTCGGAAAGCTTAAGGTGATCAAAAAGGACGAGGTAAGCTCTGCAAGGATCGAAGGTACAGTATTTGAATTATACGAGCAGACAGGGGAGCAGCCCGATCCGCAGACTGATAGGCTTATTACCGATTCGCTGACAACAAACGATTACGGTGTGGCTTCCATAAGACTTGTATACGGCGATTATTATATCAAGGAAATAAAAGCGTCAAGCGGATATATTCTTGATGATACTATCCATACAATTTCTATGAGAGCCGAACAAAGCGAACAGACATTCACTGTTGAGGTAACAAACAAACGCAAGCCGGGTCAGGCAAGCATAAAGAAGATCTCCGATCTGAATAAGGATTACTTTATCAAGGGAGCTGTTTTTGATCTTTATGATAAAGATGATAAATTAATATTGTCGGATCTCACGACAGATGAAAAAGGTGAGTTGTTCATCGATAATCTGGAGTGGGGAACGTATACATTAAAAGAAAAATCGTGTCCCGATGGATTTACGATCAAAAATCCCGATACAAAGTTTGTGATCAATGCCGCCAACGATGCAGGCAGAAAAAAAGAGGTCACAATAATCAACGAGCAGTGTCCTGCGGTAGTTGAGCTTGTCAAGAAAGAGATGCTCGAGGACGGCACGACTGTCACCGAAAAGGGAGTTGACGGAGCTGTATATAAGCTGTATTACCGTGCAAAGATCAATCCCGGGGACGACGACTTTGACGCTTCATCGGGAGATAAGGAACAGTACAGAGAAGAATTTGTTGGTTCATATATAACCGACGAAAACGGCAAGATATATGTAGAGGATCTGTTGTTCGGAGATTATTATTTTATCGAATCGGTTGCTGCATTAGGCTATGATAAAAACCCGGAGAAGATTGAATTTACAGTTGACGGTAGGAATTTAAGAGATGATAATACAGTCTACATCAAGGTAAATACCATAGATAAAAGAACGACAGGAAGAGTCTGGCTCGAAAAGAAAGACGACAAGGGTTCTTATGTCGCAAATGCCGTATATGGCTTATATCGTGAATCCGACGATGTTCCTGTCGATAATACCGGCAAAGAATCCGACGTTACATTCAGAACCGATTCCGAGGGAACGATCTTCATAAGCGATATTTATTGGGGAGATTACTACATCAAGGAGATCAGAGCGCCCAAGGGGTATGCTGTTGATCCTCAGACTTATCATTTCTCGGTCAACAGAGAAAATGCGAAATTCATCATAATGTACAATGTCATAGACAACAGACTCAAGGGCAGTGTTCAGCTCACCAAAGCAGATGCAGAACATCACGAAAATGTCCTGGAGGGCGCTGTTTATACACTGTACCGGAACAACGGCTCCGTGTTCAAGGATGACCTTGTAACGGGAGCGGACGGCACGATAAAAGTAGATAATCTTGAGTGGGGAACATACTACTTCCAGGAGAAATCTCCTCCTCCGGGTTATGGACTAAGCGACGAGAAGATCCGGTTTTCTGTCAATTATCTTACGGCAGGCAAGCTTCAGACTGTAACGGCATTTGATAAGGTCACTAAAGGCGAGCTTACCGTAACAAAGAAGATCGCTGTCCGTGATATAGTTCTTGCTCACGGTGAACCAACCTTCACCTTCAGATTAACGGGAACAAATTCCTACGGCGAGCAATGTGAATATATAAAGCAGCTTACCTTTGGAAGTGAATTTGTTAATTCTGTACTTGAATCAAATTACAGCGAAGAGTATATTCAGATGTCTGTTGTATTCACGGATCTCGGTATGGGAACATGGACTGTTTCTGAATTGCAGACACTCAGATATTCGCTTGAATCTGCTGAGGCTTTAACTGCTAACGGCACGGCAAACGCTGATAACAGTGTGTCTTTTGTATTTGATGACGACAACGGATATAACGGAACAGCGCTTTTTACAAATAAAAAACAGACACAGCAGTTAACCAGTCATACGAGCAATGTTATAAACATAGTCAAGCTCCGAGCAAAGCCTACAGCTATCGTTGCTTTGTGGGGCGAGGACCGAGATCCCGATGATAATGATATTCTTACGGATGTTAATGTGGACAGATCACGTCTTGATCTCTATGTGATCTATGATGACGGTACTCAGGAGCTTGTCGAGGACGATTCTGCATATCAGCTGCACCGTCCGGGAGAGCAGGAAGAGAATGTTGAATTTGATGAGAATACGCCTGACGGAGAATATACGATAAACGTCACATATGATATCGACGGAGAAGAATTCACCGACAGCTTTGTAGTCGAGGTAAAGCTGCCTCAGCCATTCACATGGACTGTTCGGGAAGAACCTTTTACAGCACCTGACGGAACAAAATATGACGGTACGGCTGCTATTACAGGCTATACGGGAAAATCACCTGTTATCAATATTCCGTCCGAAGTATATGGTATCCGTACTCTAACAAGTCATGAAACGGGAACGGCTGAATATGAGGATAATGGCAAGAATTATCTTGTAACATCAGTAATCGGCGAGGTTATTGATGATACTGTATCGGTAGGAAAAAAACAGTTCCATCCCATGTACGGAGCTAATAAAGCTTCATCCGTGATTTTTCCTGATTCGGTTACTGTGATCACAGAGGGCGCTTTTTTTAAGTGCACCAACCTTGAAGGCGAGCTTCATTTGCCAAAAAATCTTGAAGTAATCGGACGACATTCATTCTATGGCTGCAACGGGTTCACCGGTTCGCTTGTATTCCCGGATACAATGACGTTGATAGATGATGCGGTGTTTATCAGTTGTGACGGATTTACGGGAGATTTGCATTTCCCGGACGGTATTACAAAAATCGGAATGGGATGCTTCCAAAACTGTTCGGGCTTTAACGGGACGCTTCATTTGCCTGCTAATCTGACTATGCTTGATGATTATGCGTTCAATAAATGTGCGAATCTTACAGGTGACCTTATACTTCCCGAAGGTCTTTCGGTGATGGGAAGAACTGTATTCCAGTATTGCAGCGGTTTTGACGGAAAACTTGTTATTTCACCGTCTTTAACAGAGATAAAGCCGTATTCCTTTAACAAATGTGAGTCGTTGACAGGCGAACTGCATTTGCCTGTCGGTATTGAAACTATAGGACAATCGGCATTCCAGCTATGTTCAAGTTTGACAGGAGATCTTGTAATACCATCGACAGTTACGCGTATAGAAGATTATGCATTTAATTCGTGTTCTTCACTGACAGGCGATTTGATAATACCGGACAGCGTTATAACAATAGGAAAATACAGCTTCAGAGAGTGCAGAGCTTTTAACGGATCGCTTGTATTATCCAAAAATCTTGAGGCTATACCTGATCAGGCATTTGAAAATTGTGTTGGGTTAAAGGGCGATCTGATAATTCCTGACAGCGTAACCAAATTGGGCTTCGGAAACTTCTATGGATGTTCAGGCTTTGACGGTGTTCTTGTTTTATCGAAGAATATTGAAGAGATACCCGATTTCTGCTTTAATATGTGCACAAACCTTACAGGCGGAATTACCATTCCTGATAGTGTTACGCGTATCGGAGAAAATGCGTTCCAGGGTGACGGCGGCTTTAACGGCGATTTGATCATGTCTAAAAATATAAAAAGACTTGAACGGCGTGCTTTCTGGAGAAATACTAACCTTACAGGCGTAGTTATTCTTCCGGCTTGCCTTGAATATATCGGTCAGGCCGCGTTTTGGAGTGACAACAGTATTGCGGCTATATACTATCCTTCAACGGCCGAGCTTGACGGCGAAGCATTTGTCGGATATAACGGCAGCAAGATCGTATATACCCCTGGAGTAGATGATCCCGAGTAACGAAAACGAATTACATTAATGACAAAAAGACCTCCGAATTTTTGGAAACCAAAGTTCGGAGGTCGATTATTTATGTTGATTATTTGGTTGAGAATTCTTCAAGGATAAGACCCTTGTTATGCTCCAGTGCCCAGTTTATGCTCCACTGGCTGGTGAACAAAAGCAGATAGTTGCCCTTCAGATCCTGTATCTTTTTTGTGTCCGAAGCAAGGTCGAGCTTTTTCGGGTCGATAACGGCATTGCCGATCCAGCGGATAAATTGATATGGAAGGTTCTCCATAATTATCTCTACATTGTATTCGTTTGTAAGCCGATACTTCAATACGTCAAACTGAAGCGTTCCTACAACTCCTACGATAACTTCTTCCATACCAGAGCCTATTTCCTGAAAGATCTGTATAGCGCCTTCCTGCGCAATCTGAGTTGTACCCTTGACGAATTGTTTTCTTTTCATGGTATCCTTTTGCCTTATTACAGCAAAATGCTCGGGAGCGAATGTCGGAATACCCTTGAATTTGATCTTGTTGCCGGGTGTGCAGATGGTGTCGCCGATAGAGAAAATTCCTGGATCGAATACTCCGATAATATCTCCTGCGTATGCTTCGTCAACGATCTCTCTGTCCTGAGCCATGATCTGCTGCGGCTGAGAAAGACGCAGCTTCTTGTTGCCCTGAACATGGTAAACCTCCATGTTCTTCTCAAACTTTCCCGAGCAGATCCGCATGAAAGCTATCCTGTCTCTGTGGGCTTTGTTCATGTTAGCCTGGATCTTGAACACAAATGCAGAGAAGCAATCCGATACAGGCTCGACTGTGTCGGTTTCGGTTTCTCTGGGGAGAGGGGGAGTGGTGATTTTCAGGAATTCCTCCAAAAACGGCTCTACGCCAAAATTCGTCAGTGCAGAACCGAAGAATACGGGAGTCAGCCTTCCTGCTCTTACTTCGTCAAGATCAAAGCTGTCACCTGCTCCGTCAAGCAGCTCTATTTCATCGAGCAGATCCTTTTTGTGGTATATACCGATAAGATCATCAAGATTCGGATCGTCAAGCTTAGCGGTGATTTTCTCGGCTTCCTTCTGACCGTTTCTGTTCTGAGTAAAAGCAAGTACCTCTTCATTCTTTCTGTCATATACTCCCTTGAATTCCTTTCCGCTGCCTATAGGCCAGTTCATCGGACAGGTGTTTATCCCGAGAACGGTTTCGATATCTTCAAGCAGATCAAACGGACTTTGCGCTTCTCTGTCCATTTTGTTTATGAACGTAATGATAGGAATGTGCCGCATTACGCATACCTTGAAAAGCTTTTTTGTCTGGTTCTCAACACCTTTGGAAGCGTCAATAACCATGACCGCTGAGTCCGCAGCCATAAGCGTTCTGTATGTATCCTCCGAGAAGTCCTGGTGTCCCGGGGTATCAAGAATGTTTATACAGCAGTCGTTATACTTAAACTGAAGTACAGATGATGTGACCGAGATACCTCTCTGCTTTTCAATTTCCATCCAGTCTGAAACAGCGTGCTTTGATGAATGTTTACCTTTTACGGAACCTGCGGAATTGATTGCGCCTCCGTATAGCAGCAGCTTTTCTGTCAGCGTGGTTTTACCTGCGTCCGGGTGAGAAATAATCGCAAATGTTCGTCTTTTGTTGATCTCCGTTTTTAAATCAGCCAAGAGAACAACCTCCTTATAATAATCTATTGTAACTATTATGTTAAATACTAAAAAGTCTACCATATCAATTTTACTATTTTTCAGGAAATTGTCAATACAAAACACGGCATAATTATCTGATAAAAACTGATAAAAATATACTTTGTCAATATTGTATAATAATGTATTCTTCTGAGAGTCAATTTACTGAAAAACTCCGAAATTAATATTTTTTTGTTTTGTTCATAATTTCGTAATAAATAAAATATATAATATGAGTATCTAAGAAAGCGTTCTACTAATTTTCATATACCTTCCAAACTGACCCGAGGCAGAGATGCTTCGGGTCATCCCCTTTTGTGAGAGGAGTATCATTATGAAAAAAATAGGGTTATATATTCATATACCTTTCTGCGCAGCGAAATGTCCCTACTGTGATTTTTACTCTGTTGGCTGCAGCAAGTCTTCGTTAGACGAATATACGACAATACTTATTGATCGTATCAATTTTTATGACGGACAATACCTTGCGGATACAGTATATATCGGCGGAGGTACTCCAAGCTTACTCGGTACAGAAAGACTTCTCTCTGTCCTCACGGCTGTCAATTCAGCTTTTGGTACTGTGTCCAGAGAAACCACCATAGAGGTAAATCCTCGTTCGGCTAAGCTGCTTGATTTCTTCAAACTAAAACAGTACGGCATTGATCGTGTGTCAATAGGCTTGCAGTCTGCAAATGAAAAAGAACTGAAAGCGTTAGGCAGGCGGCATAATGCAGATGATGTCAAACAGGCAGTGGAGCTTATCAGAGATAGTGGTATAGATAATATATCTCTCGATCTTATGCTCGGAATCCCTTATCAAACGCAAGACAGCTTATCTGATAGTATAAAAGTCTGCAGCGAGCTTGACGTTAAGCATATTTCGGCATATATTCTGAAAATAGAGGAAGGAACACCTTATTATAAGGCGCAGAACAGTCTTGATCTTCCCGATGAAGATGTTGTCTGCGATCTGTATGAATATGCTGTTGACAGACTGTCGGCAGTCGGATATAAACAATATGAGATATCAAATTTTTCTAAAAGTGGTTTTGAAAGTAAACACAATCTGAAATACTGGCACTGCGAGGAAT
The DNA here is from genome assembly GCA_900315255.1 of uncultured Eubacteriales bacterium. GTDB lineage: Bacteria > Bacillota > Clostridia > Oscillospirales > Acutalibacteraceae > RUG592. The sequence goes on along the minus strand of OMYH01000002.1, from coordinate 52,870 downwards.
ACCTCGGAATAGGGCCTGCTGCGCATTCGTTTATAGATAAGAAGAGATTTTATTACAACCGAAGTATTGAAGATTTCCGCAGAGGAATTATAATTGACGACGGTATCGGCGGCGAGTTCGAGGAGTATATTGCAATGGCGCTGCGGCTTTGCGAAGGTCTTAAATACAGCAGTTTTGAGGAGTATTTTAATATGCCTTTTCCCGAGAAGTATAAAGCAAAAGCACAGCGCCTTGTTAAAACAGGGCTGCTCTCGGTCGATGATACAGGCATTCGTCTAAATCCAAAGGGATTTCTTTGTTCTAATACAATAATATCTGATATATTATATTAACTTATTATATCAAATAAAGCCTTACCGTTTGAATCTGCGGCAAGGCTTTCAAATTTGTTATTTTATTTCAGCAGCGAGTCATCAAGCAGTCCTGTTTCAAAAAGCTTTTGAATAGACATAATAATTCCAAGTTTGGCGTGGTACCATGTAAGTCCGCCCTGAAAATACACAGCATAAGGCTCTCTAATAGGACCGTCCGCACTAAGCTCGATAGATGAACCCTGAACAAAAGCGCCTGCTGCCATAATAACATCGCAGTCATACCCGGGCATTGGCCAAGGCTCGGGAGTTACATAGCTGTCAACGGGTGCAGCCGCCTGAATGCCTCTGCAAAATGCCTCCATTGCCTCTTTAGACCCAAGTTCAACAGCCTGAATAATATCGTGGCGGCTCTCGCTGCTGTTCGGTATTACCTTGAAGCCTAACTTCTCATAACATCTGCTGGCAAATACAGCGCCCTTCAACGCCCCCGAAACTACTGTCGGAGCCATAAAGAATCCCTGATAAAATGCAGGCATAATTCCGAGATTTGCGCCCACCTCCTGACCAAGTCCCGGAGCGCTTAGTCTGTATGCGCATTTTTCAACGCACTCTTTTGTTCCGCAGATGTATCCGCCGATGGGAGCAAGTCCGCCGCCCGGATTTTTGATGAGCGAGCCGACTATCATATCTGCGCCGACCTGCGAGGGTTCGATCCTTTCGACAAATTCACCGTAGCAGTTGTCAACCATACAGATAATATCGGGTTTTATATCTTTTACAAAAGCGATGAGCTTTCCGATATTCTCTACTGAAAATGTCGGGCGTGTCTGATAACCTTTTGATCGTTGTATAGTTACCATTCTTGTTTTCTCGCTGATAGCCTTTTTTATGTTATCATAGTCAAATTCTCCGTTCGGGAGCAGATCGACCTGAGAATATGTAATTCCAAACTCTCTCAAAGAGCATTTGGATTCTCTGATCCCGATAACTTCTTCAAGAGTATCGTATGGTTTGCCGACAGGAGAGAGAAGCTCGTCACCTGGTCTGAGGATCGCAGACAGAGCTACCGCAAGAGCGTGTGTTCCGCAGGTGATCTGAGGGCGAACAAGCGCTGCCTCCGTTCCGAAGCAGTGTGCATATACTTTCTCCAGGTTATCTCTGCCTGCGTCATCGTAGCCGTAGCCTGTTGTAGCAGCAAAGCAGGCTGCATTTACTCTGTGTTTCTGCATGGCGCTGATTACCTTGCACTGGTTATACTCCGCAGTTTCGTCGATCTCTTCAAATCTGTCTTTGAGTTCATCGGTAACCTTTTCGCAAAAGCTAAGTACCTCCTCGGATATACCGAGCAGATTGTACATCATTTTGTTTTCTGTAATCATATTTTATCTCCCGTTAGTTTTGTTTTTGAACGATCTTATATTCGTCGCCCATTCTGAAATATGGGCAGTCTCTGAAATGATTCTGCATATAGCTGTACATCTCGTCCTGATCAAGATTAATAACACAGGTGAAGCATTCGTATTCTTCATCGTATTCATAATTTACACAGTAGTCGCAGTTTGACTTTTTATTCATAGAAATCACCGTCCGAATAGTATTATACCATATTACAGAAAAAATGCAATATTCGATTAGGCTATAGCTTTTCCCATATCTCATGCAGATAGTCTACCGCCTCTTCTATTTTGTCTGACGGTATTCCTGCAAAGGATAGATAAATGTATTTCAGACCGTTCTTTTCTCTGCATTTTCCTATAAGTATGCCGTTGTTCTCCGCTGTCGTTCTGAGTTCGTCAAGCGAAACAGACGTTCGAAGCTTGAGCCGTACGCATAAAGCGGTTTCAATCACATCTATTATAACATCGCCGCAGAAATGCTCTTGAAGGCTTTTCAGTAATTTCTCCGATTTTACAGCATATGTTTTCCGAAGCTTCCTGAGTTGTCGTTCAAGTCTTCCTAAGTTGATATACTCCGCCAAAGCAAGCTGTTCTGTCTTTGAGGCGGTTTGATTGTAGTTCTGACTCTTATTTGTATACCTCGCCAGAAGATGATCCGGCAGTACCATATAGCTTATCCTGACAGACGGCAGCAGCAGTTTTGAAAAGCTCCCGATATATATTACCCGATCGTTATCCATACTTTGCAGCGCAGGAACAGGCTTTGATGTATAACGCAGCTCACCGTTGTAATCGTCTTCAATGATTATGGCGTCATTCTTATTTGCCCAGTTTATTATTTCTATACGTTTATTGTAGGGCAGAGGAGCAGACCCCCTGTTGCTGCCCGAGGAATTGATAAACAGAATTCTTCCATGCGCAGCGTCATCAAGTATGATCCCTCTCTTGTCAGCCGTAAGCCCGTGAAGCTCATATTTAAAATCACGGAAGATCTGTTCGCCCTGTGGAAAGAACCCTTTTTCTATGTATACTTCTTTTCCGTATTCGTTCATGATTCCCGGTAAAAATGACATAAGCGTCTGAGTTCCCGAACCGATGATAATATTATCGGGTGAGGTGTTGACCGCTCTGACCTTTTTTGCATAGTCGCATAAAACAACCCTGAGTTCTCTCTCCCCCTGAGGGTCGCCGTATGACGAGATCACCGATGGTTTATCGAGTATATCTTTTATACATCTCTTCCAGTATTTCAAATCTATATACTGCGGATCTAAGCTTGAACCCGAAAAGTCATATTTTATACTTGATCGTTTTTCCGATGTATCATGTTGTTTGTCCGTATGTTTCACAGGCGTAAGGGCGTTGATATTTGCCTCTACGAAAAAACCTTTTTTTGGCTTGTTGTTTATGTATCCCTCTGCACAGAGCTGATCATATGCCGTTTCAACCGTGGTACGGCTTACGTTAAGATCCGATGCAAGAGTTCTTATTGACGGAAGCTTATCGCCGTGAACAAGCTCTCCGTTTTCGATCGCAGAGATAACACGCTTATAAAGCTGTTCGTATAATAAAGCGGATTTTTGTTTATCCACCTGAAGAAATTCATATAGCATAATGATCACCCCGTCTTTGTCAAAGATAATAATAACACATATTCCCGGAGAATTCAATTTTCATTAAAGATAATTTCCGATTTACGGTAAAAATTGTAAGAGATAATATTATTCTAAAAAGCTCTGCGGTTATAGCTAAAAAAGATGGTTTATTTTGTATTAATATACAAATGACGTATTTGATAATTATAACATAACAACAAAAATTATTTAATTGTCAAATTCGATTGACAATTAAAGGTCAATGGTTATACAATAATAACAGTACGCACATCAATGCGGACATGACGAAATCTATTATTTATCATTCAATTACAAGCATTTATTATGTTTGCTGGGTCAAGTGTGGTTTTATGTTATGAGTAATAATGAAATAAATAACGATAAGTTTTTAAAAAATATGAAGAAGATACCTGCTTTTACAGCAGAGGTTGTAAAGGTAGGTTCCGGATATATATTCAGAAAAGCCAAAGAATCTTTTAAAGGTATATGCAGAAAAATGAAAGAATCTGCTGCAAAAAAAAGCAGCGGCAGAACGATGAAAGAAAAGATAAAGGATTTGCATGAGAGATTCATGGGTTTTCTGAGGTCAAAATCTATTGCAGGAAAGGTGATTCTTGCAGTTTGTGCCGTTTTGGTCGTAGGTTTGATCTGCTTGCATGGATACTTTGTTAATCATTTTCCGTCGAATACTTACATAAACGGCGTAGAGGTATCGAATATGTCACTCAAGGAGGCACGAGAGGCAATTACTGCTGCCTGTGACGATTACCGGCTTACGCTGATCGAAAAGGACGGAGCAACAGAATCGATCTCCGCAGCGGATATAAATATGACGATCATTATTGACAAAAGCTTTGATGATATACTTAAAATAAAATCCGGCTATTTCAGACCGGCTGCATTTTTCAATAAAAAAGCCCCCGATGCGGGAGATACAATAACATATAATTATGATAAAAATATGTTAAACAAACGTATAGCCGAGCTAAAATGCATTAATATTGATTCACCGAAACCGCCCGTTAATGCTAAACTTTCTTATCATGACGGTGAATTCAGGATCGAGCCTGCTTCCTTGGGTGATGAAGTTGACGTGGAGCTTTTGACAAGCAAGGTTGAAGGTGCAATAGATACCCAAGAAAAAGTTCTGAATTTAGAGATTGAGGGAATCTATGCAATGCCCGAAATAGGGACAGATGACCCGTCACTCGTATCAAAAAAGGCGGTGTTTGATACTCATGCGGGAGTAGATATAAAGCTGCAGATAGGCGACTCGACAGAGGAGATCACTCCCGATACTATTGCGTCGTGGTACAATGAAAACTTGCAGTTTGATGACAGTCGGGTCGATTCGTTTGTGGCAGCTCTTGCCGAAAAGTATAATACACTTGATTCACCAAAGCTATTTGTCACTCATTACGGCGAAACGATCGAGATCGGCAACAGCTATTACGGCTGGCAGCTGGACAATGAATATGCCGCAGAAAAGCTGAGATCGTATATTAACGAAAATAAGAGTATTTCTTTGAATCTGACCGATAGGAGCGAAGAGAACGATAAGTGGTGGAACAGCGTGGGAGTAGCTTACGGCAATTTGAATTACTACGGCGATACCTACGCAGAAGTAAGCATAGACGAACAGTATATGTGGATGTACATGGACGGACAGGTCGTTTTTGAATCCGCGGTCGTGACAGGCCTTCCCGATACTGAGCACGATACCCCTGTCGGTATATACAAAATTATCTATAAGGAACAGAATGCGACCCTGAGAGGAGCGGATTACGAAACGGTAGTGGCATACTGGATGGTTTTCACATATGATATAGGCTTCCATGACGCCGACTGGCAGGATGCGTTCGGAGATGATATATATGAATACAGCGGCTCGCACGGCTGCGTTAATCTTCCCGTAGAGGCCGCTGCAGAGCTGTACGATCTGGTATATAACGGTATGCCTGTGTTTGTTTATTGATTCAGAGAGAATAAATTATCATTAAACGACTTGACTGTTGAGCACATTTAGTGTATAATTTTTTATACAGATATGTTTCGACTGTCTGTTAAAGGCACATCCAGCAATTATTATTTGATCGGAATCGTAATACGCTGTTATGGCGTATTGTGATTTAAAAACTGTGCCTTGTTTTTAAGAATAACAACTGCCGCTGAAGCTATGACTTTTGGACAGTTGTTTTTTTGTATTATTTCGGGAGGTATATTTATGTTAGAGAAATTAAAGAAAGAATCGAATCTTACATATACAGAGAACGGAGCGGTCACCTTCAGAAGCACCGAGTCGCATTGCCTTGACTTTTTTGCAATGTCGGGAGGTATGCGTAACGCAGCGGATGATCGCATTCTGAATCTTTTTGTACCGGCTTATATCGAAGACCCCGATACAGCTGTGAAGCTCATGTTCTTTGCAAGAGATATACGGGGCGGAATGGGCGAAAGAAGATTATTCAGGATCTGTCTGAGATGGCTTGCGCTGCACCACGCCGACTCTGTTGTGAAGAACATTGAGTATATTTCCGAGTTCGGACGCTTTGACGATCTGCTTACTCTTTTAGGCACACCTTGCGAGAAGGCGGCAGTTTCCGTGATAGATAAACAGCTGCATGATGATATTGACGATATGGAGAAGAATAATCCAATAAGCCTGCTCGGAAAATGGCTGCCTTCAATAAATGCTTCCGACAAACAGACAAGAGTAAATGCTCTTGTTATTGCACGAAAACTGAATATGTCAAATGCCGTGTACAGAAAAACACTGTCACAGCTGCGTAGATACCTTAAGATCCTTGAGAATAATTTGCGTGAACGTGATTATTCTTTTGACTATTCGGAGATCCCGTCGAAGGCGATGTTGAAATATCGGAAGGCTTATCTTCGCAATGATAAGGAAAGATATGTAGAATATCTGAATAAAGTGGAGAAAGGCGAAGTAAAAATGAATACATCAACGCTCGCTCCGTATGAGATAATTCATCCGATCGTTGTTAATTGCTCAGGCTTCTTTAATGTAAAAGTTGAAACGATGGAAATCGACACAATAAAGGCATTAGACACGTTATGGAATGCACAGGAGGATTTTACCGATAACACAAATTCTCTCGTTGTTGTTGATGGCTCTGGCTCTATGTACGGGTCGATGAAGGGAGAGCCTATGCCGATAGAGGTGGCATTATCTCTCGGTATCTATTTTGCAGAGAGGAACAATGGAGAGTTCCATAATCATTTTATTACATTTTCGGAGTCACCGAGACTTGTTGAAATAAAGGGAGAGAACATCGTCGAAAAAACTGAGTATTGTATGTCGTTTAATGAAATGGCAAATACGAATATTTCGGCAGTGTTTGATCTGATACTTAAAACTGCGGTAAAGAACGGTATACCCAAGGAAAATATGCCGTCGATTATATATATAGTTTCAGACATGGAATTTGATTATTGCGCTAAAGACGCAAGTATGACTAATTTCGAGTATGCAAAAAAAATTTTTGAAGAACACGGATATAAGCTTCCTCAAGTTGTATTTTGGAATGTAAGAAGCAGACATGATAATGTACCTGTAAAAAGTAATGAACAGGGTGTTATACTTGTAAGCGGTTGTTCTCCCAGAATATTTGCAATGGTAAAGGATAAAAATTATGATCCTTATTCCTTTATGCAGGAAGTTTTGAGCAGCGATAGATATAAAAATATAACGGCATAATAATAAACCGGGTTTCTTTTAAGTCGAATACTCATATAAAAGTTTTGCCCCTGAGTGTTACAAAACGCTTAGGGGCATTATGTTTATTCGTTTGGCAGAATAAATCAGAATTTTAATTACGTTCTAACAAGTGCATACATTTTCATATCAATGATACTGCCACATTTCACAGCATTACTCTTTAATTTTCCTTCGCATTTAAATCCTGCCTTTTCCAACACTCTGCATGAAGCTGTATTATGTGCAAATGGTTCAGCAAAAATACGAATAATATCCGTATTCTCAAATACATATTGACAGACCTGTTTGATTGCATTTGTCATATATCCATTTCCCCAGTAGGGTTCTCCTATGTAATAACCCATTTCAGCAGTTCTACTGTGGATATTATCCTGTCGAAATACACCAATGCTTCCAATCACCTTATCATCAAGTGTTATCGCAAATGCGAATGTACTGTCTTTGTCCGACGATAACATCGTTCGGATAAAATCCTCTGCATCCTGTTCTGTGTATGGATAAGGCAGTCCATCCCTAAGATTATTCATTATTTTAAGATTATTTAAATTGAATGCGAGATCGGATTTATCTTCGATTCTCCATTTTCTTATAGTCAGATTCATTTTTTCCTCCACAAATTCCGATTTATGTTAGTAACGATCATAGAGTATTTTTATATGTAAAAACAGGCAGATATTTGCGATCTGCCTGTATAGTGTATTAAAATGAATTATTCGGCGAGTCTTGCTTTCAAGCCTTCAAGCTCTGCTTTGAGCTCCTTCGGGAGTCTGTCGCCGAAAATCTTGTAGTAGTTTTCGATCTCGTCAGCCTCTGCAGTCCATCTTTCCTTGTCAACAACAAGGATCTTCTTGAGTGTTTCGATATCAATGTCGAGTCCTTCAAGATTGATGTCCTCGGGATTGGGAACATAACCGATCGGTGTTTCCTGTGCTCCTGCAGTACCCTCACATCTCTTGAGGATCCATTCAAGAACACGGAAGTTGTCGCCGAAGCCCGGCCACATGAAGTTGCCGTTTTCGTCAAGACGGAACCAGTTGACGTTGAAGATCTTCGGTGCTTTATCGCCGAGGATCTCGCCCATCTCGATCCAGTGCTTGAAGTAGTCACCCATATGGTAACCGCAGAACGGAAGCATAGCCATAGGATCGTGTCTGAGCTGACCTACTGCACCTGTTGCTGCAGCTGTTGTCTCGGAAGCCATTATCGAACCAACGAATACACCGTTGTTCCAATCTCTTGACTGATAAACCAGCGGAGTAGTAGTTGCACGTCTGCCGCCGAAGATGATAGCAGTAACAGGAACGCCTGCTGTTTCATCAAACTTGTCGCTGATGCAGGGGCAGTTCTTTGCGGGAGCTGTGAAACGGCTGTTCGGATGAGCGCCCTTAGTGTCGCTTGTCTTGCCGTTCCAGGGCTTACCTGTCCAGTCGATAGCATTCTCTGGCGGATTCTTGTCAAGACCTTCCCACCATACTGTGTTGTTTTCGAGGTTATGACAAACGTTTGTGAAGATAGTGCCCTTCTTTGTGGAAGCAAGAGCATTCGGATTTGACTTCTCGTTTGTACCGGGTGCAACGCCGAAGAATCCGTTCTCGGGGTTGATAGCCCAGAGTCTTCCGTCGGGACCCTTGCGCATCCAAGCTATATCGTCGCCGAGAGTCCATGCCTTGTAGCCTGCTTCACGATATGCCTTCGGGGGAATAAGCATTGCGAGGTTAGTCTTGCCGCAAGCTGACGGGAATGCAGCTGTAACGTACTTGATCTCGCCCTGCGGATTCTCGATACCGAGGATAAGCATATGTTCAGCCATCCACTGATCATTCTTTCCGAGGTAAGAAGCGATTCTGAGTGCAAAGCACTTTTTGCCGAGAAGAACGTTTCCGCCGTAAGCCGAGTTTACGGAGATGATGTAGTTGTCCTCGGGGAAGTGTGTGATATATCTCTTTTCAGGGTCAACATCGCACTTAGCGTGAAGTCCCTTGATCCAGTTCTCGCTGTCGCCAAGCTCATCTTCAACAGCCTGACCAACTCTTGTCATGATTGACATATTGAGTACAACATAGATTGAATCTGTTACTTCGTAACCGATCTGTGCAAGCGGAGAGCCTACAGGTCCCATTGAATAGGGGATAACATACATCGTGCGTCCCTTATATGTACCTCTTGCGATATCGAAAAGCATTTTATATGCTTCCTTAGGATCCATCCAGTGGTTTGTCGGACCTGCATCCTTCTCATCTCTGCAGCAGATGAATGTTCTTGCCTCAACGCGGGCAACGTCATTTTCCTTTGTGCGGTGGAGATAGCAGTCGGGGAGGAGATCCTCGTTCAGCTTGATCATTTCTCCTGTAGCAACAGCCTCAGCCTTCAGAGCAGCGAGCTGCTCGTCAGAACCGTCGATCCATACAACCTCATCGGGTGTAACAAGTTCTTTCATTTCTTCAATCCATGAAAGAACGGACTTATTATTAGTCATTTGAATTAACTCCTTTCTCTGCTGTGTTAAACAGCATTATTACAGACTAATTATACACCATTATTTGCAATTATTCAACCCACAAAATTCATTTTTCGTTATTTTTAATAATCCGTTCACTATTATAACCTTCAAAAAAGCAGTTTTAATGGCCGGATAATTTCAGAAAGATAAAAAAATCTGTTATTTTTCGCAAATGGCTTTCCGTAACATAATATGATATTTGTCAATGTATAGTGCCGATTATTATTGAACTTAAAAAGATTTTAAAACAATTTTTAAATTCCTTCGGTAAAAGTTGCTTTTTTTACAATTATCTGTTACAATAATAAGATGATAGATATAATGTATTAAGACTGTGGATTAGTGGACGTCTTAGTTTTCTCAGAGCATAAATAATATTGAAAGGACGTTATAATTATGGTGAGAAGTATGACCGGTTACGGAAGATGTGTTTCTGTTTCCGAGGACAGAGATATCTCGGTTGAGTTAAAATCTGTAAATCACCGATTTCTTGAAACGAATGTTCGTATAACCAGAGGTTATGCTTTCCTTGAAGATAAGCTGAAAAAATATATTCAGTCAAGGCTAAGCAGAGGAAAGGTCGATATTTATGTAAGCATAGGAGATCCCAAAAAAGATAATGCCGTTGTTACGGTCGATCATACTCTTGCAAGAGGTTATCTGAATGCTTTTCGCGAGATCAGCAGTACATACGGTTTGCCCGACAATATAAATGTTACAGATATAACGAGATACCCCGATGTGCTGACGGTCGCAAAGCCCGAGGAAGACGAAGAACAGGTCTGGGAAGCGTTGTTTCCTGTGCTCGAAAATGCCGCCAATGATTTTATTGCTATGCGTGAATCCGAAGGAGAGCGTCTAAAGAACGATATTCTCTCTAAAGCAGAAAATATAATGGAAATAGTGTCACAGATCGAAGAGCGTTCGCCTCAGACCGTTATCGATTATAAATCGAAGATCACCGAGCGTATAAAAGAGCTTCTCGACGGTGCAGATATTGATGAACAGAGAATAGTTTTGGAGGCTGCTATATTTGCCGACAAGGTTGCGGTAGATGAAGAAACGGTTCGTTTGAGAAGTCACTTCACTCAGATGAATGAGATCATCTCTCAGGGCGGAGCAATAGGCAGAAAGCTTGACTTCATTTTACAGGAGATGAACCGTGAGGCAAACACCATCGGTTCAAAGGTCACCGATTCAGAGCTTGCACATAAGGTTGTGGATATAAAGGCGGAGCTTGAGAAAATAAGAGAGCAGATACAGAATATAGAGTGATTTATTCTTATTATGTATTTTATGTATTCGGAAAGGTGATTTGCAAATGAAACTGATAAACATAGGCTTCGGTAATCTTGTGGCTTGTGAAAGGATAGTTTCCGTCGTTAGTCCCGATTCTGCACCTATAAAAAGAATGGTTCAGGACGCAAGGGATAAAAGCAGACTTATAGATGCGTCTTACGGAAGAAAAAGCCGTGCGGTGATCTTTACCGACAGCGATCATATTATACTCAGTGCTTTACAGCCCGAGACTATAAATTCAAGAATTTCCGAGGAGGATACAAATGAACAAAGGTAAGATTTATGTTATATCGGGGCCTTCGGGCGTGGGAAAGGGTACTATCGTAAAAGCCCTGACGGCGGCTTATGATGATATAAAGGTATCTGTTTCTGCCACTACACGTTCTCCGAGAGAGGGTGAGGTAAACGGCGAGAGCTATTTCTTCCTCAGCAAAGAGGAGTTTTCCGATACTGTCGCAAACGATGGGTTCATCGAGCATGCCGAGTATTGCGGTAACTGCTACGGAACTCCGAAGAAACCCGTGTACGATATGCTTGAGAAAGGAATTGACGTTATCCTTGAAATTGAGGTGCAGGGCGGTATTCAGGTCATGGATAAATTCCCCGAGGCTCAGGGCATATTTATATTGCCTCCGAGCATGAAATCGCTCGAAAAGCGGCTGCGAGGAAGACAGAGTGAAACCGAGGAAGCTATTCTTCGCAGACTGGAAACGGCAAGATATGAGCTATCTCAGGTAAGCAAATACGATTATTTCGTTGTGAACGGACCGCTTGATCAGGCGGTTGCCGATGTCGCAGATATTATAATTAAAAACAGAGATTAATATTGGAGGTCTTTATTATGTATAAACCGTCTATTGATGATATGCTTGCAGGAAAGCAGAGCAGATATTCCCTTGTTATTGCTGTTGCCAAGCGCGCGAGAGAAATATCCGATGATTATAAGCAGAAGGGTGTTCTTCTCGATGAAAAGCCTGTTCTGATGGCTGTGGAGGACTTTAAGGATCACAAGTATGAGATCCTCGAAAAGGACGATGAAGAAATAGAGGCAGAGGAAGAGAACGAAGAGGATTCCGATGATACGTTCGAAGCTTTGAACGATTCCGAAAGCGATAACGACTAATGATACTTATAGCAAGAACCGCAGTTGACAAAACTCTGTACAGCTTTGACAGATTGTTCGATTATATTGTTCCGGACTATCTGACAGACAGAGTTAAGCCCGGTGTGCGGGTGCTCGTTCCGTTTGGAAGCGGCAATAAAAAGCGACAGGCTATGGTTATGGAGCTTATCAAAAGAGATACTCAGGATAATCGCCTTAAATATGTTTCGGCAGTTCCCGATGATTTCGTGCTTTTGACGCCTGAAATGATAAAGCTTGTGTACGCCGTGAAGGAACGATGCTTTTGTACTTATTATGACGCCGTGCGCTGCATGCTGCCTACAGGTATTAATTACAGAATAGCGTGTACGTATTCTCTGAAAAATACCGCATGCTCAGAACTGACCGAAGAACAGAAAAGTATAACGGAGCTTTTTTCGTCAAGAACAAAGAGTATAAAGCAGGATTCTTTATTCAAAAAACTTGGTATCGACTGTGAAAGCAAGGCGATCGTTCAGCTCATCAATATGGGCGTTATCGAAAAAAAAGAAACCGTATTTCGCCGTGTAGGTGATGCCTCGGTGAGAATGCTCAGACTGCTTCCCTTTGATGAGGAAGACACAAAACTCACGTCACGGCAGAAAGAGGTCTGCACACTGCTTGGAAGTGTCGGAGATGTTTCTGTAAAAGAAATAATGTATTATACCGGGGTTACTCAATCGGTAATAGATAATCTGATAAGCAAAAAAGTCTGCGAATGTTATGAACAGGAAATATTCAGATTGCCCGAGGTTTCATATACCGGCGGCGGAGAAGATGTTATTCCGACAGATGAACAGGCGAAAGCCTATAACGATCTGCTTGACATATATAATCGTGACAAACCTGCGGTTTCTCTTCTGTACGGTGTGACCGGTTCGGGTAAGACTTCGATTTTTCTGAAGCTGATAGATACTGTATACAAGCAGGGCAGAGGCGTTATCGTTATGGTACCCGAGATAGCCCTCACACCGCAGATGATATCGATTTTCAAGAGCAGATTCGGAGAAGATGTAGCGGTGTTTCACAGTGGGTTGTCTATGGGCGAGCGGCTTGACGAATGGAAGAGAGTCAGGCGGGGAATTGCTAAGATCGCAGTAGGAACAAGAAGTGCTGTTTTTGCACCGTTTGAGGATATAGGATTGATAATTATCGACGAAGAGCAGGAGTATACCTACAAATCCGAATCATCGCCTCGCTATCATGCGAGAGATGTAGCGAAACTGCGCTGCGTTGAGCATGGATCACTGCTGCTGCTTTCGTCCGCTACTCCTTCTGTTGAGAGCTTTTACAGTGCAAACATGGGACTTTATTCCATGCAGAAATTAACGTCACGTTACGGTAATGCTATTCTTCCAAAGGTGATCATTTCCGATATGAATACCGAGGGGATATCTGCTTCTGCGACAGGTATCGGTGATACGTTGTTGTCTGAACTGTCTGAGAATCTCAATAATGGCGAACAGTCGATCTTATTGCTTAACAGACGAGGGTATAATACATTTGTCACCTGCAGAACGTGCAATACGGCTGTGAATTGTCCGAATTGCAGTATATCATTGACGTACCATGCAGACAATAACAGACTGATGTGTCACTACTGTGGCTTTTCTATGAAAATAACAGACAAATGTCCAGGCTGCGGCTGTGCCGATCTGAAATTCTCGGGTCACGGAACACAGCGAGCCGAACAGACTCTCGCAGAATTGCTGCCGGGGGCGAGAATACTTAGACTGGATGCCGATTCTACGCTTGCAAAGCAGTCACATGAAAAAAAGCTTGCTGCATTCCGCAGCGGTGATTATGATATTTTGCTCGGTACGCAGATGGTTGCAAAGGGACTTAATTTTCCGAATGTTACGCTTGTGGGAGTCCTTTCGGCAGATCAGTCTTTATACAATGAGGATTACAGAAGCTATGAGAGAGCTTTTTCGTTGTTTACTCAGGTTGTCGGACGATCGGGCAGGGGCGACAAAAAGGGGCGTGCGGTAATCCAGACGTACACACCCGAGAATCCTGTTATGAAGCTCGCAGCGGCTCAGGATTACGATCGGTTTTATGATGACGAAATAAAGCTTCGCAAGGCTATGCTTTACCCGCCGTTTGCGGATATATGCATGATCGGTCTTGTAAGCAGGAGAGAGGCTCAGTGCAAAGGTGCGGCTAAAGATTTTGCAGCTTTTCTGTGCGGTATAATGAGAGAGAAATACAGCGAGCTGCCGATAAGATTAATGGGTCCTTCACCTGCTGCTGTTTATCGTGTTAATAATAAATTCAGATATAAAATTATTTTAAAATTCAAAAATTCTAAACGGTTCCGTGAAATGCTTGCATTGGCGATAACGGAATTTTCAAAGGACAAAAAATATTCGGATGTGACAGTTTATGTCGATATAAATCCGGATAATATTCTGTAAGGGGAGATAAAACAAATGGCGTTAAGAAATATAGTGTACGAAGGAGATAAGATCCTGACAAAAAAATGCAGACCTGTCGAAAAGTTTGATGAAAAGCTCGCGCGGTTGCTTGACGATATGGCTGAAACGCTCGAAAAAGAAGAGGGCGTCGGCCTGGCTGCGCCGCAGGTAGGAATACTTCGTCGTGTATGTATTGTTTGTGTTGATCCCGAGGAGGGCGTAATCGAACTGATCAACCCCGAAATAATCGAGTCAAGCGGTACTCAGGAGGGCGGAGAAGGCTGTTTGTCATGCCCGAACGAGTACGGTATCGTAGTCAGACCAATGAATGTTACTGTCAGGGCTCAGGACAGACAGGGAAACGAATTCACTGTAAAAGGCGAAGGTCTTAAAGCGAGAGCGTTTTGTCATGAGATAGATCACCTTAACGGAATTATTTTTAAATCTAAAGTAAAAAGAATGCTGAGACCCGATGAGATTGAAGGGGATTAATATATGAACATTGTATTTATGGGCACACCTGATTTTGCCGTACCGTCGCTCAAAGCTTTGTGTGAGAGCAAAGAGCATATCATCAAAGCCGTATACACTCAGCCTGATAAGCCTGTCGGACGAAAGAAGGTTCTCACTCCGCCCGACGTCAAGGTATGCGCTTTGGAATACGGGATCGAGGTGCGTCAGCCCGATTCTTTGAAAGGTGAGGAGCAGGCAAAATTAATGTCGGAGCTTGCCCCCGATGTGATCGTAGTTATCGCTTACGGAAAGATACTGCCCGAAACTATCCTTAATATCCCGAAGTACGGCTGCGTTAATATACACGGCTCATTGCTGCCTAAATACAGAGGCGCTGCGCCTATCCAGAGAGCCGTTATAGACGGAGAAAAAACAACCGGTGTTACAAGTATGCTCATGGATAAGGGTCTTGATACCGGAGATATGCTGATAAGCCGCAGTACCCGGATATTGCCAGACGAGACGGCAGGAGAGCTTTTTGACAGATTATCTGTCATGGGTGCGGAGGTATTGCTTGAAACGCTTGAAAGGCTTGAAAAAGGCACGGTGACTCCTGTAAAGCAGGACGATACAAAATCGAATTATGCGTCTATGCTTTCAAAGGAAGAATGTCTTATCAATTGGAATTTATCGGCAGATGCAGTGCATAATAAAGTAAGAGGAATGAACCCCTGGCCGATCGCAATGACTATGTTTAAGGGAAAAAAGCTGAAAATATTCAAAACAAAAATTTCAGACCGCAGCGGAAAGCCAGGCTGCGTAGTGTCTGTTAAACCGCCTGTTATCGCCTGCGGTGACGTCGCTGTTGAGCTTATAGATGTGCAGCTCGAAGGAAAAAATAAGATGTCCGCTGAGGATTTCTTCAGAGGACAGCGAATTGAAACAGGTTCTTTCTTAGAATAAATTGACCTTATATCAGGAGGGTATAGGAAATGTATTACGATTTAAGTTATCTTATATTTATGCTGCCTGCAATTCTTCTGTCATTGTGGGCACAGTTCAAAGTCAAATCGGCTTATAATAAATACTCAAAAATCCCAAATACAAGAGGCTTGACGGGTGAAGCTGCCGCAAGAGCCGTCCTGTCAGCGCATGGAGTGACAGATGTTAAGATCGAGCATATCAGAGGTACAATGACCGATCACTTTTCTCCGAGGGAGAATATAATCAGATTGTCCGACGGTGTCTATGCTCAGAACAGCGTTGCAGCAGTCTGTATTGCGGCACATGAGGCAGGTCACGCCGTCCAGCATGCAGAGGGTTATGTACCCAATAAGATACGTTCAAGTCTTATTCCTGTTGCAAATATATCCTCTAAGCTTGCGATACCGATAATAATCGTAGGCTGTCTTATAACCTCCGCAGCGTCCACGGCAGTGATCTGGACAGGCATTATCGCTTATTCTCTTGCGGTGCTTGTGTATCTGGTTACACTGCCTGTTGAATTCGATGCAAGCAGAAGAGCTTTACAGACTATTCGTGATACCCGTATGCTTGATGAGAGTGAATACAGCGGCGCAAAAAAGGTGCTCACGGCTGCTGCTATGACCTATGTTGCAAGTGCGCTGACCGCTTTAATACAGTTCCTTCGTCTTGTAATGATACTCACAGGAAGAAGAAAATAATTTGCGGAGTTGACAAAATGGATAATCCAAGATATATTGCATATAAAGCGTTATACCAAGTAGATAGCGAAAACTCATACTCTAATCTGACCTTAGACGCATATTTGAAAAACAGCGATCTTTCAGACAGGGACAGCGCTTTTGTATCGGCTTTGTTTTACGGAGTTCTTGAGAAAAAAATAACTCTTGATTATATCATCTCAAGATTTTCTTCGATCAGGCTAAAAAAGATAGAACAAAAAACTCTTATAATAATCAGAATGGGAGTATATCAGCTTGTCTTTATGGATAAGATCCCAGATTCTGCGGCTGTCAACGAGTCGGTTAAGCTTTGTAAGAAAGAACGTTTGTATCACTCGGGCGGGTTTGTAAACGGCATTCTTAGAAGTATTGCAAGAGCGGAGAACAGATTACCGCTGCCCGATAAGAATAATATAATAAAATATTTGTCAATAAAGTATTCCTGCCCTGAAGATATTGTAAAGCTGTGGTGCGACGATTATTCCGATGAAATGTGTGAACAAATATTGCAGGCGCTATCCGACAGACCGCCGATTTTCCTTAGAGTAAATATTCTGAAAACAAACTGTGATGATCTAAGGAAACAGCTTGCCGATGAACAGATTGAGTCAGACACAGTCGATGGGTTTGACCATGTTCTGAAAATAAAGTATTCGGGTTCATTGTCAGATAAAAAGTGCTATAAGCAGGGGTTGTTCCATATTCAGGATCTTTCATCTCAGATATGCTGCGATGTGCTCAATGTGAGAAACGGCGATATAGTTTCTGATGTATGCTCAGCACCCGGCGGTAAGGCGCTGAATATTGCTCAGAGTACGCCCAAGGGCAGAGTTTACTGCTATGATATATACGAACATAAATTAAAACTGATAAAAAACGGTGCCGACAGACTCGGTATTGATAATATAAATGTAACAAAACGTGACGCATTGAGTGGAACTCCTCTTCAAATGTCAGACAGGATTTTGTGTGATGTTCCCTGCTCAGGGTTGGGCATTATCAGACGAAAACCCGAAATAGCATATAAAACGGATAAGGGTACGGAGTCCTTGCCCGGGATCCAGTACAAAATACTGGAGAATGCGTCGGGATACCTGAAGGACGGCGGAATTCTGGTTTATTCTACGTGTACTCTTCATAAGGCTGAGAACGGAGATATAGTATCAAAATTTCTTGAAGAGCATGAAGAGTTTGAGCCTTATCCGATACAGCTGCCGAGCGGTATCGCTCATAAAATCGATGAACCCGATAATCAGCTGACGCTTTTCCCTGACACGAACGGAAACGACGGTTTCTTTATCGGCGCTGTCAGAAAGAGGTGAAACGGTGAAGGATATTAAATCGTATTCGCTCAAAGAGCTTGAAGATGAATTTGCAAAAGACTTGCAGCTGCCTGTATTTCGTGCAAGGCAGGTTTACAAGTGGTTAACGCTCGGAGTAGGTTCATTTGATGAAATGACGGACATTTCTAAGGAATTACGTAACAATCTTAGTAACACTTATTACATCTCTGTTGCAACCATTGAAAAAAAACTCGTTTCGGTTTATGATAAAACAGTTAAGTATTTATTTAAACTTCATGATGGGGAATTTATCGAATCTGTCGTGATGAATTACAAGCACGGTTACACGATCTGTATCTCAACACAAGTAGGGTGCAAGATGGGCTGTACGTTTTGCGCAACGGGAAAAAGCGGATTTTCAAGGAATCTCGCCCCGTCCGAAATGCTCGCTCAGATACAGTCAGCGCAAAGGGATCTGAATATCAGGATCTCCAATATTGTGCTTATGGGTATGGGCGAACCTCTTGATAATTATGATAATGTAATTAAATTTCTCCGACTTGTTTCGAGTGATGAGGGTTTGAATATCGGAATGAGACATATCTCTCTTTCAACCTGCGGTTTGGTTGATCGGATCTATGACCTGGAAAAAGAGAATATGCAGCTTACCCTTTCCGTATCGCTTCATGCCCCGAATAACGAAATACGAGGCAAAACAATGCCCGTAAACAAACGCTATCCTATAGAGGTGCTTCTGAAAGCCTGCAGACATTATGCCAATGCAACAGGCAGGAGAATTTCTTTTGAGTACGCTATGATCAGCGGAGTGAATGACTCGGACGAGTGCGCAAGAGAGCTTGGAAAGCGATTAAAAGGAATGTTGTGTCATGTCAACCTTATTCCCGTTAATAATGTTGAAGGGAATAATTATATAAAAAGCAAAATAGATCGTCAGAAAAAGTTTATAGAGATCTTATCGAAATATTCTATTACCGCTACTGTACGCAGAACGCTTGGTTCGGATATCAATGCTTCATGCGGACAGCTTAGAAGAAAAACAATTTCAGATGATATATAAAGCAAAGGAGGAATAAAATTGCAATTGTTTTTTAGAACCGATGTAGGATTAGTCAGAGAAACAAACCAGGACGCCTGCAAGCTTGGCAAAATATCGGACACAGAAGCATGGGCTGCTGTATGTGACGGTATGGGAGGAGCTAACGGCGGCAGCGTTGCTAGCAGTGAAGCTGTAGCGGAGATCGGCAGATATATCGAGCAGGAGTACCGCAGCGACATGACCGAAGACGAGCTTGCCGATATGGCGGAGCTGGCAGTAGATTCTGCCAACACAAAGGTGTTTGAAATGGCTTGCGGGAATCCTGAGCTTGAGGGCATGGGAACAACTGTTGAGCTTGCATTTGTAAAAGGAGAAAAAGTATTTGTAGTTCATGCAGGCGACAGCAGAGTTTACCTTGCACAGAACGATACGATAGTGCAGGTAACTCATGACCATTCTCTTGTTCAGCAGATGGTTGATATCGGTGAAATAACTCCCGAAGAAGCAAGAGTTCATCCGCGCAGAAACTTTATTACCAGAGCTTTAGGAATCGATCCCGAGCTGTGGACAGATATCCTTGAAAAGCCTTTTACGAAGGGCAGTGTCCTTGTCCTTTGCTCCGACGGACTGACAAATTACATCGAACAGGATGAGCTGCTTGAGGTTATCAAAGCTACGGAATCCGAAAAACTTGCAGATACATTAGTTGAGATCGCACTTGAAAGAGGCGGTGGAGATAACGTAACAGTCGCAGTTGTTGTAAATGACTGATCAGAGAGAAATGTGTGGAATTAACAAAGAAAAGGAGAGAACGAAATGGCTGAAGATAAATACGTTGGCAAAAGACTCGACGGCCGTTATGAGATCAGTGAGATAATAGGCGACGGCGGTATGGCTGTTGTGTATAAGGCATGGGATACTCAGGATGAGATGCCTGTTGCCATAAAGGTTCTCCGTGAAGAGTATATAGACAACGATGAGTTTATACGTCGCTTCAAGGATGAGTCAAAGGCAATAGCTGTTCTGTCTCACCCGAATATAGTCAAGGTTTACGATGTCAGCTTTGGCGACAGAATGCAGTATATTGTCATGGAATATATCGACGGTATTACATTGAAGGATTATATCGAAAGATGCGGTTCCATAGACGTTAAGGATACGATACACTTTATCGTTCAGATACTTCGTGCATTGCAGCACGCACATGATAAGGGCATAATTCACAGGGATATCAAGCCGCAGAATATTATGCTGCTTGAGGACGGTACGATCAAGGTGACCGATTTCGGCATTGCAAGATTCTCCAAGAGCAATACAAAATCTATGACAATGACGAACAAGGCGATAGGTTCGGTACATTATGTATCGCCCGAACAGGCAAGGGGAGAACCTACAGACGCCAAGTCGGATCTGTATTCTCTAGGTGTAATGATGTATGAAATGCTCACGGGCAAGCTTCCGTTTGACGCAGATAATGCCGTTTCGGTAGCTATCATGCAGCTGCAGTCCGATCCCGAACCTCCGAGAAAGATCAATCCCGATATTCCAGTCGGACTTGAGGAGATCATCATTAAAACTATGCAGAAGGATCCGAAAAAAAGATACCGCTCTGCAGCCGAGATGCTGTCTGATATATATAAGTTCCGCAAAGATCCTGATATAAAGTTCAGTTTTTCGTATGACAGCATTGACGATACACCTACCCCTGCACCTGTTAATACTGTTACAAAGATCAGTCTGAAGGACGAAGACGATAAAGACGATGAAGATTGGGATAACGATGAAGATGAAGAGAAAGGTACTTCTCCTCTTATTCAGGTGATCATTGGGTCTGTGATCGCATTTGTTGCAGTATGCCTTGTTTTCCTGGTACTCGCCGTGTTCAAGGGATTCAGTAACAACTCCACAACCGATGTTCTTGTGCCTAATCTTATCGGACTCAATTTCACCGATGTAAACAAAGATAAGGTGACTTATAACTTCAAGTGGGATGTTACCAATATTTATGACGCAGAGAAACCGCTTGATATTATTCTGAATCAGAATCCCCAGCCCTCCGAAAAGAAGATCAAGGAAGGTTCGACTATCCAGATCACCGTAAACAGTGAGGAAACTACTATCAACCTTCCTTATATTGATGGCAGAACAAAGGATGACGCAGTTGCAAAAATCAAATCCGCCAACCTTATCCCGGAGGTACTGATGGTTCTCGATAATCAGACAGCAGAGGGTTATGTTAAGCAGACATATCCGCTCGCAGGCAGTAAAATAACTATCGGCTCAACTGTTAAGATCTACGTCAGCAAGAAGGCAGGCGAGGCTAAGATTGAGATTCCGAACCTTGTAGGACTCACTCTTTCCGAAGCGCAGGCTAAGATCTCCGAGGCAGGACTCAATTATAACGGCTATGAGTATATGGAAAGCAGTGCTGCTAAGGACAAGATAGTTGCTCAGAATCCGCTCAGAGGCGCTAAGGTCAATAGGGGAACCAATGTTTCGGTTATTCTTTCCGAGGGTCCGCCGAGAAATATTACTCTTTCTCAGACAGTTGATCTGCCGAATGAAATCAGCTCTTCTCTGAAATTCGAGGTTATTATCGACGGTGAGATTGATGAGAGTTACACAAAGTCGATCGTTCCGAAATATGCAAGACAATACACGCTGACTGTTTCGAGAATGAGTACAGTAGGCGCAATTCAGGTAGTAGTTGCTCTCAATGACCAGACTTATCGTGTATATAAGTTCGATTTTGCGAACAGCACAGTTTCGACCTTGGAATCATATACCTTTGAACTCGATACTGATACTGATACTGACACAGAGACAGATACTGATACCGAAGAAACCGATACAGACACAGAGGGCGAATCGGAGTATGATTCGGATGATGAGAATTATGATTCCGATGATGAAAACATCAGTTCGGACGATACCAGTCTTTCCTCTGAGAATATCGACAACGACTATCCTTCAGTGAGCGAGCCTGATTATTCCGGAGACGGCTCATACGAAGAGGACGATATCTACTAATGGCTTCTGTTGAAGGCATCATATTAAAATCGATCGGCGGTTTCTATTATGTAGAAGCCGCCGAAGCAATATATGAATGCAAGGCAAGAGGCAATTTCAGGAAAAAGGGTGTTAAGCCCGTTGCGGGTGACAGAGTGATAATAACCGTACCGGAAAGCGGCTATTGCGCTCTTGAAGAGGTTCTTCCAAGGAAAAACAGCATCATCAGACCTCCACTTGCAAATATAGATATGCTTGTGATAGTAGTATCAACGTGTGACCCTTCTCCAAATACACTGATAATAGATAAAATGACAGCCTGCGCTGTAAGTAAGGGTATCGAACCTGTTATTGTGATCTCAAAATGCGATCTTTCTGCCCCTGATACGATAGTAGGTTTATATTCGCTTTCGGGTATAAAAACGATAAAGTTTTCTTCAACAGATAATAGGGGACTCGATGAGATAAGAAAACTGCTTAATAATAAGGTAACAGCTTTTACGGGCAACAGCGGCGTCGGAAAATCCACTCTGCTGAATGCTCTTTTTCCCGACCTGAATCTTGCAACAGCTGAGATCAGCGAGAAACTCGGCCGAGGACGTCACACCACACGTTCGGTTGAATTGTTTAAAGCAGAGGGCGGCTATGTTGCGGATACTCCCGGATTTTCAACGGTTGACCTGGAAAGGTATGATGTCATCGACAAAGACGAACTGAAATTTGCATTCCCCGAGTTTGAGGACTATCTCGATAACTGCAGATTTACATCGTGCAGCCACACCTGCGAGAAGGGCTGCGCAATAGTTGAAGCAGTGCAGCAAGGTAAGATAAGTTCGTCAAGACATCAGAGTTATGTTACAATGTATAACGAAGTAAAGGATCTGAAAAAATGGGAACAGTAACAAATCGTTGCGTCATTATTTCGGCTTCTCCGACAGCAAAGAGGGATTTCATTCTGTCACAAATATGTGATGATGATTTTATTGTTTGTGCCGACGGCGGTGCCGATAAGCTTTCGGGAACCGACATAACCCCTGATATGATAATAGGCGATATGGATTCCTCTGAAAAGTACACCGAGTTTTCTAAAACAGAAATAACTTGTCTCAACATTATGAAGGACGATACCGACACTATGCACTGCGTATGCACCGCACTTGACATGGGTTACAGAGAGTTCCTTATTCTCGGGGCAACAGGAGGACGTCTTGACCATACGCTGTGCAATCTTTCTGTACTGCTGTATCTTAAAAAACGGAATGCGCATGGTGTTATATTGGATGAATACTCCGAAACATCAATACTTTCTGACGGTATAAATAAGGTAAGCGGTGTTATGAATAAGACTGTTTCGGTATTGCCGTTTGCCTGTTCAAAGGCAGAACTGACATATTCGGGGCTGTTGTATCCTATGGATCACAAAACGGTCACAGCGGAATTCCCGTATACGATAAGCAACAAAGCGGTAGAAGACACTGTTCATATCACGGTACACAGCGGAACTGTATTACTTATTATCTCTTAAAGTGTGTAATGGGTAATGTGAAGTACTATACTGCAGAGAATGTATAATAACTCATGTGCATGATTATGCGGGCAAATACGGATTTTGACGAGGTTCAGGTGAAATTATCACCTTTTTTCGTGAGATGTATATAATGTACTATACGACAAAAAGGAGGCGGAGAAAATGTGCCGCAGCAGTTGTGTGAGAAAATGTGCGATGTCTTTTGCGGGAGGGTTGATAATAGCCTCGTTCACCGACGGAGGTGCGTTCCTATTTTTTGCGGGAATTGCTGTGATGTTGTTGACCCTCTGCCTGAAAAATTGCTGTTAGGAGGCATTTCTATGAAGTTCGTAGTAATTGATAATCCTAAATTTTTCGGTTTCTTTCTCAGGAAGATGTTCGGCATCAAAAAGCAAAAGATGCAATAGGATAACGGTTAAAGAGTCTGCTCATGAGGGCAGGCTTTTTATTTGCAGAAATACTTGAAATATATTTATAAATAAGAACATATAAGCAGACAGTGTAATGATAATAACTGATTTGTTAAGAAGGAAACTTATATGTACAGGAGATCTATATGTATTATCTTATCTTTATCTATAATTATATCGGTTCTTAGTGCCGGTTTTTTTTAAGTTACTGCTTATGCCGAGAAAGATAAAACAATTTATGAATACTCCGGAGCAGGTTATAAGACAGTTATAGTTGATGCTGATAACGCATTTCATAAGGGAGATATTGTAACGGCGACACTTAGAATGGGAAATATTAAAATCGCCGGCGAAGATGCCAAGCTTGGAGCTTACAATTATACAATAAATTTTGACCCTGAATTTTTGGAGTATAAAAGCTCTGAAGCATATACTGAACAGAAGGACGGGAGGTTTTTTTTATATTTATAGTATGTATCCAGATATCACGACGGAGTGATATAAACCACCGCTGTTTTTCGGAAGGATGATATTATCCGAGTGATAGCCGAATAGATCAGTCCTGCGCTGTAAATATAAACGGCAATGCTCGTTGAGTTTATGAAAACGATGCACGATAAGCCTATAATGATATTAAATATGCCTGATGAGATGTTAAACTTCCACGAAGACGATTCAAATCGCTTCGCTTCAAGCGCTCTCAATACATCTATAAGCCCGTTAAACATATGGATGACTACAAGATAGCATATGACATAGATCTGCGAAAACTGCGTCATCGATGCCGTAAAGGAGCCAAGATCAAACAGAATAAGCCCTCTGATAAGTATCTGGTTTCCGCCGACCATGTGCCGTGCCATTCTGAAATAATATAACAGCATTTTTAAGCCCTTTAATGTCAGTGAGAGTGCAAGCAGACTCATAATAATAATGACTGCGTCTTCTCCGATCAGTAGCATTACGAGACCTGCCAGTAGGATTATCAAACCGGAAAAAACACTCTTGACTCTTTGCCACTTCGTCATACGCCGAACCCCTTTCTGATATATTCAACAAGCATTTTGTATTCCTTTATACCCTTGAAGCCCGCTTTGTTAAAGTCGATCGAATAACCCGCAAGAATATTTCCCGATGTGAATATCTTATTGGTAACCATGCTTTTCTGCGCCATAGCAGCCAATATGAATTTGCCCAAGTATGTTTTGTTTTTGTTATTGCTTTCTGAAGATACGTATTCTTCTTCATATTTCGACAGCTCGAACGGCTCGATCGTTTCTCCGGAAAGTGTTTCTCCAAACTTTTTCCAGTCGTCGCAGGCATTAAGCTGCCGCTTTTCGATGATCGCTCTGATCTCCGTTTCATACGGCTTTGCAACATCCCATGCATACATATCCTTAACAAATAACGGAATATCTCCTTTAAGGTATTTCAATGCATAGATCATTTGACAAAACGCATGATAGTAATCATCAGGATTATCTTTTATGATTTCTTCATAATCTCCCCACGCAGGCAGATATTTGTAGCGGATAAAGCTGTAATCAGGCAAATGGCCGGCTCGGCCGTGACCGAGATTCATTATAGACGACTCGCCGCTTTGGAAAATACTGTTTGTATATTTGTGTCCGTCGAGATCGTCAGGTGCAGTGGGATTATGACGAAATACTATCGGGATGTCTTTATATCCTCCGTTCTCATCAGGCATAATCTCGTAAAAATAGTAATTAGTATTGTTGATGACAAGTGACGGAGTTCCGGCAAAGTACCGATGAGCCCAGGTATCTGCGAGAATATGCATAGCAAGCCCTGCCGCCTGAAGTCCTTTTCCGTAAGCAAGATTCAGTGTATCGACAAGCAGATCGCCGTTCGGTCCGCATATCAGACGGTACTTGCTGCGATATTCTTTGCCTGTGCCTCTTTTTACCTTCGCATTAAGATCTGATGGCAGAAAATGAAATGACGACCATATTCTTGTAATATCCTGCAAGCCGACCGGATCTGTCCGAGCGTCCATCATCTCAAGCTGCAATTGTGTGGTTGCGGCGGAGAGAGGTCCCTTTATTCTTGTCAAAAAGGTTCTGCTGCAAAGATCGACAAGTTGTGCGCTGTAGCATATTTCCAGGCTCTCTTTATGGTCATACCCAGCGAGATATGCGGCACAGTATGTGGCATAATAATGAAAATCTTCCTGCATTATCTCACCTCTGTTTTTCAAGCTTGTTCGCAAGTTTTCTTGACATAAATGCGGAGTACAGTGTATCTACCATAATAACGGTTTTGGTCAAGTCAATAAAAAAAGCCGCCAACTTTCCTATCAGTGCGATTTTTCCCGACTCGTCAGGAACGAAATACAGCACCATTTCACAAAGTAATATCAGAAAAACAAACACAGCAGCCACAAGATAAAAGCTGCCCCTTTTTCCGTTTATGCCTTCTCTGGAGGCGGAACGACCTATATATAAATGAATTGATAATATGCAGGTGATCACGATGATAAGTGCTGCAATTAAAAAAATTTTAGAGATTATTTTAACAATTGCGTCTGTTTCTGCGACTTCAAAAGAAGGTGGATTACTTATAAATATCAGTATCAGTTTAATCACGCTCCATACGCCGAAAGCAACTATTCCCCAGCCGTTAATTACAAGTGCATTTCTGAAGCGTCTAAGCTTTTTGTCCATAGAGTCCTCCATAATTAAACAAGGAGCTAAGCTCCAACAAGCTCGCTTAATCGGAGCGAGCGACAACGTTAACAAACGTCTTGGAGCGGTAGCTTCTGCGTAAGTCGGTGGAGATTTTGACCAACCACCGACCGAGCCGGGAGGCGAGACCCGGCGTACATAGACGTTTGTATAATTTTCGGCAATATTTATTAACAGTGAGAGAACCTGAACGTGGCTGTCATGTTCAGGTTCAGATATGTGTCAGAGTAAAAGGCACAGTGCCGCAGTGAATGATTAGATGTTCAATTCTCTGCATCACTGAAGCGGAAAGATCAGAATTCCAACTCTTTCTTTCTGAAAATTAGTATTGATATTATCAGCGCTCCGCCGACAAATACAATAATAACGTTCGCAATCAGACCTATGCTGGATTGACCGAGAATAATACTCGTGTAAATACTGTTTAGCTTTCCGGTAAGGGAGTTGCGTTCCAATATGATAAGCGGGGCAAGCGGCGCCGATGATGAGATCATATGAATGAAGGTGTAGAACACGATATAGAACAATATCTCAATTACGGTTGCTGCGGCTACGTTTGATGATTTATAGAGGAATATTGCGCTGATCGTAGCGTAGCTTATCGCCTGAAGAGCACTTGTGAAAAAAGTGGTGTACAGAACCGTTGTTTCAAATGAACCCATATTAGTCCGGAAGATCAGGTTCAGCAGCATTACCCATATTGCCCACAAAACATAGCTGTTTATCGTGAGAATCACACAATCTAAGAATTTCGCTATCTGAAGCTTTGACCTCGAAAGACCTCGACCTATAATGCACTGCATCGAGCGGGAGCTGAACTCATCGGCATATACCGAAAGGAAAATACATATTCCAAGTATTACGCTGCCCGTATTCTGTATGTTCGTACGCTGTGAAATAATATTTGTAAAAACAGAGGTTCGCGATTGTAATATCGAGACAACAGAGAGTAGGAGTACTATGCCGAGTACGATCCAGTATGTCTTCTTTTTAAGTATTCTAAGAATATCAGAAACGATCAGATTTCTCATATTAAAAATCAAACTCCTTTCTGCGGAAGAAAAGATAAGTTATAAACCAAGCTCCTAATATATACACAGCAGACCACGGGATAAGCTCCCAGGCAGAGGCTCCGGCGGTAAGCTTATCCATACTGCGAATAAGAATCATGTCGTATGAATAATTCATCACACTTATTCCCTGTAAATAAAGAATCCTGATAATATTAGGCGAGATTGTTGTGAAGAGTATCATGCAGAATACTCCGAGCGGTATTGAATTGGTGATGAACAGAACCATCATTGAAAACGATGCCGCCGCAACGATCTTTAAAACGCATATCAATCCGTATGCAGCGTAAGCACCGATCTGGCTTGGGCTGAATTTAAGGCCGTCTGTTGTGATTACCATGAGATATTGAAGGAGCATATATAATGTAAATACAATAACCGTCAGAGAAACAGAGTCGATAAGTTTTGCCCATAGTATCTTTTTTCGTGTAACGCCCCTGCCGATGATGCACTGCATCGAATGAGACGATACCTCATCGGAATAAACAGCGAGGAAGATCGGGATCGAGATCAGAAGAAGCACGAATCCCTTCTCAGTGAATTTGCGCAGCGAATCAAGAAAGCTTGCAGTAGACATATCGCTTCTCACTGTGCCTAATAAACACGAAATGTAACTGATTATAAAAAACGCTATCATTATCCCGACAAAGGATTTTTTTCGGAAGATCCTGTAAAGATCTGCATATATCAGCTTAATCAATCTGCAGCGCCTCCGATCAGATCAAAGTAGAAGTCCTCAAGCGTCATTTTATCCTCAACCTCATGAAGAATGTTGATGCCGTTGTCGGCAAGCAGCTTCTGTGCACGCTCTATATCTTTGACAGAAAGAGCAATGTTGACTTCAGGCTTTTTCGATTTAAGATCGTCCTGATTAATCTCTTTTGCCACGATACCGTTGTGAACAATACCGAAACGGTCTGCTGTATGTTCAAGTTCCCCGAGAATATGCGATGAAACGATAACCGTCATGTTATATTCATCACGCAGACGTCGAATCATATGACGTACGTCTGCAATACCCTGTGGGTCAAGACCGTTTGTCGGTTCATCAAGAATGAGTATCTCAGGATTGCCGAGAATAGCGTTGCCGATCCCGAGACGCTGCTTCATACCGAGTGAAAAACCCTTGTAAGGCTTTTTGTTGTCTTCAAGACCTACAATGTCAAGAACTCTTGTGATCTCTTTATTGATTTCCTTGTGGGGAATACCCTTTGCACGAGCAAAATATTGAAGATTATCTCTTGCAGAAAGATATCCGTAGAAGTTTGATCCAACGAAGAAACCGATCTTACGTCTGTTCGCAAAGAGCTGCTTCTTACTCTCGGAGCCGGCAATCGAAACAGTTCCGGAGGTATACTCCGAAAGTCCGAGGATCATCTTGAAGATAGTTGTCTTTCCGGCGCCATTCTTGCCGATAAGACCGTATATGTCGCCCTTGTTGACCTGCATTGAAACTCCCTTCAGGACATCATGCTTGCCATAGCTTTTTACTATATTATCCAGTTTAATAACTGCTTCACTCATCTAGAATATCCTCCTTATTATTACCACACACAAATTCTGTTTTCGGGTGCTAAGTACATTCCGTCACCGGGTTTGATATCGTATGTTTCTATAAACTCATCAAACTGCTGTAAGCCCACGTTTACACGAAGATGGTTCAAGGGATGCTCGTCGTTTAATAAGTATGATTTTTCATTTTCTATTTTGATCTGCCGACCAAAATTCATTGCATACTGGCGGAAGAACTTGTCATAGTCAAATTTGTCATGTTTCTTTGCAATAGCGAGCGCACCCTTGATTCCGCCGAGATCGGCGATCTCCTCGTTAGCAACATTATCGCCGTTGACCGGCATTGCTCCATTAAATGGAGTTATCAATCTATAGTAAGATGCAACCGTTGAGGTTCGTTCACGGAATGCACTGTTGTCTTCAGGAGTCATCCACGAATTCAAGTTCCCCTCAAAGTCGGTATTAGAACCGTTTGTATCAAATGCGTGTGTGATTTCGTGACCTATGAATACGCCTATACCGCCGAGCTTCTGTTCATATGTCATATCGGGCGAATATAGCGGATCTATAATAAAGCCCCATGCAACATAGATAGCATTCTGGGAAGGCTCATAGAATGCGTTGCTTTCCAAAGCGTTTGTTTCATAAGGATCCCATATATCATTGGAATTTCCGAGATCAATGATCTGCTGTTTGAATGCACTGTGACAGCGCATTGACTCTGCACACGCTTCAAGGAAGCTTCCGCCTTCTTCGGCTGTTTTGATATTGCAGTAGCTGTAATCGACGTCAATACTCGGTTTGCCTACCTGTATTGTCAGATGATCTATCTTTTTGATCGCTGCGTTACGCGATTCTTCTGAAAGCCACTCTGTATTACCGAGAAGATCTCTGTAATAGTCACAGTATTCATTTGCGATTCCTTTTATATCATCGACAGCCTTCTGATCGTAATACTTGTCAAACCATGTCTGATTCAGTGCAGGACGCATATATGCTTTATCAATGTATGTCAGGACAAGATTGTCCTTTTGTTTCTCTATCGTTTCATCAACGTAGCTTTCGCCCGAAGACAGAGACAATGATCTGTTGTACATCGCCTTAGTAGCCTCAATATCCAGGAGATCCTCTGTCACCTGGAGCAGATGTACGATATAATAGCTTTTAATGTCTTCAAGGTTAGACGCTGTATAAAGACCATTTATTCCGCCGAGCTTTACCGTATCGACCTGAAACGCTTTGTAATCTGCGCCTCTGGCTTTAAGAATATCAACACAGGGATAATTAATTGAGATTTTTTTAATATCTTCGTCAGTGAAATGCTGCATCGATTTCGCACCGTCGGCGATCTTCATATCGCTGCCTGCGATCATCAATTCAATATGATAGCAGCCCTTCAGTATTTTTTTTATCTCTTTCTTTTCAAAACCGAGTCGGCCGAGTAGATATTCTGTTCTGTCGTCGGTAATGTACTTTTTCCGGAATCCCGTGTTTGAGATATTGAAGTACTCGTCGGGTGAACCAAGTGAATATTCCATGCTGTCAAGAAATGCTGTCGGGGTGTCGGTTGTTTCTTTGTGGATGTACGACCTTGAATCAATGATCATTGTCATTCCGAAGGGGTTTTTCTCAAGATCCTTTTCGTACTCAATAAGCTCATCAACGCTTGAGATATTTGTGATAGCTTCAATGTAAGGTTTCAGCGGTTCAACACCCTGAGAATTACGCAGATCGTAATCCCTTGCAAGTGCTGCAAATTTCCGAAGTTCCACTGCATACTTGCTGCTGATCGATTCATCGTCGAAAAGAGCCTTGCACTGATCGTTGATCTCCCATTGCATATTTTCAAAAGAACCCGTGTCAATGTCTGTCGATTCGGCAAGCTCAAGGAGATATTCTTTGTTTGCCGCTGCGGCAAAGTCATCTTGCAGGCGAGGTTCGGACTCCTCGGTGATAGTACCCCTTATGCTCGAATCGACCCATTTTCCGCCTCCGGGAACGGACAAATTTGTGGCTGTCGTTTCTCCGCCGCTGCACGCCGCCGACGAAAAGACGATCGCCGCCGCTAAAACGAGAACAAGAGGTGATTTTCTGTTGATTTTCATTTTTGTTGTATAACTCCTTTCTTGAACATATGACTATGGTGGTATTGTGCTGCTGTTGAATGAACTATGATTATGTAAGGGATCTTATTGTATTTGCGATTCGACAGCGTACATTGAATATATATACTTCTCCTTTCTCAAATAAGAAAAAACATACCTAAAGGAAATAGTCGATGATATAAAGCACTCTATTATTGTGAATGGGTTTCCAAAAAAACAGACAGTAATATAAATCTATCTGCTTTAGTTTTTTGGGCTATTATTTCCTTAGTATTATTTCTTTAAGTTTTCATATTATCATAACAATTTATAGTTCATTTTACCATAAATTTGTGATTAATGCAAGAAGATTCTATAAATAGGAAAGTGTTTATCTGCTTTTTCTAAAAATAATTACACACTTCTCAAAAAAAATTGATATTATTTTGTTTTTTTGATACAATAAAAAACAAATAGTTTTGGTTATTGGTAATACTGTAATTGATCTAATAAAATATCGGAGTTTGCATCTTTTAAGTTCAACAAAATTGTATTCGGTACAAGGGCGTTGGCCAATCTTGCGACATTCGGGAAATCACTCAGTCAAATCAGCGAGATAGCGCAGATTTAGCTCAAAAGTATATTGTTGAGGGTAAGGAATGAGATTCGGAATCAACTCTTGAAGTCATGACAGGATTTTGTTAAGGAATTCTCTTTATTATATAAATAGTTTCTCGTAATAACGTATTCTCGAAACCTGCATTCCCTCTGCCATATACATAATAGGTCTAAGCAATGACGGTCTGATCATGTAGATATTGCTTTTACTTGTCATTAAGGATAATTTTATATCCCTACTTTACAAAATACGGTTAGTTGTATTAAACTATATATAGTTATATGTGTATAACTAATTGGCTTTTTGCCGAAAAGAAAGGATAATTATTATGTTAGGGAGACACTGATTAAATCGAGCGCCGAAGTTGCGCCGTCAGATTTTTAGGCAAATTGTGCGAAAAATCCGCAGGAATACTGACGTATTTCAAGGTTTTTGAGTGCAATTTGACAAAAAGATGCAAGCAGATTTGGTGCTCAGTCCGAAGGACGTGATTTAATCAGTGGTTCCTTAGGTATTTTTAAGAATCAGAAATTCTGGTGCGTTATCGCAGGAGCTGCAGGCGTAATTGCAGGAGAAAAGCTCGTAAAGTCAAAAAAGGCGAGAGAACGCCGTAAACGGTCTTGCTAAGGGTATGAAGCTTAAGTACGATGCGGAAGAAGCTTTCCAGAGCATCAAGGACGAGGCGGAGGATGTTTGTTACGACGCAAGAAAAAAAGCAGCTCAAAAGGATGAAACTGTTTATTGTGACAATGCTGATGAAAGCACTGTGAAGGCCAATGAGGGCTGATATTATATATGATTCCGAGGGCAGACTTCGCTTTCGCTGCGGTCAGCTTGCGTTTGAAAAGCACGATGAAAAAAGGATAGAACAAGAGCTTTTGAGCTATGACGGCATAACATCAGTTAAAGCCACATCGTCCAACGGCGGTATTCTTGTAATGTACAAGGGCAATAACAGGAATCGGATCATTGATCTTGTGCGTAAGCTTGATACGAAAAGCTTGACAGCTGCAGAGGGTGAGGCGTCTCTTGCTGACGAGATTGATGAGAAATTCAGGGAAGATCTTACAAAGCTTATTGTAAAAAGAGTCATTCATAAGTTTCTGATACCATCATCTCTACGTCCGATAATTACCGTGATAAAAGGGGCAAAGTATATTCTGAATGCCTTGGGTGAGCTGCTTACAATGAACATTGATGTCGATGTGCTTGATGGTGCATCTATTACAGCCTGCCTTGCGAAGAAGGACTACAAAACCGCAGGCTCTGTCATGTTCATGCTTTCTGTCTCATCACTTCTTGAAAGCTATACGAAAGAAAAGGCAAAGGCGGCGCTTACCGAGAGCCTGATGATAAAAACAGAAAAGCTTTGGCTGGTTGACGAAGACGGAGAACGTCTGGTGCCGATGTCCGAGCTTAAAACAGGAAACTGCGTACGCATAAGGACAGGCAGCATTATCCCTGTTGACGGCGAAGTCGCTTATGGTCAGGCGGAGGTCAATGAGGCGTCTATGACAGGCGAGGCCGTTCCTGTTTCAAAAATGAAGGGCAGTTCTGTTTTTGCAGGTACGGTCATTGAAAACGGCAGTATTGTAGTGTGCATCAGAGCACTTGCATCGGATACTCGCATAAGTCAGATCGCCGATCTTATCAGCCGCTCCGAATCGCTGAAATCACAGCTTCAAAGCAGAGCAGAGGTGCTTGCAGACAGCATCGTTCCGTACAGCTTTATGGGCTTCTTTGCTGCGCTGCTTCTGACAGGAAATGTCAACAGAGCTGTATCACTGCTTATGGTCGATTTTTCATGTGCGATAAAGCTGTCGGTGCCGATCTCGGTTATCTCTGTGATTCGTGAAGCCGCCGATCACGATATTACCGTTAAAGGCGGAAAGTATCTTGAGGAGTACGCTGCGGCGGATACTATAGCTTTCGACAAAACAGGTACTCTGACCAATGCCGAACCAAAGCTTACCGCAGTAGTACCGTTCGGAGATTATGAAGAGAATGAGGTTCTGAAAATCGCTGCTTGCATTGAGGAACATTTTCCGCACAGTGTTGCACGGGCTATTGTAAATGCTGCATCAATCAGAGGGATTACTCATGCAGAAGAGCACTCAGAAGTCATATACATTGTGGCTCACGGAACAGCAACAAATCTCTATGGAAAGAGAACCGTTATCGGAAGCCGTCATTTTGTTGCCGAGGACGAGGGTGTTGCTGTTTCACAAGAGCAGCAGCGTATAATAGACGAAAAAGCAGAGGGAAGTTCGGTTGTATTTTTAGCGATTGGCGGCGAACTTGCTGGGGCTCTTTGTATCAGCGATCCGCCGAGATCAGAAGCTAAAAATGTTATAACACAGCTGAGAAAACAGGGCTTCGAAAGCGTTGTAATGCTGACAGGTGACAGCAAGGGAGCAGCGGAGCATACGGCTAAGGTTCTTGGTATCGATGATTACTATTATCAGGTGCTTCCCGAGAATAAGCACAGCTATATAAGAAAACTCAGAGAAAAAGGGCATCGTGTAATTATGGTAGGTGACGGTATCAACGATTCCCCTGCACTTGCCGAAGCAAATGTTTCGGCAGCTATGAGCGATGCATCAGATATAGCAAAAGAGACCGCCGATATCACGCTCAGAAGCTGCGATTTGTATGAGCTTGTTCGGATGAGAATTCTTAGCCGACGACTTATGAATCGGATCAACGGTAATTATCGGTTCATTCTTGCATTTAATTCTGCTTTGATGGTATTGGGATTTTTCGGTGTGATCTCACCGTCATTTTCCGCACTTTTGCATAACGGTTCTACTATGCTTATCTGTGCCAAAAGTATGACGCCGCTTCTTGATGATGAACATAATACATAAATCGAGTGGAGATGTTATCTTATTTCAGTTCTGATATCCGCAGTTTTATAAATATACCGTTTATACAAGATTCAATAATTCATATTTGAAATGATAAACTTACCCCATAAAGCCATTATCGAAACTACTCGCTTTATGGGGCTTTTGTGATAATAGTTTTTTGAAGGTTCAAAACAGAAATGTAATCAAAAAATAAGAGACGGTGGTTGTATTACTGCAATTAAAGTGGTATAATCATAAACAGGTAGGTAACGCTAACTAAATTGACAGTAATTATGTTGGTAAAAGATGATGAAAGAAATGTATGAAACAAGAATATCCGACGCTCGTTGGATACTATATGATATTCCGGGAAATATCGGATGGATTTTATACATGATATGTTTGATCCTGATATTGAGAAACGGTATCAATTGGTTTGTGGTCGTTTCAATTATTCCGATGATATTGATGCTTTCAGGAATAATCTAGCTTATCAGTGAGCGCATAGCAAAGCTTGACCGCATCCTGTCCAGAGTCAGATTATATAGGGGCTTCGGTGCATTGATGATAGGCGGAGCTTTTGGAATTATCACATCGGTCATCGGGTGTGTGGCTTTTGGCGGCATGGTTATGATAGTAATGCTTTTCGGAGCTATGCTATGCACTGTTTTTGCCGCTTTGCTGTTTTTTGGGTATAAAAAGGGGTAGCTGTCATGAAAAATTATGTAAATGAAGACCAGAAGCTGCCGTTGTTCGGAATAGGGCCGTATCTTGTCGGCACAATGGGATTGCTTACGGTGACAGGAATATTGCTTTCCGGAAACATTCTCGGTTCTGGTGTGCTGATGGGTATATGGATCACAATATTCCGTGTTTTTGGAATAATATTTATCGTATCAGGACTTTCGGTCTGGTTTATCGGATCAATGCGGTCGGATATGGATGAAAGTATAACAGAGAACAAGCTTCAGACGAGGGGCGTCTATTCGTGGGTCAGAAATCCGATGTACAGCGGTTGGTGGCTTGCGATGCTTGGCATAAGCCTTATGTGGCATAATGCGTGGCTGCTTGTAATCCCTGTAGTAAACTGGTGTATTATGACAATAGTGTTGATAAATACAGAAGAAAAGTGGCTGCTTGATCTGTACGGACAGCAATATGCAGATTACAAAAAACACGTAAACAGGTGTATCCCGTTTCCGCCGAGGAAATGATACAATATATGATGGTTTCAGGGTTCTTACAAAATAACGGACCTAATAATATAAAGAC
The DNA here is from genome assembly GCA_900315255.1 of uncultured Eubacteriales bacterium. Lineage (GTDB taxonomy): Bacteria > Bacillota > Clostridia > Oscillospirales > Acutalibacteraceae > RUG592. The sequence goes on along the minus strand of OMYH01000002.1, from coordinate 16,893 downwards.
TTTTGACATCTAACAATAGTGAAAAGAGACATTGTAAATGGAAAAATTTGAAGGTGTAGCAAACACACTTTTTGTGCCGCTTGTTGCAAGGATAGCGGTCTCAAAGCAGTTCCCGGAATACTTTTATGATAAAAAAGCGCTGGATCTTGAAAAACATCTTCCTGAAGGCGCTGACAAGGGATCGTCCGAATATACGAATTTAGCGTCGTGCGCCAGATATTATAACATGGATAAAATGGTAGCAGAATTTGCGAAGAAAAACAAAGAGTGCAATGTGGTATATCTCGGAGCCGGGCTTGAAACCGCTTATGACAGATTATGCGAAACGCTGATAAATGTCAAGTGGTATGAGATTGACCTTCCTGATGTTATTGAAGCAAGGCAAAAAGTCTTTGGAACAAGGCCATCGGAATCTGCTATACCCGGTGATATGTTCAGACTTGATTGGGCAGATTACATAGACGAAACATCTCCTACGCTGTTTGTTGTGAGCGGAGTTTTTCAATATTATCACGAAAACAGGATAATTGAGTTTATCCAAGCCTGCGGAAAAGCCTTTCCAAATAGTGAGATGATTTTTGACGCCAGAAATACGTCAGTATTCCTGCGGATTTTTCGCACAATTTGCCTAAAAATCTGACGGCGCAACTTCGGCGCTCAATTTAATCAGTGTCTCCTTAAGTTTACAAATTGGTTCATAAAGCGAACAGGCAACAAATCGTCTCTTATGTATTTCGGTATTAATGACAGTCATGAGTTTGCAGAAAAATGCGGTATGGAGCTTTTGGAGGAGCGCACCTTTTTTCCCGACGCATTATCGAGGCTCGGAAAACGTTTGTCGCTATTAACAAAAATATCGATGAATACAGCAGAGCGAAAAAAGCAGGTGCTTATTCTGCATCTGAAGCTGTCGTGAAACTGAAGCATTAAAGCGATACCGCATTTATTTTTTGCCTGAGATGCGGGCATATTTGGTGCAAAGCCATTAGGCGGTATTTGTAGGGTGTTGTTTTAAGTATGATAACAGAAAAAAGTAACACCGGTAAACGACTTGATTCTGAGCCTTTTTCTGAACGATAAAATGCCATGGTATGTTATCGTTTGTGAAGCAGTAATTGAGCCGGGGATCAACTTTTTGTATATGAAAATGTTGACAGACGTAAAATTTCAAAGTAGAATATAATATATGAATATTTTCCGAAGTTGATTAAATGAAGTCTAAAACAGAAAACTGTAATAAACTTAAACCGATAAGAGACTGCATTTTTATACTTATGGTATGGAACTACCGAAAACAGGTGGATAGATGATAAAACGAAAAAAAGCAAAAGAAATTCTTGCAGAATCATTCAAGGAGCTTGCACAGAAAAAAAGCGTAGATAAAATTACCGTTCAGGATATAACGAATAACTGCGGATATTCAACGACTACCTTTTACCGTCATTTTAAGGATAAATACGATCTGATTGTATGGGAGCATTCATGTCACGTTGCTGATATCATGGCGCAGATAGGTACAGACGGGTACCGTTGGAGCAGAACGCTGATTGAGGGCGTTAACTATTATCAGCAAAATAAAACTTATCTCTCTAATCTGCTCAGGCATACCAACGGACACGACTCTTTTGTACGGAATATGACCGAGAACAATTATGAAGCGTTAAAAGGATATATCCTGAGTTCGGGAAAAATAGACGATCTTGATGAAAAAACCGATATGTATATCCGTATTTACTGTTTGGGAACTGTGAATCTGACCTGTGAATGGATACTCGACAAATATCATATCAGTCCTCGGGAGCTTGCGGAAATATATGAAAAATCACTTCCCGAGCCGCTTCATAAGTACTTATATTAAAAAGTGGTACAAATCATCCGCAAAGTACCATAATAGGATTTTTTACAATGATTATGAATTGAAAACAATACGATCTGTGATATGATATATTTAATGGTGGCGCACAATATAACAGTGCATAACAAATATGATTTCACGGAGGAAATCTATATGACAAAAATCGAGTTTTTACAGGCAATGGCAAAGGGTTGGTTTGGCAATTCACAACAGCATTCTATTCAGGCTCAGATTTTGAAGCAGCGGGGATTCGGCAAATTGGCCGATAAGATCATGGCGGAGTCCGACGAAGAGTGGAACGAAGCAAAGAAGGTCAACGCACGTCTGATCGAATTGGGAGTAACGCCGACTGTCGAGCTGGCAGAGTACCCTGTTTTCACCGATGTTAAAGAGATGCTCGAATACGACTGCAGGGACGCAGCTGAAGCACTGCCGGAAATGAGCAAGTCACTTACTCTTTTTGATGATGATTATGTAACAAAGGCTATGATACAGGAGTTTATCGTGGACGAGCAGGAGCATTACAACTGGGTCAAGCAGCACCTTTCTCTCATACAGGAGATTGGTATGGATAACTATCTGATCGAACAGATTGGAGATTAAAAAAGGGGGGAAAACTCATGAACGAAAAGGAAATGATCTTAGACGCTATGAAAAAGGCAGGCGAGCCGCTGAACGCAGGCAAGATCGCCGAGTTGACAGGACTTGACCGTAAGGTCGTTGATAAGACTATGACGGCTATGAAGAAAGACGGGTCGATCGTATCACCTGTCAGATGTAAGTGGGAACCCGCTGAAAAGTAATAAATTGACCGGCATACCTCTTTGAAATTGAGATGTGTCGGTCGTTTTGTAAAAATAATAGAAAGGACGTAAAATTTATGAAATCATTTTTCTCTTTTATCGCCGGAGTATGTACAGGGGTATTTGCAATAATGCTGTATCTTCATCGCAGAGTTATCAAAGCAGCAATAGCAGGTGAGGAACTTTCAAAGGCACCGGAAGACTGTCCTGCTTTCAGACCGGAAGATGATAGCGAATGACTAATGAAATAATCTCGGATAGATACAGCGCTATCCGGTTGAATAATCAACTTTGTTTTCCGCTGTATGCTTGTGCAAAGGAAGTTGTCAGACAGTACCGAAAACCACTTGAAGCATTGAACCTGACCTACACGCAGTACATTGTTATAATGGTGCTGTGGGAATTCGGAGATATGACAGAGGGTGAGCTTGGAATAAAGGTACATCTCGATTCCGGTACACTCGCACCGCTGCTTATTTCACTGACAGAACAGGGAGCTGTGTTAAAGGAGAAGGCAATTAATGTTTCTCATGAAATGTGCGGCTGTATCCCGCTGTCGGAGGAAGAATTGTCGACACTCAAAAAGCGTTTGGATAAAGCGCTTGCAAAAATGTCATAAAAGAAAGGGAGACTTTACTATGATAATAAAGGCCGTAAAATTCAGAAAGGACGGATTTTATACCCAGCCGTTTGTTTTCGGCGGCGAGGAAGGTACAGAAAAATATGACTCTTCTGTACGCTACAGAGGCAGTCTGCAAAACTACCTTATCGACACAGGCGACGAGGTCATTCTTGTTGACACGGGCTTGCCTGCAGGAACGCCCGAAGAAGTTCCTGATGAGAACAGCATTCTTTACACCGGAAAGGATATAAGCAGCTATATGGACGCACTCGCTGATCTTGGCTATAAGCCCGAGCAGGTAACAAAGATACTTCTCACGCACAAGCACAACGACCATTCGGGTGAGTTGAAGTCTTTCCCGAACGCTCGGATCTATGTCAACGAGGAAGAACTCGGCGCAGTTGAATTGCAGGATATCCCGAATCTTGTTCCGGTGAAGTTTACTGACGGCGCATACTATAACTTTCCCAAATGCCAGAAGATCATCGATGGAGTTACATTCATCAAAGCCAAGGGTCACACTAACGGTAACAGCATAGTTGTTGCAGAAAACAACGGTTTGTTTTATATGATCCACGGAGATATCACTTATGTTGACGAGGCATTGTATGACAACAAGCTCTCCGTTGTTTTTGAGGATCTTCCTGCTGCTCGTGAAACACTTGATCGTGTGCGTGAGTTTGTCCGCAGTCATCCTACCGTATATATGGGTACACATACACCGCAGGGTTATGAAAACCTTGAAGCTGATCGTGTGATTGATTTAGATAATCCCGTTGAAACTGTACTTGCAGAGGTTAACTTTACTGATCAGCAAGCTTCCGGCGTTTATGTATGTTCCATCTGCGGATATGTATATGATCCTGAAGAACACGATGAGGTAGCTTTTGAAGATCTGCCGGATGACTGGAAGTGCCCCCGCTGTAAACAGCCTAAGGAGAAATTTAATAAAGCATGACCTTGTATAGAAATTGATTTAACGAGTTCATAGTCAAAGATAAATAAAGATTAAGGGAGATAGCAGACCAACTAAATCAGTACCATTTGAGATAAACTTAATAAATAATCAGTATGTAATACAAAAACACAAGAGAAATGCAAAAATAATCATGACGACCAAATGGTAGATCTTTCAATGTTCTTCGGGCTTTTAATACGTGTGTAGGGCATGACATTAATCATGCAGTTGAAAGTCCTGTCACGGTTAGTTACCGCCAAGTGCAGCAATGTAAACCGGGGAGGAAGCACCGATCACCGAAGAACTTAATGTGCATACATTGCAAACCACCGTGTGCAATGTATGGATAAGCAAAACACTTACAAAATGGTTATTAAAATGCGGAGCGGCGATACACCTATCAGCTCCGCACTTGAAAATGTTTTAATTCGGAGGTAAATCATTATGAGAAAGAATTTAGGCGTACAGCCCGCATTATTCCCGATGCCGGTCGTAATAGTTGCAGCATATGGCGCTGACGGCAATATCTGTGCGATGAACGCTGCATGGGCGCAGATATGTGATACGGATAAGATCGCACTGTTCATTGACGCCGATCACAAAACAACAAAAAACATCATGGAGTCAAAGGCGTTCACCGTCAGTATTGCAGACGTGCAAAACATAGAGGTCGCTGATTTCTTCGGAATAGCAACAGGTAATAAAATGAGCGACAAGTTCGAGCGCACGGGCTATCACGCTGTCAAGAGCGAATTTGTCAATGCTCCTGTCATTACGGAATTCCCTGTTACTATAGAATGTGCATTTGCAGAGGAAATCAACACGGAGAATATGCACGCTATTGTAGGTAAGATAGTCAACGTGAGCGCAGAAGAGAGCGTTGTCGGAGATAAAGACAAGATTCTGCCCGAAAAGGTGAATGCGCTTGTATTCGACCAGTTTCGCTCAGGCTATTATTCGATCGGAGAAAAGGTCGGTCAGGCTTGGAACGCAGGAGCCGGTTTAATGAAGAAATCATAATTAAGGGCTATATGATGAATTTGGTGACCACAGACATAGATTCTCGTAGTGTGGATGTTTAAAGGCGGAACAGAGTTAAAAGTATAATAGAATAAAAGAATTAACGGCACCAGGGTTTAACGGTCCGGGTGCCGGTTTTGTTGTTACGAATAATTCTGCTTCACAAGAACACGTAGTGAAACAATATGGTTAGTGATTGACTTATTGGCAGTGATAATGTATAATCATTGATAGGGCAGATACATAATTTGCCTGCTTATTATAAATCTTATCTGAGGTAGTGTCTTATGAAAACTGTTTTTGATTCACTTCGGCATATTCTTTCTATAGCTAATGTAACGCATATCATATGGTGTGCAGCTATACTGATCATTATGCTGATACTCGCAGTACTTCATCACAAGTGGAAAGACGACTCAAAGAAGCTTCGCATATGGCGTGTGATGTGTCTTGTACCGCTGATAATATGCGGAGTTCACGCTGTAATATATGTTGTCGGCGCACCGACTATATTTAGCTATTTCTCGGTAATGTATATAATCGGCGTTCTTGCACTGATACCAATGCTTTTTGCAAAGCGCAGGATAGGCTACCGCATAACCGCTGTGCTGACAGGTCTGCTGACCTGTTTTTGCGGGTTGAATTTCTGCACGTCCTTGCCTCATATATTCAATCACTCGCGTGAAAGCTATACCGAATCGTTCCATTCATTTGTTCAGGATATGGACAGGTATTACGTTCTGAAAGAATGGAAGGAAATCGATTTTCCGGCACTTGAAGCAAAGTATATGCCGATGGTCGAGGAAGCGGAGAATGAGCAGAATCCCGTAAAATTCTGTAATGCTGTGGATATGTTCTGCAACGAAATGTACGACGGTCATGTGGGGTGCGGTATCTGTTTTGATTACAACGAATTTAGTACCGAGCCGCTGATAGATGATCATGATTACGGACTTGCGCCGATGCATGATCACGGTTTTGCGATGATGCAGCTCGACAACGATGATGTCATAGCTGTATGCACTTCGACGGAAGCGAACGCGGTCGGTATTGAGGACGGAACGGTCATCACAAAATGGCACGGCATGCCGATCTTACAGGCTATCGCAGAGGACGTTACCGACATTGGATTTTCCGTAAAATCCAATGAAGACCGTCTTGGTGCTCTGTCTCTTTCGCGCTGCGGCGGAGAGACTGTTGATGTGTCTTTCATAGACAAGTTTGGTAAGGAGCAGACTGTCACTCTCGAAAAGCTTGAAAAGCATCACACATTTGTTGAAGCCCGAAACGCCTTTTTACATTCTCTCAAACCTGAAGAGGACATCAATTACAGCACCAAAATGCTTGATGACAAGTGCGGTTATCTGCGACTTAATGCCGAGGGCACGGACAATGGACTTCAGGACACTCTCGGTTATATGACAGGCGAACACAAGTGGGCAAAGGAGATGTTCCGCGAAAAGCTGCGCGATCTGAAGTCGCAGGGCATGGAGTATCTGGTCATTGATCTGAGAAACAACATGGGCGGTATTGACGTTATCGGATATGCGCTTTGCGATCTGCTGACCGACAAGGAATGGTACTGTCAGGGGCTTGGTGTCCGCAAAGACGGGAAGTATGTCAGCCAATGCGATCAGTATATTCACGGTGACGGGGAATTTGCCGACCTCAAGGTCATAGCGCTCACGAATTACAATTGTGCAAGTGCCGGTGACGGTACAGCGCTGCTTCTTTCAAAGCTGCCGAACGTCACCCTTGCGGGTATTACCGACCCCAGCGGCTGCGATCAGGAAATAGGCGGATTTAGTATTCTCTCTGGCGGCTTGGTCTTTGTAGTCTATCCCACCGGACTTGTTCTAAACGAGGACGGCGAACCTAATGTAGATACTGCCGCCGACCGAGTAAGCCGCAATCCTGTCGAAGTGCGTATCCCTCTCGACTATGACGCCGCGATGAAGATATTCCGTGACAAGGAGGATTATGAGATGGATTGGGCTATGAAATACATTGAAGACAGTGCAGAATGAATACTATTTTAATACTGATGTTTCATATGATTTTTTGTAATCATAGCTATTCATCTAACCACGGCAGGGAGAACGTTTTCCCTGCTGATTTTTTATTCAAGCTGATTTTTCTTTATTTTGGCAGCCTGTTTATTCTTTAAGTAGCGGTAAATGGTTTCCTGACTGTCACTCTACTGTTGCATATTCCGTGCAGGTCAGTCTGCTTCTTTTTTGTAGAAATAATACTCGGCTGAAATCTTGTCATAATTCGATTGCTTTGATCTAATGTTCCACGGTATTGCGATTAAGAATAATATAAGAGCGTATCTTTGCTGTAGTGCTCTTGAAAATGAAAGAAAAGCATACCCGAATAATCCAGGCGGCAGAATCTATTCCGATCGTGGCAGCCAATACAAAAGTGCAGAATTCGTGATGTTGTAGAACGATACGGAATATGCCAAAGCATGAACAGCGATGACGGCAGATGTCATGATAACTCACGCTGCGAGAGCGTGTTGGCGAGAATGAAAGAGGAACTTTTCTACATTCGCTACGACAAATCCGAGAACTACACGATATCGGAACAAAAATCGATGATTTGGAGAGACTATCTGAGCTATTGGACAAACAAACGGATATGCACAGCTTACGCCGGTCTAACGCTTGTTGTTTAACGGCTTAGCTATTATGAGAGTCTTAACATAGCTGCTTGAAATATATTAGTGCTAAATGTTCGAGTATTATTGACAATTTCATCCGGTTATCGGCAGGATGCTGAAATATACCAAGCTAAATTACGCACAGGAGTTTGTAGGGCTTGCGAAGTATTGGAATGCAGATATTATACTGCCTTACTATTAAAGGCTTCTCACGTTAGGAATACTCTGCTCGGAGCTTCTTTAAAAACAGCTCCGCAATGGGGGAGAAGATCTGATATTTCTTCCATATTATGTACATCTTCGTTTCAAGACGGGGTGTTATAGGGCGAAAGCAGAGTCCGCTCTGCTCACTCGTATCTATCAGTTTATCAAACGTAAGCAGATACCCAAGCCCCTCACGCACAAAAACAGATCCGTTGTATGAAAGATTAAATGTTCCTGCAAAGTTCAGCCTGTCGATATCATCGCCGCACCATCGCGGAAAATCGACCTTGATCGACTGTTCCGAGCAAAACAGCGGCAGTCCGTACAAGTCCTCAAACGTGATCTCCGATTTCTCCGAGAGCGGACTGTCACGCCGCATGACAAGTCCCCATACGTCGCTTTCGGGGATAGTTAGATAGTTGTACTTTGAAAGATTCGGCGGCTCGACGATCACCGCAAGGTCAAATAGCCCCCTGTCGAGCCTTTCAGCAACAGGCTTGGTATCGCCGCTGAAAACATGAAAGACAAAATTCGGGTATTGCTCCTTAAACTCCTTGATAACACGAGCAAGGTGCTTTATATGAATGCTCTCCGCACAGCCAATATGGATTTCACCGCCCGTTATGCTGTCAAGCTGGCTGAATTCCTCCGCCGTTTTATCGACCATCGCAAGAATATCCTCCGCCCGTTTTCTAAAGAGCATACCCTCATCTGTAAGGTGCATACTCTTGTTTGTTCTCACAAAAAGCGAGTGCCCGAGCTCTTCCTCGAGCTTCTTTATCTCCTTTGATAACGACGGCTGCGAGATGTGCAGGTTCTGCGCCGCTCTTGTCATGTTTTCTTCTCTTGCTATTTCCATGAAATATCGTAAAATCCGTATCTCCATATCGACACCTCCGTTATCTCTATTATCTCACATTTTGCTATTCCTGTAAAGAATGACAAGCGATAATTAATAGGTATTTCACATTTTAAGATTTATCTGTTATACTTATATCAGATAAAAAACAGAGGTGATATCATGGCGAATGCAGCGGACGAAAAAGCGATGATAACAGAGAATCTGACCGATATCGGGCTTGACGCCAGCAGTGTGTCTCACTGCATTGATATGCTTGAAAAAGGTATGTATTCAGATCTGGAGAGATTTCTTTCACTTTATCGCAGAGAACTCCTTGATAGAGTTCACGAGTACAATAAACGCATTGACTGCCTTGACTATTTCACCTACAAATTAACAAAGCGGAGGTAAAGCAAAATGAAAAACGAAGAACTGGTACTCACGAAAGAATGGGATAAGACATTTACGAAATCAGACAAGGTCGATCACAGCAAGGTAACATTCCACAACCGCTACGGCATTACTCTTGCGGCTGATATGTACACTCCGAAAAACGCAGTGGGAAAGCTCCCGGCGATAGCGGTCTGCGGACCGTTTGGTGCAGTCAAGGAGCAGTGCAGCGGATTGTACGCACAGACGCTTGCGGAAAGAGGTTTTCTGACGATAGCGTTCGACCCGTCCTTTACGGGCGAGAGCGGTGGCATTCCGAGATGCGTTGCGTCACCCGACATCAACACGGAGGATTTCTGTGCTGCGGTAGATTTTCTTTCCGTTCAGGATAATGTTGATTCGGAACGTATCGGTATTCTCGGTATCTGTGGTTGGGGCGGTATGGCAATAAACGCCGCTGCAATAGATACACGTATTAAAGCAACGGTCGCTTCTACTATGTATGACATGACGAGAGTGAACGCAAACGGATACTTTGACAGTGAAGACAGCGAAGAAAAGCGCTATGAAAAGAAAGTCGCTTTGAATGCTCAGCGTATCAAGGACTATATGTCGGGCGAGTATGAGCTTGGCGGCGGCGTTGTCGACCCGCTGCCTGATGACGCTCCGTATTTTGTTGTAGACTATCATGACTATTATAAGACTCCACGTGGTTATCACGCTCGTTCACTTAATTCAAACGGCGGCTGGAACATCACCTCATCACTGTCATTTATCAATATGCCTATCTTACAGTACAGCAACGAGATACGTTCTGCCGTTATGATTATGCACGGCGATAAAGCGCATTCTTTCTACTTTGGCAAGGAAGCTTATGAGGCAATGATAAAGGATAACGCTTATGCAGATAACAAGCAGCTGCTTGTTATCGAGGGTGCTTCGCATACCGATCTTTACGACGGCGGAAAAGACAAGGTCATTCCGTTTGACAAGCTCGCAGCGTTTTACAGCGAGAACATGAAATGATGAACGAAGTTTGTAAAAGCAGATTTTATCTTATTGTTACGATACTTGTTGTATTGATCTGTGTTATGACAGGCTGCAAAAGTATGGAGAATTCTTTATCATCAGACGATAAAGAAACAAAAAGCATCGCATCGGTCTCAGCTGATGTATCGGAGCAAAATGATAATCAAATCGAAGATGAAGCTGGTTCATCAGATACACCAAACAATACAGAATCATCAGAGCCGGAAAAGAGTGATGACATGAGAATAATTGTAACCGACGGAAAAAACGAGATCGAATTTGTTTTGAATGACAGCAGCCCTTCCAAAAGCTTCTACGATATGCTTCCTATCACGGTGAATGTTGATAATTATTCAAGTAACGAAAAGATTTTCCACGCAGCGCTTGATACCTCTTCAACAGTTGGCGGAGCTGCCCCGTCAGGGTCTATCGCATATTTCAGTCCTTGGGAAAATGTATGTATGTACTACGGTGACGCTCCTGCATACAGCGGTCTGTACATCATGGGAGAAGCCATCAAAGGTGCTGATAATATTGCACGACTCAGCGGAACGATCACTATAAATAAGGTCGATATGTAGCAAAATACGTTTTATCTATAAAATATTCGGCGAGTAGGGAAGAACTGCTCGCCGTTTTATCATAATATGTGTTTTATGTTATCCTATTGTATTTATTCGTAAAATTTGCAGCAAAACATTGACGTCTGAGATCGCAGGTGTTATTATAGTTAGTGTTCTCTAATATTGGTTTCAGGAGGAATAGTAAATATGAGTACATATAACAATATTGGAATTAACAACAAACTTGATTGGTCGAGAATACGAAAGCTGTTCATCATCGGTTTTTTCGCTGCCTGCACGGTGCTTGTCGGTGATATTCTTGTGGGATGGGGTGTTCATGACGCTTCATTGTTGGGTATGGAAGGCTTTTTGTCTCGTTTCGCAAATATTTCTGACCGACGGATCTTCTGGTCTGCAATGTGCGGCTTTGTCGGAATCCCGTTGGAGGCAATGTGCTATTTTGGTATCTATCGGCTGATCTCTCCGTATTCCGAAAAACTTGCACACACATTTCGCAGCGGCATTCTTGGCGTGCTTGCCTTTGCTGGGTGCGGAGTTCATGTTCCCTGCCTTGCAGCGGTTTATGTCTATAAATATTTTATGCAGGTCAGCCCGGAAACTGCGTCAAGTATAAGCGTGAAATTCGGTATGTATTTCTTGCTGCCCGGAATAATCGTGTTCTTCATATTTTGGATCATCCAGCATATTGCTCACATTCTGGCATTTGTTAAGGGATATACGCCATATCCGAAATGGTGCTGGATATTTTGCCCTGCGGTAGGAATGGCAGTGACGATGCTCCTTAAATTCCTGCCGGAAACGGCTCTCAGAAACGCCATTACAGCGGCATGGATCAGCATCGGGAATCTCTGGATGTTCGGCGGCTTACTGGCGACTATGAAAGAAGGAAAAGCAAATGACGACAATGGACACGATGGACGGATTTAAGGTGTGCATCGTATGAATAAAAAATGAAAAAGCAATCATTTGTCCATATGCTATTATTGAAAATGTAGTAACCAATACCGATTACAAAAAGGGAGATGCGACTGCTTGTCTGAATTTTGCAAAACAAATCGCACAAAACGAGAATTGCTATATAATAGTGCTTACAGATAAAACAGCGTTTATTCATTGGCTGTGAATGGAGGATATTGTGGAAAAGCGGAGAGCTTAAGGCAGCACTGCACAAAGATCGAGTTGCGGCTCAGCACCAAATCTGCTTGATTTTTTTCGTCATAGTACACAAATCTCACTTAAAATACGTCTGTATTTCGAGATCTTGTTTGTGCACTCTGCCAAAAAAATCTACAATGCATCTTTTGCACCCAATTAAAATTGCGTCTCCTTAGTTTTGCTCCTGCTTTACTGCGGGAGCTTTTTATGTTGTTAAAATAATTTTTACAACTACGAATACATAGAAGCATAAATATGCTGGTAATTCTCTCATCTCTATATTAGACCAATCGTCAGAGAAAAAGTCGAGTTGTTTAGTTTTGTGCAAAGCTCTATATCACGACCCGTTTATCCATTATGCTCTTAATGGTAGAAGTGAATCTCAACTGTATTGTGATGGAAGTTTTGTTTTTGTTATTATCCCTTGTTCAGTGAGATAAATCTATCCTTAATTGTCTATTAATATAAAAACATTTAACAATACATTAATACTAATGTATACTTTCTTAATAGATTTCTAAATATGAATATATATTATTGGTATATTGACTATACACTATTAGGGATTGACATGATTATTATAGAACCTTTATACTAAAAATGTGATAAAAAAATGTAGAAAATCATATGATAATGATATTTTCTTTTATATATTTAAGGAGACACTGACTAAATTGTGTGCCGAAGTTGCGCCGTCAGATTTTTAGGCAAATTGTGCGAAAAATCCGCAGGAATACCTCTGCGCAGCAGAAGCACCGATCGAGCCGGCAGGCGAGACTAAAGATGCAAGCAAATTTGGTGCTCAGTCCGAAGGACGTGATTTAATCAGTGGTTCTTTAATTATTGATGTTTTCTAATTCATTAAGCTTTGATATGCCTTTGCTTTCGGTCAGAATGTATTTTGTATTGTCTATAAATTGGCTTTTGAGGGAGCATTTATATGAAGTATAGGATTTTGTTAAAAATTATCTCCATTCTTATTTCAATTACATTATCTTCAAATGGATTCATGCCGGCTTTAGAGAGCTTGGCTCCCGATGAAGAATCATTTGTACAAGAGAAAACAGTTCAAGAAGATTATACTGTTCCGGAGATTATGGACGAACCTGAAATTATTACTTCCGATAACATGCCTGTTTTTGAAAACGGTGTAATCAAGATCTATAATTATGACCAGCTGATTTTAATTGGAAGCGGATTAGAAGTGACCGATCTTGATTTCTCCAGCGAAAAAATCGGAACAGGAGAGTGCTTGATGAACGGCGGTAAGCCTGTTACATATGATCTTAGTTCCCAATATGAAATAGCTGAAGAAATTATCTTGTCAAGACATACTAAATGGAGTTTACCCGAAGGATTTACAGGAAGCATCGTTGGAGTTAAACAGCCTGATCAAAAACTGTATGATGAGGAAAGCGATACTATTTATGTGTACAATCCATACCAGCTTGCGGTAATGCTTATGGATGATGCTCAACAACAGCCTGTTTTATCAGGAGATGTTTCTTCACTGACGTTTGGTACAGGTAAGCCCGTGTCCGCAGGTATGGACGATGACTTTGTTTTGACGTATAGTGATGACCACAATTATGTGATATCAGCACAATTTAATTCGGATTTATCAGAAAAATCAATTTCTATACGTAAAAAAACACCCGAAAAGACTGCCGAACCCGGGAACAATGAATTTGAAGGCCGTGATTTTGTAGGCCAGGTTATCAAGAAAATTGACGGAAAAACCTACATATTAATCGGAAATCAGGAGCAGCTCAGAGCTATCGGAAGCGACAAAGAAGTCTTTACTCCCGTATACCAAACCGATTATCGTGCATTCGTTGGTCACGTTCTTGATACCGATAATGAGGGGCGTCTTGTTCAGCTCTATGGCGGCGATGCTGATTTACTTCAATCACAGAACGGATACAGGGATTATAATTTTCAACAGATTAATGACAGAACCCAGTCAGGGAGATATTATGTCGGAGTTAATCAGGATACAGGGGAACCATATACAGATGCGGCACACGCAACCACTAACAAAAACAGCCTGACCGAAGCAAGCTGGCGCACGGGTGAGAAGTATAGCATTACAGCAAACTATATTGTTTTTCGTGATATCGACCTTGAAGGAGAGTCAAACCCCTGGACGCCGCTGATGTTCAGCGGTACAATGTACGGTTTGAAATCTGTAAACGGAGAAAAGATATGGAACGGAAACACAATCGGTGACTCAACTGAGCTAATAGATCCATCAGGAGAAAATCGTATTGTAATATCTAATGTTTATGTAAACAAGAATACAACGCTGAATGTGAATGAGTATCTCGGCATAGGCTTTTTCGCAACAGTAACCAATCAGACAAACACTGCCAATGTCGGGATCAGTGGAGGAACAGCTGTAGTTAATAACATTGAATTGAATAATGTTCACGTTGAGAATAATACAGACAACTCCGGTATTAATCAGACACTGCTAAATTTAGTAACAAGTACATTGGGAGATGTCTTGGGCAGTTTGGTAGATGTTTTGTTGAGAGTGTTAAGCTTTGGTTCTGCAAATACAGATTTGAGAACGACTCTTTCTAACTTGCTGAATGCAAGGGCAAACGATCCGACGATTTTTTCAACAGGTGCTTTTGCCGGACGAGTCTACGGAGATGCAATTATTGAGAACTGCAGTGTAACAGGAACAGTAGAGGTTTCCAACGTAAAAGACCGAACCGGCGGATTTGTCGGTTATACCGAAGGCATGACCGAATACAGCGGATTATCTCAGGTGCTCGGTGGCTTGGTTGACGTGCTTTCGACTGTTCTGAACGCTCTGCCGGGTGTAGGATTGGGAGATTTGATTACTATTCTTCTCGGCAATGCACTTCCGCTTGAACAATTAATACCTACAGATTACATATCACCGTCAATTGTAAACTGCAGTGTTCAAGGATTATCCGGAGATGTAGGAAAGAGTACAACCGGCTTTAACGGGGGTTTTGTCGGACAGCAGATAGGAACACGGATCGAGAACTGTTCTGTAGATGACAGCACATATCACATTAAGGCTAAGAATTATGGCGGCGGTTTCTGTGGTCTTGAACGTGATGCAGAGATTAAAGGAACTCTGGACGGAGTTGGTATTGACCTTTCCTCTGTTGTTCAACGAATCCATCCCCAAAGTGTATTGATCGATTGCGAGATTAATGATTGTGAATATGATGTAACGGGCGAATCGTACCTTGGTGGATTTATCGGTGCATTGACAAGCAGTTATGCCGTAGATTGTACAATAGACTGCGATCAACACAATATAGATATACATAGCACGGATGATTTTGCAGGCGGTTTTGCAGGATATGCCTCCGTCGGATGGCAGTCAAGTCTCGGAAAAGAAGAAAACAACGAAAACAGTCTGCTTGGTACAGTCAGACAATTGGTTACAGGACTTTTGTCAACGGATAAAGCGGCAGGTCAGAAGTTGCTTACATTAATGGGTGTTGCACCCTCTGCGGTTTTAGGCTGTCAGATATATTCTGAAGAATTGACGGTGCAGGCAGGCACAACTACGAATGAAGGCAGCTTTGCAGGCGGTATAGTAGGAAAGGGAGAGGGTATTTACATTTGCAGATCCGATCTGTCAGCTTATGAAATGCTTGCCGGGTGGAACTCGGGACCACTGAAGGAAACACCTCAGAATAAATCTGTTATCTTGAGCGGCTTAAAAAGCGTAAGAGCAACAAAGAATTTTGCAGGCGGAGTGTCAGGTTATTTAAGCTCGGCAGCCTTTCAGGGATTGCTTAATGATGTTGTCGGACTCGGTGATTTTATCGGATTTACCGCGAGTGATATTACTGTAATAGGTGTCGAGAGCGGATACACTGTTAAAGCTGATCAAAACGATGCCGGAGGCGGATTTGGTCTGGCTGTCGGCGGTAATATAAACAATGTTAATCTATTTAATCTGAATCATGTTGAATCCGGTAACCGTGCAGGAGGCTTTGTCGGAATTGCCGGTCCGGGTGAATTGGCAGGTACAGGCGGACTGACAGTAAACCTGCTCGGACTTGACAGAGTGCTTGAGGTAAGCAATCTACTGAAAATAGGGCAGGGACTGGAGGTAAAAATAACCGATTGCACCGTAACGGGTATAGAAGATGGTTATACGACAGAAGCTACAGGAACTCCCGAAAACGACAATGATATTACACAATTCAAGGCGTCGGGTTTTATTGCCGACAGCAACAGCACTCAGATCCTCAATTCTCACGCTCTCAGATTATTATCGGTAACGGCTGCGGATCACAACGGTTACTCTGGTGGTTTTGTTGGCACATCGACTACAGGCGGTTTAGCAGAAGCAGCCAACGGTGATACGGCAAGTGTCAAATCTCTAATTCAGGCAGACGGATTGTTGAGTGCCATTCAATACCTTATCCCAACATATACTGATTGTACCGTAAACTATGTTGATGGAGGATTTGTAGACGGTGATATTGCAGGGGGATTTGCAGCTGATTTGGAAAGCGGCACTGTGGATAATTCTGTAAGCAGAATTAATCTTACTGACAAAGAAGATGATGACATGACCGAGGAGGAATACACCTACATTGACATTTCTCCCTGGACAAGAAACATGAAAGAACTATACGATCCTGATGCGGTAAATCCGACGGGGGATTTATACTAATCTTTAATTAAACGCTTTAACAATCCAATCTCTAGCAGTAATGCTTGTAATTGTATCAGGAGATAAGGATTGGATAGTGGAGCATAAGC
>OMYH01000046.1 GCA_900315255.1 uncultured Eubacteriales bacterium | reverse complement strand
AGCACTGTCAAGGGGAGAGTGCTAATTTTCACACAGGTTTCATATTTTTTGACAAGAATGTCACATTGGGTTGTGAGCAATAATGCAGGGTTTTTGAATGAGTTAAAAATCTATTAACATAACAGTTGTTATCCAAAAATCACAAACTGCATTTTGTAAAATATCGCAATATGCATTTCCTTGCGTTTGTTATAACTCCGAATAATAGTAATTCCCTACAACAAAAGTCCAAAAATAAATTTTTTGAAATTTTTTGTTATATATACTTGTACTCTGTTGAAATATAGTTTATAATAAATACATATATGTAATCAATTAAAAACAGAAGTGTAACCTTATGAGCAAAAAGCTCTTTGATATAGAAAGGAAAGATGTGTATGTTTGCAAGAGATATAGGTATCGACCTCGGTACTGCCAACACTCTTGTTTATATAAAAGGCAAGGGCGTAGTAATGCGTGAGCCGTCCGTTGTAGCCGTAGATATCCGCAGCGACGAGGTGCTTGCCGTAGGTCAGCAGGCAAAGGATATGCTCGGCAGAACTCCCGGCTCTATCGTTGCGGTGCGTCCGCTTAAAGACGGCGTTATCGCAGACTTTGACATTACCGCAACAATGCTTGAAAAATTCATCAAGCATACTGCTCGTTCGGGACTTTTCAGCCACCCGAAAATAGTCATCGCTCTCCCCTCGGGTGTGACCGAGGTTGAAAGACGCGCCGTTGAAGACGCTGCCGAACAGGCAGGCGGACGCAACATTGAGCTGATGGAAGAACCCATGGCGGCGGCTCTGGGCGCAGGACTGCCCGTGTTTGAGCCTGTTGGTTCTATGGTCGTTGACATTGGCGGCGGAACGGCAGAGGTCGCCGTGATAAGCTACGGTGATATTGTCCACTCCTGCTCCGTCCGGGTTGCGGGCGACAAGTTTGACGAAGCGATCATCTCCTTTATAAAGAAAAACCATAATCTTGTTATTGGTGAGCGTACGGCAGAGGATATCAAAATTCTTATCGGCTCGGCATACCCCTACCCCGACGAAAAGCCCATGAAGATAAGAGGAAGGAACTTAGCCGACGGAATGCCACTCGACCTTGATATTACACCTGCCGAAATTCGTGACGCTTTAGCCGATTCGTTTGCGGTGATCATCGACGCTATCAAGCAGACGCTGGAGCAAACTCCCCCCGAGCTTTGCGCCGACATTCTCGACAACGGCATCACTCTCACCGGCGGCGGCGCTCTTATCAGAGGTCTTGACAAGCTGATCTCGGAAGAGGCGAATGTCCCTGTGTATGTAGCGGAAAATCCGCTTGACTGCGTTGTTGCAGGCACAGGCAAACGTCTTGAAATGCCCGATGACGCAGATTACTTCGGAGATTACGACTAAATCTGTGAGGTAAGACATGAAAGATAACAAATACGGAAAAAGAATCATCTCTACGACATTTATCGTACTTCTTGTCGTGGCGGCTGTGTCAGCAGCTATGGGCAGGAATATTTTTACGGATCTTTACGCCCGTATCTCCGCCCCGTTCCAGCAGGCAACTACCGCTTTATCAAATGACGCAGCAGGCAGCTCGGGAAAAAGCCGTGAAGAGCTTGCGGCAGAAAACGAGCAGCTGAAAAAGGAAATAAGCGACCTTGCAGCACAGGTCATAGATTATGACGACATTAAAAAAGAAAACGATGTTCTCCGCAAATACTACGGCATAAAGGACGATAACCCGGACTACAAGATCGCTGTGGCTACCGTCATACGCCGTGACCCCAACGATGATTTCTACGGCTTCACGATCGACAAGGGCAGCCGTGACGATGTGAAGGTCAACGATCCTGTCATCACCGACAACGGGCTTATCGGCTGGATAAGTGCGGTAAATGTCACAACAAGCAAGGTCACGACTCTTCTTTCCCCCGAAGCTAAGGTCGGCGCTATGGACAAAAAGAGCGGCGACAGCGGGATCGCCACAGGCAGCGCAATTTTCAGTGAAGACGGGCAGCTCTTATTGTCTGTTATCTCTGCCGACAATAAGATCAAAGAAAATGACATTATCATCACCACGGGAGTGGGCGGCGTGTATCCTGCCGATCTTATCATCGGAAGAGTGACAAAGCTCGACACCAACACATATGACACAACACCGTATGCGGTCATCAAGCCGTATGAGGATATAAAGACTATTTCGGACGTAGTTGTAATTACATCATTTGAGGGACAGGGAGTTATTGAGGCGGCTTCTGATTCGACAGACAAAAGCAAATAAGAGGGATTGTTTTTATTAGGAATTATTTTTTTGAAATCACACTGTGTTCGGACATTTATGCAATGTGCAATGAGCAATGTGCAATGTGCAATTATTGTAAATGAGAAATGCAGATCGTGCAAAAAGTCCATGTGAGTACCCCTCCGCCTATCGGCACCTCCCCTTTCAGGAGAGGCTTTTCAAAAGTGCTTTAAACCTTCAAAATAGTCGCCCCTGAAAGGGGAGATGTCGGCAAAGCCGACAGAGGGGTATCTGCGAATCAGCTTTATCGTTTGTATTCAGATATATTCAGATTTTTTTCACGGTCTGAATGTGCAGTGTGCAATTATTGTTCGTAAGCAGGCTATGTTCTGTCATTACAGACTTTGATTTATAATTCGAATTCCGAAATACGCATTCAGAATTCCGCATTGACATAAGTCCGCTCAATAATCTCACCGTCCCTAAGGACTGTAAGTTAAACCAGAAAATTGGAGAAAACCCGCATAGAATCAGGGTTTTTACAATATTCCGGTGACATGAATATTGGAGAGATCAGCAGAATATTGGGATTATTGATATTATCAGGATTGTATTTTCCAAGATGTATATATATCTCCATACCCAAAAATAAGATATATGTAACATAAAGTATGTTTTTGACAAAAAAGACGTGGATTCAAATGACGTGTAGTTAAATCAATTTTCCGTTTTATTCAATATTCTGGTGACATGAATATTGGATAAACCCGCATAGAATCAGGGTTTTTCTCAATTTTCATGTATAAACTATTGTCCTTAGGGAATGGTGTGAATATTGGGATTATTGAGATTTCAAAGTCCGGTATTAGGGAGTGTTGTGTCATTTTTATAAAATTGGAGCGAAGCGACCCTATAACTCCACACTCCACACTCTACACAATTTTTCCAAAACCTGCAAACATATAATAACAAAAACCATAAGGAGGTGCGGTTTTGCAAAGACGATATTACCGATACATTTTATATATAATCGAAATATTTCTGCTTTTCATCATAGAAGGCACAGTACATATCATTCCACAGATATACCTTGCAAAGCCGCTGCTGCTGATCTCGGCGGCTATATCTGTTGCGGCTTTTGAGCTGCCCTATTTTTCTTTTTTCTTCGGCATACTTTGCGGACTGATTATAGACGCAGGCACGGGCGGAGTTATGGGACTTACGTCAATGATACTCGGCGGCATATGTTACTTAGAAGCAAGCTGGAACAATAAGTATATACAAAATAATATTTATTTTGTACTGCTTTACAGCGCTGCTGCCTGCATGGCTGTTGTATCTCTTAAATTTTTTGCTTTCTATTATATCCCCCACTATGACGACAGGCTCGGCTTTTACCTGTCGCATTATCTTCCAAGGATAGTATACAGCTGGGCTGTCACACCCTTGGTATATGCCCTGACCTTCGGTATATCAAAAACCTTCCGTAAGGAAAAGAAGAAGATCAAAGTGCGCAGACGCAAGCGTGTGCCTCGCTCGAAACGTTCCGACGCAAGCCGCAGACGTGCGAAGCTTAA
The DNA here is from genome assembly GCA_900315255.1 of uncultured Eubacteriales bacterium. GTDB lineage: Bacteria > Bacillota > Clostridia > Oscillospirales > Acutalibacteraceae > RUG592. The sequence continues at coordinate 10,384 of OMYH01000046.1, read as the reverse complement.
CGGATAAAGGAAGGACAATACTCATGAAAAAGTCTGAACATTCCACACCTAACAGCGCAGTACGCGCAGCTTTGTGCGTACTGATGACCATACTCATTTTTTCCGCTTTTGCCGTGCGGCTTTTTTCCTGGCAGATCATGGACAACAGCGAATACCGCGAAGAGGCTCTCTCCTCCACCACCTACACCATGACTACCGAAGCAGGCAGAGGAGATATTCTCGACAGAAACGGCAAGGAGATCGTCGTAAACGACACGGGCTATATGATAGTTTTCAATAAGTTATATATCAATGAAAATAACCTTAATGAAATGATCAACAAGCTTATCAAGCTAATGGAGCTTCGTCATGAAGAATGGACGGATAAGCTGCCTGTATACATAGATAATAACGGAACATTTGAGTTCAAAGACGGATATGACGACACGATAGATTTTATCAAAAGCAAAAGTATGCTCAATATGAACAAGTATGCCACCGCAGAGGACTGTATGGCGGAGTTTGTCGATCACTTTGAAATAGACGACAGCTTGTACACAAAACAAGAGCTGCGTGACATAATCAGCGTGAGATACAATATGGAATTCTGCGGCTACTCAAACAGTACGCCCTATAAATTCGCCTCGAATATCAGCCGCGATATGGTCGCTATCGTACTCGAAAATTCTCAGGGCTTCCCCGGGGTCGAATGCGCCAGCACGTTCATTCGCTATTATAAGGACGGCACGCTTGCTCCTCATATTTTAGGTGCGGTAGGCTCGATCTCTCAACAGGAATATAACGATCTCAAAGACAGCGGATATAAAATAGACGACAAGATCGGCAAAAGCGGTATCGAATATTCTCTTGAAGAATATCTGAAGGGTACAAAAGGTGAAAAACGCATTACCAAAACCTCGGACGGAGCTATTGTAGAGGAGATAGAATCTGTTCAGGCTATCCCCGGAAACACCGTTACGCTCACCATCGACTCAGATCTTCAGAAGCTGACGAACGACGCTCTGAAGAAATATGTCACACAAGCAGGCAAACAGCACTCGGACTGTATTGCAGGGGCGGCGGTCATGATAGATGTGAACAACTTTTCCGTACTCGCCTGTTCAACCTACCCGACGTTCGACATGGAAAAATACGTCACCGATGACAGCTACTACGAAAAGCTTATTTCAGACGATACTCTCCCCATGTTCGACAGAGCGCTCACGGGTAATTTCATAGTAGGTTCGACCTTCAAGCCATGCGTTGCAGCCGCAGGACTCGAAGAGGGACTTATCACAGGCGACAGCACTATCTACTGCAAACAGCACTATGATTACTACAAAACCGATATTATCAACTGTCTGGGCTACCACGAGGCTATCAATGTCAGAGGAGCTTTAGCAAAATCCTGCAACTACTTTTTCGCCGATCTCGGTCGTCAGCTCGGGATCGACATTATGGACATATACGCAGAGAAATTCGGTCTTGGAGTACACACTGGGATCGAGCTTTATGAATCCACAGGCATACTTGCAGGACGTGACTCCGAGGTATGGTACGAGGGAAACACCTGTCAGGCGGCTATCGGACAATCCGACAACGCATTCACCCCGATACAGCTCGGGACATATGCGGCGACGATCGCCAATGACGGCGTAAGGCTCAGAACTCATTTTGTCAGCAAGATAACCGACTACAAGGGTAAAACTGTGATACTTGACAACACAGCCCCCGAGGTGGTGGAAACAGTTGGTGTATCCACCGCAAACATGAATATAGTACAGGAAGGTATGCGTGCCGTTGTTACAAGCGGTACTGCAAGCGATATATTTGCAAAGTACCCGGTAGAGATTGCAGGAAAGACGGGTACGGCTGAGAATATCGGCACAGATAATGTGACCTTCATAGCATATGCCCCATATGAAAAACCCGAAGTCGCCGTTGCGGTAGTAGTAGAACACGGTGCAGACGGCAAATACTCAATGGGTATAGCTAAGGAGATGTTTGACGCATACTTCAAATCAACCGGCAGGATCAAAGAACAGACAAAGAAAAATACATCATCGGCAGTCAGCTCAAAGCAATAAATATTTGCTTGTTACTTCAAAGTCTGAAGGTATAATTGTAAAACGTAATTACATATACCGTTCTTCACTATAAATTTTCCCGAATAATAGTATTGAAAATAAGAATAAATCGTGCTAAAATTATATATGGCAAATGTGTATTTGTGTTTATTCAAAGGAGGAATTTAAACTATGAAAAGAAAGCTTTTGTCGCTTATCCTGACACTGGCAACAATCACGGCAGGCACAGCTGTCACGGCAAGCGCAGCAGAGAACACGCCGGAGTTATCGCAGGCAGAGGTTTTGACGACTTCAGGGGTCACTATCGGCGATTACAGCTGCACCGAGCTTGAGGACGGCACATTATCCGTAAAATATAAAGGAAAGGATAATGATGTTGTTATCCCGAGTGAGATCGACGGCAAAAAGGTAACACAGCTCGGAGACTTTGCTTTCTCAAGCTGCAATTGCGAAAGCATCGTTATACCCGACAGTATAACCACATTCGGACAGAATGTGTTCTATAATAGTAAGAATCTGAAGAGCGTCAAGCTCCCCGACAATATTACGACCATCACGTATGGTATGTTCGACAGCTGCGAAAGTCTGACAGACATCGAACTGCCCGACAACCTGACAACTATTGAAAAGCGTGGATTCATCTATTGCTCAAGCCTTGAAACCATAAAGTTCCCCGAGGGTCTTAAAAGCATAGGAGAATCTGCTTTCTGGGAATGCACCAGCCTTAAAAGCGCAGATCTGCCGAAGGGGCTGACGGAATTGGGCGATAATGATTTCTGGAAATGCGAAGGCCTGACAACATTTAAAATTCCCGACGGATTCACAACTGTTCCGAGTGGTTTATTGAACCAATGCTCAAATCTTCAGGCGATCGAGATACCGAACAGTGTAACAAAAATCGAATCGATCGCTTTGTTTATGTGTCCCTCTCTCACCGATATATACTTCACAGGCTCGGAGGACGAGTGGAACAACGTTTCGGGAAAACCATCTAACAACAAGATCACCGTTCACTATTATTCCCGTTTGCCGGGCGAAGGAGAACCGAAGACAGAGTTCAGGCTCGGCGACATAAACTCCGACGGCAAGATAACCGCAAAGGACGCCATGCTCATTCAGCGTTACGCTGTTCATCTCATCAAGCTTGACGATACACAGCTCAAAGCGGCTGATGTAAACAGCGACGGCAAGGTCACAAATAAAGACGCTCTCGCTATACTCCGCTTTACGATCGGCTATAAGATCGAAGGTCTGTCTTGATACAAACCATAATAATACAATAATGAATCCCCCTCTCCCGTTTAAAGGATAGGGGGATAAATTGTATCCTTGATATAATTTAAGTTACGACGCGGGAATTAAAGCATAATTTACATTAAACTATGTGCGCGTACTGCTTCCGGCCGCTTGGCCGGGGATATGTTTGTGTAAAATCGATTTTATTTTGCTACGCTCGCTGATTATGCGGCAGGCTCTTCTTCTGTGGTTTCAGGCTCTTCTTCCTCTTCCTGCGGCTTCTCTTCGATAGCGTCAAGCTTCGACGCATTCTCCATGTCGATAACGAACTTGAACGATACACGTCTTGACTTCTCCATGTCTTCCTTGCCGCCTTCGTCAAAGACCGGATAGTCATCAGCATAGCCAACAGCTTCCATGAGCTTCTTCATGTCTTCTTTGACTGTCTTGTCGATCCCTGCCTTGTCGGATAAGCAGTAGTTCATTACTTCTTCTGCTCTCTTCTGCGACAGCTCCTCGTTGTGCGATCTCTCGCCCGTTGAGTCTGTGTGACCCTCTACCATGATCTTCGATACAAATCCCTCGTAATCGTCCTTCAGAATAACGGTCGAATATGCCTTGATGAACTTCTTCAAGAACTCTTGACCCTTGTCGGTGATCTCATACTGATCAACACCAAACAGTACGGAGGAATCCATGATGATCTCACCTGTTTCGTCGTTGACATCAACAGCGATGTTCTCCTTCTCGAATGCCGCCTTCAGCTCATCCATGAGGTTCTTTTTCTTCTCTGCGATAGCCGCGACCTGACCCTGCCCGAGCTTGCCGAGTGTTTCTTCGTCGGTTGTTTCAACACCTGCGCCGAGCTTATAGTCGGAGTAGCTTGCCGTATATTTATATACCTTCTCGCCGTCCGTGAGGATAAGTCCGTCGGAATCACAGTAGAAATATACAAACTCATACGCATGGGGTGTGCCGTCCTGCTCTGCCCATGAGAACTGCATGATACCGTCCTCGTTGAAATGCGTTACCAGATTATAATAGGTATTAAAATAATACTCATCATCAGGATTATCGAGCTTGACAGAAGAACCGATATACATCGTATCAGCGCTGCTTGAATAATAGCCCTTATATATATCAAATCCGCATATATCGTCTATCTTGTTGGCGTCCGAGGCTGCATAGCCGTCAATGCTCATGTAATGGTACAGCTCGCTCAACCCGTTTGCGACAAGCGTTACGCTGTCGCCGTCAGAATTGGTGAGAGTGATCTTTCCTCCCTCGAATTTGAATTCGTATTCAATACTCTTGTCGGAAAGCGCATAGTCAACTACATTCTCATAGTCATCGTCATATTCAAGCTTTGTAAGCGGTGTGAATATCAGCTTGTGACCTTCGATATAAAATGCTCCCGTGATCTCTGTCGAAGAGTAGGTGTATTCTTCCTCGTATGAATATTTTGTTCTCTTCGGATAATCAAATGTTATCCAGTGATACTTGCTGATCTTTCTCAATCTCTTGATGTCGTAATTTGATCGTGTGCCCGAGGTCATTTCCATAGGAAGCGTGCCGATCTCGACCGTATCCTTGCCGTTTGACGAAAACTTGCTTTCGACCTCGAAATCCATATACTTTGCCTTTGCGGCATAATTCTTAAACGTGTCGCCGTAACTGTCTATATATCTGTCTTCGGGATCCATAGCTTCTTCAAGAACATATTTTCCGCAGAACATATCGGGAGAGTATGTCATATTCGCAAAAATCTCCGCAGCGTTCAGGTGCTTCTCGGCTTCGTACTCCTCCAGGTTGGTGTAAAGCTGAATGTTCCTGTATATATTATCCGAGTAGCCCGAGCTTGCCGCATCGCTGCCGCCTGTGTTATCCCCTGTGTTATCTCCTGCGCCTGTTCCGACCTCGCCTGCTGCCGCACCTTCGCTGCTTTCGCTGCTTGCGGGAGATTCTCCGCCTGCTTCAAACGTTGTCTTATTCGAGCAGCCGCTTACCGACAAAAGCATTAATGCGGAAAGTAAAGCCGCTGCCGATCTTATCATAATCTTTTTCATAGCTTATATCCTCCGTATATCATCGCTTCGTATAGAAATATGTATTCGTGCCGTCTGTGAGTATAAGTCCGCGTTTAAGATAGAAATATACCATCTCATATGCGTGTATCGTGCCGTCCTCATCTGTCCACGAGAAGTTGAATCTTCCGTCATCGCCGAGGTAAGCCGCAACGTTCCTGATTGTATCCTTATTTCCCTTGACCTTGATCTGGCAGTACTGATCTCTGTATTTGCTTGATGACGAATACTTTGAAATATCTATCTCCTCAATATTATCAAGCATTTTCCCGTCAGCCTTTGCATATACGGAGATGGAGTTATAATGCTCGCCTTCAATAAAAGAACGTGCGTTCAGCTCAACGCTTTCACCGTCATGTGAAAGTATTATTTTCGTGCCTTTGAAAGAGAAATCATACGCAAGCGGTTCGTTTACTTTATAACTGTCATCGGGAGTGAACACCAGCTGATTATCCTTGACTTCAAGCTCTCCTCTGATTGATCTCGCATAGTTATCATCATCGCCGGAACAGAATTTTAAGCTTGTATATGTTTCGCTGTGTTCTATCGAAACAGGCAGATAGTTGATCTTCGTGTTACCGAAATATTCTATATCAATGCTCTTATGAGCTCCGAAGAACTTCTTAGTCAGATCGCCCTTATATTGGAATTCTCCGTCACGATACAAGTCTTCAACATAATAATCACCCAGAAAATAATCCGCAGTGTACTCTACTGTTTTGTATACCTGCTCGGGATCGAGGTGAGTCTGAGGCATATCAAGCCGCAGGTTACCGTACTTCGACACCCATCCTCTTGACTTCTTGTCAACCACAGGAACCGATGCTCCTTCGGCATACGCCGTAATACTTCCCGGAACAGCAACATCTTCGGCAAGCTTCTCCACTTTCTCGGTCAGACCGCTGCACGCAGTGAGCGACATCATCAAAGTGCCTGCTGTCAAAGCGGAAACGGCTTTTAAACATAATTTGCTTTTGCTTTTCATAAAAAAGCTCCTTTCTGTGCAATTATTTGAGAGAATTACTTTTCTCCATGATTTACATATTCACAAAACTCGCTCATACAGCACTCACCGCACTTAGGACTGCGTGCCGTACAAACCGCTCTCCCGTGAAGCACAAGGCGGTGACAGAAGTCGTTCGATTCATCGGGGTCGAGAACCTCCCTCAGAATGAACTCTATCTTTTTTGCGTCTTTGATATTATGAAAACCAAGCCGTGACGTTATCCTGATACAGTGTGTGTCAACAACGACAGCCGGCTTGCCGTATACATCGCCAAGCACAAGATTAGCGGTCTTTCTGCCTATCCCTGCAAGGGTCGTAAGCTTTTCTATCGTATCGGGAACCTCTCCGCCGAAATCCTCCTGTATCTGCTTCGACATCTGAACGAGATCTCTCGCCTTTGTCTTGTACAATCCGCAGCTTTTTATAAGCTCCTCTACATCCTTTATATCAGCCTCGGCGAGATGTGCCGCTGTCGGAAATTTTTCAAACAACGCAGGCGTGACCATATTGACTCTTGCGTCGGTGCACTGTGCCGCAAGCCGTGTTGCGACAAGCAGCTGAAACGGATCGGTGTATACAAGAGAACATATTGCGTCGGGATATTCCTTTTTTAATGCTTCGATCGCCTTGTCGGCACGATCTTTTGGTGTGATTTTATTCATGATATGATCTATATTCCTTTATTTATTGTTTGTTATGTCATTAATGCAATCAGGAGTTAGGAATTAGTATTCAGGATCTTGATTTATTCTGTCGTTTTTGGCAATAACCATAATAAACTGTTTGATTATAAGCTTTAATCAGACTTAGACAGTTTGATGGCTGCGAGGGTTACGAAGGTTTCGAGGGTTTTCTATAACTCTTATACACTTTTATTTTTTGTATATTCTTTCCATATAACTGTCTACTTTGTACTTGTAGAAATGATAGAAAGAAGCTTGACTTATAAATCCAATTCCTAACTCCTAACTCCTCATTCCTCATTTCCAAAAACTCCGCACTGTTGCCTTACAGCAACCCCCTCATCCGACGGCTTCGCCGCCACCTTCTCCCAAGGGCGAAGGCTATTGTTAAGAATCATTGCACATTGCTCATTGCACATTGCACATTGAAGTAAGTCCTGATTGACTCAGCTTCCTCCCAAGTACCGCTCCGCCTTGTCAATGACACGAAGGTCGTTGTCATAGCTGCACATCTGGCGAGCCTGCTCAAACGATACCCAGATGTAATAGTCGATCTCGCTTTCCTGTATATGTACATCGTCGGTGAATGCCTCGGCAAGGAAGAACACGACCCTCTTTCTCACTCTGCCGAACGGACAGTAGTCGCTTGTTTCTCTGAAGCCCGGGTGCAGTTTGACCTCCAGCCCCGTTTCTTCGAGAATTTCCCTGGTGGCAGTCTGCCGCTCATTCTCGCCAAGCTCCACATGTCCCTTCGGGAACGACCAGTATCTGCCGTTCTTATTCTTTACAAGCAGAACCTTTGTTTCGTCCTTTGCGCGGTAAAACACCAGCGCTCCGCAAGACTTCTCGTAAAGACAGTTCACCCTTATAAGCCTGAAGCTCCTCATGCGCTTCAGACGTTTTTTGATCAGCGGCTCATAGTATATCTGCCCCTCGGGCGCAGCGATAAGCTTCGTCTGGGGTGTGCCCTTCAGCTGGGCTACCGCTATTATTGTGGAGTAGACTGTATCACTCGGCTTGTCATGGCTAAGAAGATAGACGCTTCGCCTGTGCGTACCCGACATATAATACCCCCTGTATAATCCCGCAGAGGGAATATATGACACGATGTGAATGTCCAGCTTTTTGCCGAGCATATTTTCTCCACTGTTGCTTCCGTGTTTATTAATCTGTGATACTACTGTCAAACAAATCCCTCAATCTCTGGCAATACAGCGTGTTATTCGCATTGTCTATGCCGTTTATGACAAGAACGTGCGTTATTTTGTTATCTCTTATATATGCGTTCAGACTGCCGTCGTAAAGCTGTGTATCCGCAATATGAACCTCACGGTAACACGGTATAAGATACCCTATTATAGGCTCGGCGGCACTGTCCTTCACTATCAGCAGCTTATCTTCTGTTTCGTTCTCCAGATTCGTTGCAACCATGAACTCCGTATCATGCGCAGGAAAAACGCTGAGCGGGTCACGGCTTACGTCATCTTCGGTGAAAAGGTCTTTCTCTATATACTCTCCCTTGACGGTATCTACCCTAAAGCAGCCGTAATGCACGGGCAGCTTATAATATACTATCGTATCAGCATTGTTGAAAAGCTCCTGATTTCCGTGCGGCTGGGTCTTTTCGTCGATGGTACGTTTCAGCAAATCGCCCTCAAACCGCCTGATAACGCCCTGCTTCTCTGCAAGCTTTTCAAGCGAATATACGGGAACATCGTTTGTTTCGACAGATTTTATCGTCTGCAGATATTCAAGATATGCATAGTATCCGCCGAGAGATGTGAGATTCTGATCGGTACGGTAATATATATATTCGTTTTTATGTATATCAAGTGTGCTGTAAACGTCTATGCTGTGTACATTGTACATCAATGACGATGATATAAGATCGAGATTATATCTCTGCGAGTTGCTGTCACGTCTGAGGGACTCGGCAAGTCCGAACTCGGTGTTCGTAGGTATGACCATGTTATATATTGTAACATCGTCACTCATGGACGAGGCGATACTGTTCAGCACGGCGGCATAGTTGAGCGCCGATTTGTCTATTCCCTTGAACATCAGATACGCTGCCCCGTCTGACACCATGACCTTGTTGTCGACCTTGTCATAATACCCTTTAGCTTCATCGGGTGTGTCGTACTCCTGTACGGGAATATCGACGGTTTCGGGCTTTTCCTCTTGTCTGAACGATCGGGCGAACGTCCCGAAATACTTCACAAAAACAAACACCAATCCGATCACAAGCAGCACGGCGATTATGATGAGTATCTTTTTCAGTATACCCGAGCCTTTGTTTTTCCTGCGAAAGCCTGTTCCTTTGCGGCGGCGCCGGTTATATCCGCTCGTCCTGCGTTCATATCCTTTATGTGAATAATTACTCATGTGGGTATTCCTTTCAACCGTTTTTGTAGTGAATATAATAGTTCATCTTATATTATAATATAAATTCGGCATTATTACAATACTTTTGTCGAAATTTGCAGGCGGGCAGGCGAACGCCTGCGGGTATTTCCGTCATGCTTTATCCGTGACGAACGTTATCCCCGCACAGAAGCTTTGTTTCAGACAATGGCTTAAAACCCTTGAAATACGTCAGTATTCCTGCGGATTTTTCACACAATTTGCCTAAAAATCTGACGGCGCAACTTCGGCGCTCAATTTAATCAGTGTCTCCTTAAAACTTAAAATGGTGAGAAATCGAACTATGTTCTGTCATTACAGACAGGGTGCGGGGCGAAGCCCCGATAGGGCAATGTCATCAACTTAAGCTTAAATCAGAGCAACAAGAGCCTTCGCCCTCGGTCGGCGAGCGCCGACAGGCGAGTTCCGTCAAACTTTATTGTTAACAATAGACCTTTCCGCATAATAAGTCTATTTCTAATCGACAATAATGAAGGGGGTCGGCGTACGGCACAAATGCTAACGCATACATTTAAAAAATGTCAGATATACAATAAATGAGATGTGCGGCGATTAATGTTGTTTCTGATTATGTCGGGCGGAAATACAAGCGGCTGGGAGCCGTCCCCGACGGGCGTGTGCCTGCCACTGCGTGACATCTTCCCCTCAAGGGGAAGACTATGCTTTGCTTCTTTCCAAGAATTATATAACACAGCAAGATTCAGCACAACAGCCTTCTCCCTCGGGAGAAGGTGGCGGCTTCAGCCGTCGGATGAGGGGTTTGTCGTACGGCAACAGAAATAATGTAATCAAATGCTATCGCATACACCTCATCTGTCACTGCGTGACATCTTCTCCTCAAGGAGAAGACTATGTTATGCTTCTTTCCGAGAATTACATAACACA
>OMYH01000099.1 GCA_900315255.1 uncultured Eubacteriales bacterium | reverse complement strand
TTGCTGTTGATATTTGTTGTTAAACGGAACACGACCGTGTAGGCGAAAAATGAATGCAAAGGAGCCGTCAATGACAACAAAAATTGACAGTGCTGTAATAACTGTGCTGGATATAAAAGCAGCGAGTTGTTACAAAATATAGACAAGACGCATAAATATTAGGGGTAGGGGGTGTAGAAATAGCTACAAAATGCACTAAAAGGGAACGGGCGAAGGCTCTTACGCACAAAAACCGCGATTTCAAACGCATAACCACTATATCTTAATTCTTGTAATGAATATAGCGCAATGCGCAGCATAGAATGCGTAACTCTGGTGGGGTCCCCCGAAGGAACGCGCAGTTTAGGCGAAAAAGTTGGGGAACCGTCATTCGGACACGTTTGATTTTTTTCAAACATTTTTCAAAGAATTCAAACGATATTTTTTATAGAATGGAAGTGATTACATGGCTAAGGACGGTACAAGTCGTGGCGGAGCAAGACCAGGAGCCGGGCGAAAACCGAAGTCTCTTTCAGAGAAACTCGCAGCCGGAAATCCCGGACACAGACCGCTGAAAATGTTAGACCCTGTGGCGATAGACACAGTTGATATGCCGCCGCCTGCCGAATACTTGTCGGCAGAGCAGCGAGACGGCAGACCTCTCGGTGCGGATAAAATCTACATCAAGGTATTTACATGGTTAAAAAGTGTCAACTGCGATAAGCTCGTAAATCCAAACCTTGTAGAGCAGTATGCTATCTGCGTTGCACGGTGGGTGCAATGCGAAGAGGCAATAACGAAGCTCGGTTTTATCGGTAAGAACGCAAAAACAGGTGCGCCTGTCAGTTCGCCGTTTGTGTCTATCGGGCAGGCGTATATGAAACAAGCAATCATTATCTGGGCAGACATTTCCCAGGTGGTAAAGGAAAATTGCTCGGTTGAAGTGAAATTCGGCAATCCGCAGGACGACATGATGGAAGCGCTGCTCAGGCGCAGAAACGGATAAAGGAGACGTATATGAAAGCAAATTACTACGCATCGGCTTCAGAGGATAACAATCACGAGAAGCTTATACGCAAAGAGAATAAAAAGAAGCTGCGTGACAACCGCCGAGATACACGCAGCTCGATGAAAAGAAAAATCGGGAGGAGGGGCAGAAGATGACCACAACCACAGAAATGCAGCTCGTTGATATCAACAAGCTGATACCGTATGTAAATAACGCTCGGACACACTCGCCAGAGCAGATAACAAAGCTGCGTTCATCTTTGAGAGAATTCGGGTTTGTCAATCCGATAATCGTTGACAAAGATCTGAACGTAATAGCAGGACACGGCAGACTCGCCGCAGCAAAAGCCGAGGGCATTAGTGAAGTGCCGTGTGTTTTTGTCGAACATCTGACGGAAGCGCAGAAGAAGGCGTATATCATAGCCGACAATAAAATGGCACTTGACGCAGGGTGGGACGAGGAGCTTTTGAAAGTCGAAATGGAGTCATTGCAGGATCTCGGCTTTGACCTCGCTATGACGGGCTTTGATACTGATGAGCTTGACAACCTTTTTTCTCCCGACAGCGACGATGCCAAAGAGGACGACTTCGATGTTGAGGAAGAATTGCAGAATCCCTGTTTTTCAAAAACGGGCGATATTTGGCACCTTGGCAGGCATACCGTTATCTGCGGCGACTCGACCGACAGCGATACATACAAGCGGCTGCTCGGTGATACGAAAGTGAACCTCGTTTGCACCGACGCACCGTACTTTGTTGACCTTAAGAGTGCGTCGGGCAAAATCAAGAACGATGACCTCAGCGACAAGGAAGGCTACGAGTTTTTGATGAAGGTGTTCAAAAACTTTCACGACTACATGGCGAAGGACGCATCTTTCTATGAGTTCTACGCTACCGCAAAATCACGTATCTTTTACGATGCTTTTGAAGATGCGGGTTTCAAGGTCGGCGCCGGTCTCATCTGGAAAAAGCCGAGAGCGCCGCTTTCGCGTACCGACTGGAAATTCAATATGGAGCCGATTATTTTCGGCTGGAGGAAGGACGGCAAGCACGTCTGGTACGGCGATCAGAAGCAGACTGCAGTATTCGAGTTTGACGGTATCAAAAACAGTAAGGACGACGGTTTCGGTCACCCGTCGAGTAAGCCGGTGCCGCTTATCGCATATCTGATAAAGCAGTCAACTATGACAAACGGTATTGTGCTTGACGGTTTTCTCGGCTCGGCTTCAACGCTCATCGCTTGTGAGCAGATGGAACGCACCTGCTTTGGTGTTGAGATCGAAGAAAAGTTTGTAGACGTTGCTGTGAAAAGGTACATTCAGTTCAAGGGCGGCAGTACCGAAAATGTGTATGTTACACGCGACGGAGTTGATATTCCGTATGACGAAGTGATAAAAGAGGTGAACCCGCCGGATGACTAAAAAGGAATTAAGGGTAGTCTCATTTTCAGGTGGAAAGGATTCGACAGCGCTTCTTCTCCGTATGCTCGAAAGCGGAATGCCTGTCGATATAATCCTTTACAACGATACGGGTCTTGAGTTTCCGCAGATGACGGAACACATTGACAAAGTGGAGCAGTATATCAAGAAATACACCGACATCGGCATAACAAGATTAAAGCCCGAGCACCCGTTTGAGTTCTATTTCTACGATGTGCCTATACATCATCGCAAGCAGACGGAGTTCAACAAGCGGCTTGGTACTGATTCGCATAACGGCTTTAGCTGGCCGGGACCGAAGATGCGGTGGTGTACGGACAGGCTGAAAACAAGACCGAGAACGAAATTTCTGCGGGAATATCGCAATGAATATTCTTAAACCGAACGGATACCGTCAGTTTAACACTGCGTACATTGAGATAGCCAAAAAACAAGGTAAGAGCGAACTCGCTGCGGCGGTCGCTCTTTTGTTAACTTGCGGTGATGGAGAAGAACGAGCCGAGGTTTACGGCTGTGCAGCCGACCGACAGCAAGCGACAATCGTTTTCGATGTCGCTGCCGATATGGTCAGAATGTGTCCGGCGCTCAATAAGCGAGTAAAAATCCTTGCTTCTCAAAAGCGTCTTATCTACCTGCCGACAAACAGCTTCTACCAGGTACTGTCAGCAGAGGCGTATTCAAAGCACGGTTTCAATATACACGGTGTTGTCTTCGATGAGCTTCACACCCAGCCGAACAGAAAACTCTTCGATGTCATGACAAAAGGCTCCGGCGATGCTCGTATGCAGCCGCTGTATTTCCTTATCACTACTGCCGGTGACGATACACATACGATCTGCTACGAGGTGCATCAAAAAGCAAAGGATATCCTTGAAGGGCGCAAGATCGACAAGACCTTTTACCCCGTTATCTACGGAGCGGAGGAAAATGACGACTGGACTGATGAAGAGGTCTGGAAGAAAGCGAATCCGTCTCTCGGAATAACGGTCGGGATAGATAAGGTGCGTGACGCCTGTGAGTCGGCAAGGCAGAATCCGGGTGAGGAGAACGCCTTTCGTCAGCTTCGCCTTAACCAGTGGGTAAAACAAACAGTGAGATGGATGCCTATGGAAAAATGGGATCTGTGCGCATTCCCTGTGAACGCCGAATCTCTTGAAGGTCGTGTCTGTTACGGTGGTCTTGACCTGTCAAGCACTACCGACCTTACGTCATTCGTACTGTGTTTCCCGCCGGAGGACGAGGACGACAAGTACATCATTATACCGTACTTTTGGCTGCCCGAAGAAACTCTTCATCTTCGTGTACGGCGAGATCATGTTCCTTACGATGTTTGGGAGCGACAAGGCTTTATTAAAACGACAGAAGGAAACGTTGTTCACTACGGCTACATTGAAAAGTTTATTGACAGGGTTTCAAAGATATGTCACCGCCTACAAAAGAGCTGATGAAGCTCGTTCTTGAAAAGCGCATCGCTCACGGCGGTCACCCTGTGCTGCGTTGGAATGTTGATAATATCTGTATCCGTACCGATCCTGCGGGTAATATCAAAGCGGATAAGGAAAAATCAACAGAGAAAATCGACGGTGCTATTGCAACTATTATGGCACTTGATCGTGCCATTCGTTGCGGTGCCGATACAGGCGGCAGCGTTTATGATGAAAGGGGGATCTTACTGTTATGAACATATTATCCGGACTTTTCAAATCAAGAGACCGACCGAAAAACGCAACAAGCGGCAGTGCGTTCCGTTTTTATCTCGGCAGCAGCACAGCCGGAAAGAATGTCAGCGAACGTTCTGCAATGCAGATGACTGCCGTGTATGCGTGTGTGCGTGTATTATCCGAAGCAGTCGCGGGATTGCCGTTACATCTATACAAATACACCGATAAAGGCAGTAAAGAAAAAGCGGTAAATCACCCGTTATACTTCCTTTTACACGATGAGCCGAACCCCGAAATGTGTTCTTTCGTTTTCAGAGAAACGATGATGACACATCTTTTATTATGGGGCAACGCTTACGCACAAATAATCCGAAATGGCAAGGGCGAAGTGATAGCGATATATCCACTAATGCCGAACCGCATGACCGTTGACCGTGACGAGAATGGACAGCTTTTCTATCAGTATCAGTTAAGCCGTGACGATGCTCAAACGATGAAAGGGTCAATGGTAAAGCTAAAGCCGAGCGAGGTACTGCATATCCCCGGATTAGGCTTTGACGGTCTTGTTGGATATTCTCCGATAGCAATGGCGAAAAACGCTATAGGGCTTTCTATTGCAACAGAGGAGTACGGAAGTAAATTCTTCGCCAACGGCGCGGCTCCCGGCGGAGTGCTTGAACATCCGGGAACGCTCAAAAATCCTGCCCGTGTGCGTGAAAGCTGGAATCAGGCTTTCGGAGGAAGTTCGAACGCAAATAAAGTAGCGGTTCTTGAAGAAGGGATTCATTCTAACATAAACTTACGCTGTTAAATGTGTTTTTGTTTCTAAAAGTGGTTGACTTTTTAGTGCGAGTATGTTATATTAGTGGCAAGGGAATGAGGTTCTCCCGTAGTGACTGACTCACTAAAACCGCTTTTAAGCTGATGACTTCTGCGATTATTACGCAGGAGAAGTCGGCTTTTTCTGCGTTTAGGAGAGGATTTTATGTTACTAAGTATTGCGTTGATTTTTTTGATCGGACTTCTTTTTGGAAATGTATTCGCCAAAATTAAGCTGCCGCCTCTTTTTGGTATGATCATAGCGGGTATTATTATCGGTCCGTTTGTTTTAAACCAGATTGATGATTCAATACTTAATGTTTCATCGGAGATAAGGAAAATAGCTTTGATCATTATCCTGATACGGGCGGGATTGTCGCTTGATATCAGTGACTTAAAAAAAGCCGGACGTCCTGCTCTTTTGCTGTGTTTTCTACCTGCCTGCTTTGAAATTACGGGTATGGTTCTGATCGCTCCTGCGTTGATGAATGTTTCCCGAACAGATGCTGCGATAATGGGGGCAGTTGTGGCGGCTGTGTCCCCGGCGGTGATTGTTCCGAGAATGATAAAACTGATAGACGAGGGGTATGGGAAGGATAAGAGCATACCGCAAATGATATTAGCCGGAGCTTCTGTTGATGATGTGTTCGTTATAGTGATATTTACTGTATTTACAGGTTTAGCACAGGGTGAAAAGATATCTGTTGTCAGTTTTCTTAACATACCCGTATCAATAATCACAGGAATAGTTACAGGTATAATCGTAGGAGCAGTGCTGTCATTACTTTTTAGTAAATTCATAAAGAACAGCACAATACAAACGATCGTACTATTATCTTTTTCGATGCTGATTACAGTTACGGAGGATATGCTGCCCGAATTTATTCCTTTTGCATCACTGATAGCCGTAATGGTCATTGGCATAATTATCAAGAAAAAACAGGTAGAAATTGCAGATGATTTAAAGAAGCAATATAATAGTTTGTGGACAGCAGCAGAAGTATTTTTGTTTGTTCTTGTGGGTGCAAGTGTTGATATTCATTATGCCGCATCAGCCGGCTTAACCGTTGTTTTTGTTGTATTAGGTGCTTTGCTTGTTCGCATTGCGGGTGTAGCGGTGTGCCTTGTTAAAACAAATCTATCATTCAAAGAAAGGCTTTTCTGTATGATTGCTTATACACCAAAAGCAACAGTACAAGCTGCCATAGGAGGTATTCCTCTTTCAATGGGGTTAAGTTGTGGTAATACAGTTTTAACGGTAGCTGTAATGGCTATTTTGATAACGGCTCCGTTAGGTGCTTTTGGAATCGACTACACATACAAAAAGCTATTAAAATAACAATGATTAAAATGTGCTCGGGGTAAAATCCGGGCATTTTTTATACCCATTTTTCGGAGGAGGTGAGCAATATAGGCAGATCTCTGAAAGGCATAACTATCCAGCTTGGGGCGGATACCACCAAGCTCCAGACTGCCCTAAAACAGGTCAATACAAACATCAGAAACACACAATCGCAGCTAAAAGATGTCGAGCGTTTATTGAGACTTGATCCTACAAACACAGAATTGCTCGCCCAAAAACAGCGATTACTAAAACAGGCTGTAGGAGAGACAAAGGATAAGCTCGATACTCTTAAAAAAGCAAGCGAGGACGCTGCCAAAACAAAGGATAAATACGATGCGTGGAAAGCAAAGTACGATCCCATAAAGCAGAAAATTGACGAAACCACCGATAAACTCAAAAAACTGAAAGAAAAAAGTGCCGCGATGGAGAGAGCAGGCAATATTGATACAACTGCGTATCAGAATTTGCAGCGTGAGATTGAGGAGACATCTACCGATCTCAAAACTCTTAAACAGGACGCTCAAAAAGTAAGTGACGAGTTTGGGCATCCTGTCTCACCGGAACGGTATGACGCTCTGCAACGAGAGGTTATTGAAACGGAACACGATCTTGAATCTCTCCAAACGCAAGCAAGAAATACATCGACAGCATTAGATACGATGGCTGCAAGCGGAGAAAAGCTGAAAACTATCGGTACTAATATCACTACAGCCGGACAGAAAATGCTGCCGGTGACTGCCGCCGTTACTGCAATGGGTACGGCTGTTGTAAAGACATCGGCAGATTTTGAGTCATCAATGTCAAAGGTCGCAGCGATCTCAAGAGCAACAGGAGATGACCTTGAAAAACTCACAGCGAAAGCTCGTGAGATGGGTGCGAAAACGAAATTCTCCGCTTCGGAAGCCGCATCAGCTCTGGAGTTTATGGGCATGGCAGGCTGGAAACCACAGCAAATGCTTGAAGGCTTAGACGGCATTATGAACCTTGCCGCCGCAAGTGGAGAGGATTTAGCGACTACTTCCGATATCGTTACCGATGCACTCACCGCTTTCGGACTCGAAGCAGAGGATAGTTCGCATTTCGCCGATGTACTCGCTGCCGCTTCATCAAATGCAAACACAAATGTCAGTATGATGGGTGAAACATTCAAGTATGTTGCTCCTGTTGCAGGTGCTTTGGGTTACACGGTTGAAGATACGGCTACCGTTATCGGCGTTCTCGCAAATAACGGTATCAAAAGCTCACAGGCAGGTACTGTGCTCCGAAAATCGATAAACAGCCTTGTTGCTCCTTCCAAAAAGGCTACTACTCAAATGCAGAAGCTCGGCTTTTATGCTTCCGAGACAATAGACACTTTCGATCAGCAGAAGATTGATGAGCAGATGTTGAAGGTACAAAAGGCTTCCAATGCTGCCGAGAAAGCACAGCTATCGTACAATTCTGCCGTTGCAAAATACGGTGAAGATTCCGCACAGGCAGAGGCGGCGTTAAACACATATAGTATAAAGCAACAAGAATTATCCATCGCTGAGAAAAAACTTGATGTTCTCAAAAAAGGTGAAACGGAGACGATATACACCTACAATAAAGCTATCCAAAATGAAGATGGCAGCCTGAAATCATTTTCGGAGACCATAGATTTTTTGAGAGAAAATCTCAATGGTTTATCCGATGCAGAAAAGACAGCCGCTGTCTCTCAGATATTCGGTGCGCAAGCATCTTCGGGTATTCTCGCAATACTCAAAACGTCCGATAAGGACTACAACAAGCTCACCGATGCAATTGAAAATTGTGACGGCACAACTCAGCGTATGGCTGACACCATGCAGGACAATCTGTCGGGTCAGTTTACGATTCTAAAAAGTCAGCTTCAAGAGCTGGCTATTTCTTTTGGCGAGGTTCTTCTTCCGAAGATAAAGAAGCTCGTTTCCTGGCTGCAAGGCGTTGTTGATAAGCTGAATAAAATGACTCCGCAGACACGTGGTTTGATAGCAGCTATCGCATTAATAGTCGCATCAATAGGGCCATTGCTAATTGTCATCGGTACGCTTATCGGAGCGGTCGGCAGTGCAATGGTGAACTTCAAAAAGTTACATGGTTTCATTAAAGGTTTTCCGGGGATCATGACAAAGCTGTCGGGGATATTCTCAAAGGTGGAAACTGCGATAAGCGGTATCTCCGCACCAATTCTAATAGCGGTCGCCGTTATCGCCGTACTCGTTGCTGCATTTAAGCATCTGTGGGATACAAATGAAGATTTCAGAAACAAGATGATTTCCATTTGGGACGGTATTGTGGAAAAGGTCACATCGTTTGTAGAGACTGTAAAATCAAAATTTGCAGCTCTTGATATTGATTTTGAAACAATAGTCGCCGTTCTTAAAAATATCTGG
>OMYH01000100.1 GCA_900315255.1 uncultured Eubacteriales bacterium | reverse complement strand
TCGCAATAAACAGCGAATAAAGATTGCAAGACTTCACGAAAAGATTGCTAATCAGAGAAAGGATTTTCTTCACAAGCAGTCACGGCAGATAACCAATGCTTATGACTGCGTGTGCATTGAAGACCTGAATATGAAATCAATGTCGCAGGCTATGAATTTCGGAAAGTCAAAACAGTGATACAAAAGATTTGAGTATCAGAGAGTGGATTTGCCCCTGTTGTCAGACACATCACAACAGAGATATAAATGCCGCTGTAAACATACGAAATGAGGGTATGCGAATAGCGTTAGCGTAAGATCAAAACAAAAATAAGAACCGTGGGACACACGGGGTTAGCTCGCTGATACTGTACAGGTTGCTGTACTTGAACGAGAAGCCCCCGCCGAGAAGCTCAGCGTAGGCGGCGGGAGTATGTCACTCAGACGGGTATATGTAAAAAGAAATTATTGCTCTGTTCCGAGAGAATACAGTATTTCTGTAAGGCTGATCCTGATCGTTGAGGAAATATAGCTGATGATCTGATCTCTGTCAATGGTGTTTTTTCTGCAGATCCATTCCATGAGCATGCCCGAAAGTGCTTCGGTATAGAATTTGCTTAGGAAATCCCTGTAACTGTCGGTCAGCGTCCTGCCCATACGTTTTTCGGCGCTGACTATCAGGCTGTTCATCAGTGCAATAAAATCAGAATAAAAGAAGCTTTTCACATGATCGTGTCCGATAGAGTCATAAGCGCAGTTGATAATATGCTCGTTTTCCTCGACATAATTCATAACAAAATTGATCGCCTCACTATAATCTTCGATGAGATCGAATTTTTTCACTATCTCGATAGCGTCCTGCTCCAGCATCCACCTCAACAAATCATAAATGTCACGGAAATGATAGTAAAATGTCTTTCTGTTTACTCCGCAGTCCTCTATTATCTCGCTGACAGTGATCTTTGAGAATGTTTTCTTTTCCATGGCCCTGCGAAGAGCATTTGCAAGTGACTTTTTGGTATTCATTGTGGTGATTTCGTGTTTCATGTCCGACCTCCGTGTATCCTTTACTGGTTATATTATACACAATTATGTAGAGAATTTTAATAGACAATATCACGAAATTGTCCTGCAAATTTTTGGCGAGGTGTGATGTTTTAT
The DNA here is from genome assembly GCA_900315255.1 of uncultured Eubacteriales bacterium. Classification (GTDB taxonomy): domain Bacteria; phylum Bacillota; class Clostridia; order Oscillospirales; family Acutalibacteraceae; genus RUG592. The sequence goes on along the minus strand of OMYH01000100.1, from coordinate 3,737 downwards.
ACAATTCGGAATTTTGAAGGGCGTGTTGTCGATTACTTTGTGTGGGGAACTTTATGATCTGACGAAAAAATGCAATTTGATAAGAACAAAAATAACGAGGTAACTATGTCACATTATTATAAATACAGAATGTTGAATAAAGGTTTCGGTTACAGCTCTTTCCGTCCGGGACAGGAGGAGATTATCGATAATATACTCAATAAACGTGACGTGCTGGGAATTATGCCCACGGGTGCGGGAAAATCTGTCTGTTATCAGCTGCCGACGCTCATGCGAAGCGGAATGACTCTGGTCGTCTCGCCGCTGATATCACTGATGAAAGATCAGGTCAATGCGCTGGAAAAGAGAGGAATATCTGCCGTATATCTTCATAGCCAAATGGATATAGAAGATCTTAGAATGATTTGGAGAAATCTTTACCGCAGAAAATATAAGTTCCTATACACTGCTCCCGAAAGATTATCGAATCCCGCTTTCATCAGTCTGTGCAAAAAAATCAACATCAGGCTTATAGCGGTAGATGAGGCGCACTGCATATCACAGTGGGGCTATAAGTTCCGCCCGAGCTATCTGCTGATCCGTGAGTTTGCCGAGAAATTGGGTCGTCGTCCCGTTATTGCAGCTTTTACCGCAACGGCAGGAGAAAATGTCCGGAACGATATCTGCAAACAGCTCGGACTTAACGACCCTTTTGTTCTTACCACGGGATATGACAGACCGAATCTCACATTCTCCGTTATACAACAACAACCCGAGGAAAAGGCTGATGTTCTTTTGTCGCTTGTTAAGGCAAGACAGGGACGCACAGGGATCATTTATTGTTCGACAAGAGAAAATACATATTTGATAAGTGATATACTCAACAGCAACGGTATTACGGCAGGGGCTTATAATGCGCAGCTCGATCCCGAGGAACGTTCCGAGATCCAGGAGGCATTCCTTCTGGACGAAATATCCGTCATGGCGGCAACGAATGCGTTCGGTATGGGCATAGATAAATCGAACGTTTCTTATATCATACACTATGATCTCCCGAAGGATATGGAAAGCTACTATCAGGAGGCAGGGCGTGCAGGCCGCGACGGATCGCCTTCGGAATGTATACTTATGTATACGAAGGAAGACGCTGCTATACAAAATCACCTCATCGACCACGGGGAAGAAAACCTGTCGCTTACGATATCACAGCGGATGATGATAAAGGCAAACGAAAAGAAACGGCTTAAAACGATGGAGGAATACTGTAAGACCGAAACCTGTCTTAGAAGCTTTATCCTTGAATATTTCGGAGAGAAAAAGGTTACCTTTTGCGGACGATGTTCAAACTGTATCGCTTGGCTGAATAATGCCGATATTACGTCAGAAGCGAAGAACATATTGTCGTGCATAGCCGAATTGAGAGAAAACTGTGACAAAGAATTTCTGACCGATGTTCTGACAGGTTCGCCCGGTGACGCTGCGGAAGAAAAGAAACTTCGCAAGCTTGCTTCGTACGGCATGATGAGCGGCTGCACACGGTACGGTATGGGTATGCTTACAGATATCCTTATCGAAAAGGGATATATAAAACAATCTGATAACGGCAGTTCTGCTCTGGCAATTACGGACGAAGGGCGTTCTGTGATCAGCGATAAATACCGTATACCAAAGACAAAGATCATCAGTGATACGGATATGACTATTCCCGAAAAGCCGGAACTGACTTATGAGCAGAAGCGGCTGCTGAACCGCCTGAAAGCGGCAAGGAGGAGGGCGGCAAATTATGCAGGAATACCGGCGTATGCGGTGCTGTCCGATGCGCTGCTTGAGGAAATGGCACGCAAAAAGCCGAAAACAACAGAGGAGCTTTCATCGCTTGCAGGGATTGAAAGACGCAGGGCGGAAAGATACGGCAATATTTTTTTAAATGAGATAATAAAGTGATAGCTTTTACCTATTGACATACCTTAGTCGTATTGTGTAAAATAGAATCATATTAATAGAAGTCTTTAATAGAAATTCTGCTTATGAGGTAAGTTATGAAAAAGATGAAATGTAAGGCTGCAGCGTTTCTGATCGCCGTTTCTATGCTGAATTGTATGAGCGGCTGCTTTATCAATGATCTGCTTGAGCACGCACAGGGGCAGCTGTTTGAAAGTGTTAAGTTTGAAGATGACAGCGGCTATACGCAGGTAACGGCAGAAACTGTCGCTGATTCTGCATATTACAAACCAAAAGCCGTAACATACGGCTACGACAGCCTTGACAGCCAGACACAGAAGGACTGCTACAATGATATGTGCACCGCTGTTTACAGGATCTCCGAGGAGAAAAACGAGTACGATCTGTATGCTACGGGCAAGGTTAATATAAAGGACAAAAGCTTCACCGAAAAGGATCTGGAGAAGTGCATAAAGGCGTTTACGATGGATCACTCCGAGGTGTTCTGGGTCGCAAACAGATATACCTACGGCGCAGCGGGAAATCAGTTCGTTGTGCAGCTTTATTCATATGTAGGCGGAGAGGAATGCAAGAAGCGGATAGTGAAATTCTCCGATGCGGTAAATGAGGTTCTGTCCAATATTCCGAGCGGTCTGAATGAATATCATCTTGAAAAGTATATCCATGATACGGTACTCTCGGGCTGTACATATGCCGCAGGAGTAAATGACGCAGAAGACGGCTGGGAGGAGTTCACGGTTTACGGTACTCTCATAAACGGCAGCGCAGTATGTGAGGGGTATTCTCATACGATGGGGCTGCTGCTGAACAAGGTGGGCATACCATGCTATTTTGTGAACGGATACGGTGAAAACAGCCCTCATATGTGGAATATAGTAAATATAGACGGTAACTGGTATCACCTTGACTCTACCTGGGACGATAACGACAATGCGTATTATCATTATTTTAACATAGATGACAATACGGTTCTGCATGACCATGAGATATCGCCTCTTTATGAGGATACCGATACGTCAAAAGACGGTATCTTCAATTTGTGGCTGCCCGAATGTACCTCAGACAGCGCAAACTACTTTATTGTGGAATCTACATATGTCTATGATTTTAACGAATGCCGTGATGTCATGGTAGCAGACCTGGTCAGGGCAGCGGAAAATAAAGACACGGAGTTCACTATAAAATTTGACACTGCGCTCGATTATAACGAGGCGCTCAGAGTTATGTTTAACGGAGAACCGTATTATATGTTCGATTATATTATGGAGGCAAACAAGCAGCTTGATACGGATTATAAGATCAATGACGAAAATGTGTCGCTGATTATACTGGAGCAGTTCTCTTCGGTCGTGGTAAAGCTGGAGTATGTATGATAGGGTAAAAGATAAAGCTTAAGGCGGTGCCGCAGAAATGCGGCGCTGATTTTATATCACAAATATGTTGTATTTCGGTAATAAATTCCTTAACACAAGCCTGTGCGCAGGAAACATTTATTCCGTTCTCTGAATTTTCAAAAAAAATTTGTAAAAAGTGTTGACAAAAGCCGAAAAGCGTGATATTATAGATAAGCACTCTTTGAGAGGGCAGCGGCAGAAGATAAAAAAGTTCCGATATAATGGGAGTTTTTTGGAAATTGCCGATAAAAGATCATCTTAGAAATGCGTTTAAGGAAGTTTAACAGTATTTACAAAAGCTTTAAAAAAGTTTTAAAAAATATTAAAAAAGTTCTTGACAAAGCAGATAAGAGATGATATAATAAATAAGTCGCTGAAACGAAAGCGGATACGCTTCGGAGA
>OMYH01000101.1 GCA_900315255.1 uncultured Eubacteriales bacterium | reverse complement strand
TGGTCACCGATGTTAAGACAGGTATGGTAGCGACCGATTCCGAGGTTGCCTCAATGCTTTTAAAGAGCGGAGTTCCCGTTGTGCTGTGCGTCAATAAGTGCGACAGTATCGGAGAGCCGCCTGCCGACTTCTATGAGTTCTATAATCTCGGACTGGGCGACCCGATTCAGGTGTCGTCCGTACACGGTCACGGAACGGGCGATCTGCTTGACGCAGTGTTCGAGTATTTTCCGCCCGAGGAGGAAGACGAGGAAGAGAGCGATGTCATCTCCGTTGCAGTGATCGGAAAGCCGAACGCAGGAAAATCATCGCTCATAAACAAAATTGTCGGGCAGGACAGGTGTATAGTATCCGATATTGCAGGTACAACAAGAGATACGATAGATACGCTCATCGAAAACAGTCACGGAAAATTCAATTTCACCGATACGGCAGGTATCCGACGCAAGAGCCGTGTAGATGACAATATCGAGAAATACTCTATCCTTCGGGCAAAGATGGCTATTGAGAGAAGCGATGTCTGTGTGATCATGATAGACGCTGTCGAGGGTTTTACCGAGCAGGATTCCAAGGTTGCAGGACTTGCGCACGAGGCAGGAAAAGCGTGCATCATCGCAGTAAACAAGTGGGACGCAGTCGAGAAGGACGGCAAAACGATGGATCAGTACCGCAAAAAGCTGGAGATTGATTTCTCGTTTATGTCGTATGCGCCGATGATATTCATTTCGGCAAAGACAGGGCAGAGGATAGATAAGCTGTTCGAGATGATCAAGGAAGCTGCCGCCGCTAACGCTATGCGTATCAGAACAGGAGTACTCAATGATATACTCGCCGAAGCCGTAGCAAGAGTACAGCCTCCCACTGACAAGGGCAGACGACTGAAAATATTTTATATGACTCAGGCGTCCACAAAGCCGCCGACATTTGTGTGCTTTGTGAACAGCGCCGAGCTGTTTCATTTCTCTTACAGACGTTATCTTGAAAACAGGATTCGTGACAGCTTCGGACTTATCGGCACGCCGATCCATTTCGTGGTGCGTGAACGAGGCGAAAAGGGCGACAAAAAATAAAAAAGCTTCAGAGGGGAAAAATAAATGTTAGCTTTATTTACAGATTCATCAAATGTTCTTAAAATTGCGGCTGTGATGATAATTGCATATCTGCTCGGAAGTATAGATATAGCTATACTTGTAACAAAGATATTTACGGGCAAGGATATCCGCACGATGGGCAGCGGCAACGCAGGCTTCACAAATGTAATGAGGTCTGTGGGAAAGCTTGCAGGCGCAATCACATTTATAGGAGATTTCCTCAAATGCGTTATCGCCGTTGTGATAGGCGGACTTGTTTTTTCCACATTGAAAAGCGGTACGGCAAACGCAGCCGAGCTTTCGGGATACGGAAAATACCTGGCGGGAATGTGCTGTTTTCTGGGGCATATTTTCCCTGTATACTTCAAGTTCAAGGGCGGCAAGGGCGTAGTGACGATGGCTGCATTGTCTGCGGTGATCAATATCTATGTCTTTCTGATCTCAATCGCTGCCTTCATTATCACCTTTCTTATCACAAAGATCGTGTCGATCAGCTCGATACTTGGTTCTTGTATGCTCGTGATATCAACATTTTTGGTAACATATTTTTATAATTACAAGTATCTCGGAGCAGTATCGCTTGAATATGTGATAACGGTTTCTATCCTCACGCTTGCGATCTCGGCAACGACCATCATCAAGCATAAGGAAAACATCAAGCGTCTGCTTAAGGGCGAGGAGAAGAAATTGATCCTCAAAAAGAGCAAAGAAGCGTAACGGCTTATCATTACGTCAGCAGTACGGTTCGCAATATCATGATAAATTGAAAAGACTACCGCATTTTCGTTTTGCGATAGTCTTTTTTGTTACAGTATTATCAGTCCCGTGACAAATGCCGCAGCGGAAGCGGATATAGCCACTGCTATGAGCGGCAGATCAAAATAAGCAAGAATCAGAGCGACAGCCGTACCGACAGCGGCAGTGACCGTGTTTCCCGTGCTGTAAAAAATTGCGGGAAAGGTCATTGCGCTGAGTACCGCAAAAGGAACATAGTATAAAAAGCTTTTGAGAAATTTTGATTCGATCTTCTTTGTGAAAAATGCGAACGGTATCATTCGTATGGCATAGGTTACGCCTGCCATGACTGCTATGTATATTGCAATGCTCATTCTTCATCGTCCTCCTTCGGAAAAATAACAGCCGCCAGCGCCGCAGAGATAACTGCGCAGATGATCACCGAAATTCCGCCCGACAGTGATCTGATCAGCCATTTGCACAAAACGCTGAGTACAGCCGCCACAACTACGGTGAACAGAACGCTCTTGTGTTTTCGCGCGGGAGGGATAATGACAGCGACGAACATTCCGTAAAGCATTAGACCGAGCGCCGCCGTGACCTCCGAGGGGAGAAGCTGCCCTGCATACGCCCCTAAGAATGTGCCCGATGTCCAGCCGAGTGTGGAGATAATGATCACTCCGTACATATATGCAGGCGTTATCGCTCCGTCTTTAGCCGAACATACTGCGAATATCTCGTCTGTGATACCGTATGCGGCAAGCAGCCTGTGTCCAAAGGTGAACCTGCCGCTAAGCTTTTGCGACAGGGATATCGCCATAAGCGCATATCGTATGTTTATGACAAATTGTACCGCCGCCATCTCGATAAGCGTGCCGCCCGAGGCTATGATATCTACTCCTGCTGCCTGCCCTGCCGATGTTAAATTGGTAAGCGAGATCATGAACGCTTCAAAAACTGAAAGACCCGACCCGACAGCCATTATTCCGAATCCGAATGATACGGACAGATATCCGAGTCCTATGGGTATGCCGCTGATAAGTCCCCTGAAAAAATCAGAATTTTTCTTCATTTTATTATCTCCTGGTATATAGCAGTGTGTAATTATTGTAAGTGATTATGGTTTATTGTGTCAAACTCATCGAGATGATTTTGATAAAGGTAATATCTTGTATCCTTAACGACTACCCCCGACAGACAAATCACTGCGATCAGATTCGGGATAGCCATGAGAGCGTTAAAAATGTCCGCAAGCGACCACACGATATCGAGAGATATTACCGACCCCGCAAGCAGCACGATTAAAAATGAAATTCTGTATGGGATCATGCCCTTTGTCCCGAACAGATATTCAACGCACCTCTCGCCGTAATATGACCAGCCGAGTACCGTAGAATATGCAAACAGAACTATGCCTATCAGAAGAATAGGTATTCCTATGTACGGTATCTGCCTGAATGCCGTAAAGGTGAGCTGGTCGCCGTTAATCCCTATGAATTCCGACGGGTATTTCAGCATTGAGCTGACAAGAACAAGTCCGCTCAACAGGCATACAACGACCGTATCCCAGAATGTCCCCGTTGATGAGATCAGTCCCTGACGGACAGCGTTCCTGCTCTGCGCTGCCGATGCTACTATCGGAGCCGAACCCATGCCCGATTCATTGGAGAATAACCCCCTGGCAATACCGTATCTTGCGGCGATCATTACCGATGATCCGACAAATCCTCCGACAGCCGCACGGGAAGAGAAAGCCGAGTTAATGATGAGCGAGATCGCTCCCGAAACATAGCCGTGATTCATTATGAGAATAATAACACACCCGAGAACGTACAGTCCCGCCATCGCAGGGACGAAGAACTCGCATACCTCCGATATAGCTTTAATACCGCCGAAGATCACACAGGCTGTGACAAAAGCGACAACAATGCCGACTGTTATCGAAATGACGGAATAATCTTTTCCGAAAATATTTATGATAAGGGAATTATCACTGTCGAAGGTCTGCCTGAAGATGCTTGATATTGCATTGACCTGAACCCCCGAGCCTATGCCGAATGACGCAAAGAGAGTGAACAATGCAAACAGAACGCCGAGCCATCTGAGCTTGAGTCCTCGTTCGAGAGCATACATTGCTCCGCCGAGCATTCTGCCGTCATTTGTTGTGACACGGTACTTAAATGCGAGCAGTGATTCGGCATATTTTGTGGCGATCCCGAAAACACCCGTAAGCCAACACCACAGAACCGCCCCGGGACCTCCGAGAGCGATAGCGGTACCGACGCCGATAATATTTCCTGTACCGATCGTCGAAGCCAGAGCGGTGGCAAGCGATTGAAACGGGCTGATATCACCCGAGGAATCGGGGTCTTTTGTGACAGACAGCTTTATCGCCAAGAGTGTTTTTCTCTGAACAAATCCCGTGCGGACGGTCATGAACAGGTGCGTCCCGAGAAGGAGGATTATCATGAACCACCCCCAGAGAAAATCATCTGCTGCGGTAATGATCCGATTTATAGCGTCAAGCATAGCATACAGCCTTTCTGTTGTGTTATAGAAGCCATCATCTTTTCTATAATAGCAGATATGAAGGATAATGTCAAAATAATATTATGATAATAACGGTAACGGTATGATATTTCTCACTGCAGTGTTCGGTGAGCAGTTAGCAATGTGCAATGCGAAATTATTGTGGGGAATCATGGTTTATTCTTTCATTACTGCATAAAGCGGTCGACGGTCGGCAAGCGCCGCACGGCGACGGGCAAATTCCGTCCTGCTTTATTGTTAACAATAGACCTTTCCGCATAATAGCCTTCTCCCTCGGGAGAAGGTGGCGGCTTTAGCCGTCGGATGA
>OMYH01000102.1 GCA_900315255.1 uncultured Eubacteriales bacterium | reverse complement strand
TCCTTGAAATACGTCAGTATTCCTGCGGATTTTTCGCACAATTTGCCTAAAAATCTGACGGCGCAACTTCGGCACTCAATTTAATCAGTGTCTCCTTAAAGATAAGAAAGAAAACAATTATTTCAACACCACGGAATCCGCTCCGAGGACACGTCTGAGTTCGTCAAGCATAACATCGTTGAGCATGATATATCCCGATCTCGGCAAATGCTCATACTCCTTCGTATCGGAATAATAATACGATACGGGAAAATCCCCGTCAAAAACCGCCAGCAGCCTTTTCACATAATCATAGACCCTATCGTTTTTTGACGGTATTCTGAGAAAAAGCCTCTTCGGACTTTCAGGCACCTCGTGTTTTTTCTCATTTATTTCCGCCTGTAGATCTTTCGGACATCTGCGCATAGTTCTGCAGATCAGCTTAGGCTCTTCGTCACGTTCGATATTTGCGTCTGCGATTATCTCCGCAACCGCCCCTTCTTCGCACACAGCCTTATACTCGTTAAGCTCCCGGGGAAAAATTACCATCGTAATATCTCCCGTCATATCAGACAGCTGCACAACATTCATCATCTCGTGTTTTTTAGTCAGCATTGACGTGATCTTCGTGATTATCGCCGTCACACGCACCTTATATTTTCCGTATTTTTCCGTAATATCTGCTATGCGGTCACATTTGACGGAGTTTATATAGGGCAGATATTCGTCCAGGGGATGACCCGAAAGATAAATACCCGTAAGCTCCCTCTCCATATTCAGCTTCTCTGTCATGGAATAATCCTTCAGCGGTTTTATCTCAATCCCCGTATCATCTCCGTCGTCAAAAAACGACATCTGTCCGGCAAGGTTATGTTTTCTGTCGGCTTCAACACTGTCAAGTATCATTCTTGCGCCCCACAAAAGCTGACGTCTGTTGTATCCCAGGCCGTCCATCGCTCCGGCTTTCACAAGGTTTTCGTAAGCTCGTATATTCAGTCCGCTGCCGTATACCCTGCCTGCATAATCGGTGACCGACTTATACTCCCCGTTTTCTCGTTCAAGTATTGTACCGTTTATCAGATTGGTACTTACATTTTTTATCCCGAGCAGTCCGAAGCGTATACTCTCCCCCTCGGGAGTAAAGCCTGCATAACTTTTGTTTATATGCGGCGGAAGAATATTGATACCCATCCGCTTACATTCCGCCGTGTATCGGTGTATCTTTTCGGTACTGTCAAGCAGGCTCGTTATCAGAGCCGACATATATTCCTTCGGGTAATGATATTTATACCAAGCGGTAGTATACGATATAACGGCATATGCCGCTGCGTGAGATTTGTTGAACGCATAAGACGCAAAGCTTTCCATCTCTGCGAATATATCATTGGCAGTTTTTTCGTCTATTCCTCTTCTAAGACAGCCTTCGACAATAATATTGCCCTTATCGTCCGAAAGCCCGTGAATAAAAATATTCCGCTCATGCTCCATGACGTCTTTTTTCTTTTTTGACATCGCTCGTCTTACGATATCCGCACGTCCTAAGGAATACCCCGCAAGCTTGCGGAATATCTGCATCACCTGCTCCTGATACACTATACATCCGTAGGTGACTTCAAGTATATCCTTAAGCATGGGGTGCTTGTAGCGTATCTTTGACGGGTTGTGTCTGCACTGTATATATTTCGGTATGGAATCCATAGGCCCCGGTCGATATAGCGCCAGCACAGCAGTGAGATCCTCTATGCTTTCAGGCTTCAGCTGAACTATAACATTCTTCATGCCTGCCGATTCAAACTGAAACACGCCATCGGTATACCCTGCCGAGATCATCTCAAACACGGCTCTCTCGTCATATCTGATCAGGTCATCATTGAAATGCGGATCTTTCTTCCTGATCAGCTTTTTCGCATTATCAAGAACCGTAAGATTCCTGAGTCCGAGAAAATCCATTTTCAGAAGTCCGATCGCTTCAAGCTCCGTCATTGTATACTGCGTGACTACTGCGTCATCGTTTGTTGCAAGCGGAACATAGCTGTCCACGGGATCTCTCGTTATTACCACTCCTGCGGCGTGCTTTGTTGCATGACGGGGCATACCCTCGATAGACCGTGCCGTATCAATAAGACGCTTTATATTATCGTTTGTATCGTACAGGGTTTTAAGCTGCGGCGACTGCCTGAGAGCCAGATCAAGAGTCATATTCAAGTCAAACGGTATGAGCTTCGTTACGTTGTCAACATCGCTGTAAGCCATGCCCATTACACGACCGACATCACGCACAGCGCCCTTCGCCGCCATGGTATCGAATGCGATTATCTGCGATACATGATCCGAACCGTACTTCCTGACAACATAGTCTATGACCTCCTGCCGTCTTGCCGTACAGAAATCAACGTCAAAATCAGGCATACTGACACGTTCGGGGTTAAGAAACCTCTCAAACAGAAGATCATACTTTATAGGATCAACGTCCGTTATTCCTATACAATACGCACACAGACTTCCCGCACCCGAACCTCTTCCCGGTCCTACCGGAATATCCCGTGACTTAGCGTATTGAACATAGTCGTTAACGATAAGATAATAATCAACATAACCCATTCTGTTGATAACATCAAGCTCGTAGTCAAGTCTGTCGGTGATCTCCTTATCGGGTGACGCTCCGTATCTTTTATACATACCCTCCGTACATTGTCTTCGGAAGTACTCAAAGTGATCCTCTCCGTCGGGCAATTCAAAATGCGGCAGCTTGATATTACCGAACTCTATCTCCACATTACACTTGTCGGCGATCAAAGCGGTATTGTCTATCGCCTCGGGAACATCGGGAAAAAGCTCTCTCATTTCGGCTTCGGTCTTTACATAAAACTCATCGGACGGGAATTTCATTCTGTCCGTATCGGATAATGTTCTTCCCGTTTGTATGCACACGAGTACGTCCTGGACAACAGCGTCTTTTTTATCTATATAATGACAATCGTTTGTCGCCGCAAGCGGAATGTCAAGCTGTCGGGAGATTTCAATCAGAGTACGGTTAATGTTTTTCTGTTCGGGCAAAAAGTGGTTTTGCAGCTCAAGGTAAAAATCCTCTCCGAACAATTTTTTATAGTACCCCGCCAGTTCATAAGCCCTGTCCTTATCGCCACGATCTATCGCACTCGGTATCTCGCCCGCAAGGCAGGCGGAAAGGCAGACAAGTCCGTCATGGTACTGTTCGAGCAGCTCATGGTCAATCCTCGGCTTACGGTAAAAGCCTTCGGTCCACGCAAAAGAGATAAGCTTCATAAGATTGCGGTATCCCGTATTGTTCTTGCAAAGCAGTATCAGATGAAAGCTTTTTGAATCCGCATTATTATCTTTATCGAATCTTGAACGTGCGGCAACATATGCCTCGCACCCTATTATCGGCTTGATACCGTTTTTCTTTGCTTCTTTATAGAACGCTATCGCCGCAAACATATTGCCGTGATCCGTTACGGCAGCAGCAGTCTGACCCTTTTCCTTTACGGAAGAAACAAGCTGAGGTATTCTGCACGCTCCGTCAAGCAGACTGTACTCGCTGTGCAGATGAAGATGAACAAATGACATAACAGGATCACCCCTTTGATGCGGAATTTTATGATATAGCTTTTTGTTATTATATGAATATATTAATATTATTTATTTTACTGTATCGTGCTTACACATTGAATACAGTATCCTAAAAATGCAATGTGAAACATTCTTCACATTGCACTTTCAAATGGTTTTGTGTACGTTACTTGCCTTGGATCAAGACATCAATTTAAATGATAATACAGCTGTATTCGCCTGATGTCCCCACAAACTAATATAATTATATACTACTACATTTTGTATTATGTGTCAACACAATTCCCGCCGGCTTCCAGGGCAACTGCATGAACAAATGACATAAATATGATTATTTTGAGGCATATTTAAGGAACCACTGTCAGCAGGTTCTCCCGCTTTTTTGAAAAAAAGCTTGGCAAAAAACTTTAATTTGCTTCGCTTGTTCTATTATACTTTTTTCTTGCTCTGA
>OMYH01000104.1 GCA_900315255.1 uncultured Eubacteriales bacterium | reverse complement strand
AATGCTCAATTTTTTTGTATTGTTTTTTTGTTAGTTTCATACCTCTATTATACCGATTTTAAGCTGGTTTGTAAATACTTATGTGAACACGCTCTAAAAAAATACACGCCTACTAAATTTATGGCAAAGGGATCATATTACGATAAGGCTGCCGCCGATTACGCAGTTAGCTTTATTGAGCAACTGCGGCACACAAAGGGGGAATTTTATAATCAGCCCTTTGAGCTTATCGACTGGCAGGAAAGAATAATCCGTGATATTTTTGGAACAATCCGTGCTGACGGGTACAGACAATTCAATACAGCGTACATCGAGATATCGAAGAAGTCCGGGAAGAGCGAGCTTGCGGCGGCTGTTGCACTGTATATGCTTTGTGCAGATGGTGAACAAAGAGCCGAGGTTTACGGCTGCGCTGCTGACAGAGATCAGGCATCTCTTGTTTTTGATGTTTCCTGCGATATGGTTCGCCTGTGTCCTGCACTGCGGAAACGCTGTGATATAAGACCGAGCCGGAAAACAATTCATTTCACGCCGACCAACAGTACATACAAGGCTCTGTCTGCTGATGTTGCAGGTAAGTCGGGTGTTAATGTTTCGGCACTTATTTTTGATGAACTGTGGGTACAGAAAGATAGGAAATTCTTTGACATGATGACGAAGGGTACATCAGATGCAAGAAAAAGTCCTCTGCATTTCATCATAACGACAGCCGGAAATGATACACATTCAATTTGTTATGAATTGCATCAAAAAGCAATGGATATTATTTCAGGACGCAAAATTGACCCGACATTTTATCCCTGCATTTATGGTGCAGAGGAGCATGAGGACTGGACTGACCCGAAGGTCTGGAAAAAGGCTAATCCGTCACTCGGAATAACGATAGGTATGGATAAGGTGCAAGCTGCCTGTAACTCAGCAAGACAGAATCCGGGAGAAGAAAATGCATTCCGACAACTCCGTCTTAATCAATGGGTCAAGCAGGCTGTCCGCTGGATGCCGATGGAGAAATGGGATAAATGTGCATTTCCTGTTAATCTTGAGGAGCTTGAAGGACGTGTATGCTACGGCGGTCTTGACCTGTCAAGTACTACTGATATTACGACTTTTGTTCTTGTATTTCCGCCGACCGATGAGGACGATAAATACTATGTCCTGCCCTATTTTTGGATTCCCGAAGATAACATTGACCTGCGTGTCAAGCGAGATCATGTCCCTTACGATATATGGGAGCGACAGGGTTTTCTTGAAACAACGGAAGGAAATGTCGTTCATTACGGCTACATCGAAAAATTCATTGAAAGACTGGGTGAGCGTTTCAATATCAGAGAAATAGCCTTTGATAGGTGGGGTGCTGTGCAGATGGTGCAGAACCTTGAGGGTATGGGATTTACTGTTGTTCCCTTTGGACAGGGCTTTGCGAGTATGTCGCCGCCAACAAAGGAGCTAATGAAGCTGACGCTTGAGCAGCGAATAGCTCACGGCGGTCATCCTGTTCTTCGCTGGATGATGGATAATATTTTTATCCGTACCGACCCTGCCGGAAATATAAAAGCCGATAAGGAAAAGTCAACGGAGAAGATTGATGGTGCTATTGCTACGATAATGGCACTTGATAGAGCTGTCAGATGTGGCAATGTTAATACCGAAAGCGTATATGATTCCAGAGGTATTTTGTTTATATAATTTCGGACAATGACGCACGAAAATCTTGACTATATCAAAATTTAAGGTATAATAGTTATAAAAGATACAAAGAATATATATGTTATTTCGGAGGTGCGTTATGAAAGAACTTATAAACAGACCACAATATATAGACCAACTCATACAGAATAAGGATGTTGATCTTGTGAAAATCGTGACAGGAATAAGACGCTGCGGAAAATCGTCTATTCTTGATCTGTACCATCAGTATCTTTCCGAAAACGGAGTGGATGAATCGCATATCATCCACATGAATTTAGAATCACTCCGCTTTCGTGATATAACCGACCATATAAAGTTCTATGATTATGTAGCAGGACATATCCAGCCGGACAGCAAAACATACCTTATCTTTGACGAGCTGCAGAATGTCCCGGACTGGGAAAAGGCAATCGAATCATTCCGACTGGATTATGATGTTGATATTTATATCACAGGTTCTAACGCATATTTGCTTTCGACTGAGTTTTCAACGCTTCTTTCGGGCAGATATGTTGAGATCAAAGTCCTTCCGCTTTCCTTCAAGGAGTTTTTGACATTCTATGATTTTGATACATCCGTTACGATGGAGGAAAAGTTTCGGAAGTATCTGCAGTTCGGCGGAATGCCGATACTCAGAGAATACAAATTCAATGAGGCACGGGTCAATCAGGCTTTAGAGGGAATTTACTCAACCGTTGTACTAAAAGATATATTGCAGCGTAACAGTCAGGCTGATAATGCAACGCTTCAGAAAATCATGCGTTTTATGTGTTCCAATATTGGAAGCATAACTTCCCCGAATAATATAGGAGTTATTCTTTCAAATGAGGGTGATATACGAGAGGGAAAGTCAAAGGGTATCGCAGGAAAAACGGTCAATAAGTACATTTCAATGCTTTGCAGTGCCTATATTTTTTCATCTGTCGGAAGATATGATGTAAAGGGTAAGCAGCTTTTAAAAACGCTGGAGAAAAACTATATCATAGATCTGGGCTTTCGGAATATGCTTTTGGGCTACCGTGACGCAGACCGGGGGCATATAATAGAGAATATCGTTTATCTTGAACTGATACGCCGTGACTGGCGGGTTTATATAGGCAAGGTCGGAGAAACAGAGGTAGATTTTGTTGCGGAAAAGCCTGGCGATAAGCTGTATATTCAGGTTACAGAAAGTATTCAGTCGCCGGAAACAAGAGAGCGTGAGCTTCGTCCGCTGCAAATGATACGTGATAACTATGAAAAGATCATTCTTTCAATGGATAGGGATTTTATCACTTCCTATGAAGGTATCAAGTCGATAAATCTGATTGACTGGCTGCTGTTGGAATGAGGTTAAAGACAATTATAAAAATATACGGATGAGCATCTGCTGATAATGGCAGGTGCTTTTTCATGCCGTTTTTGAAGGGAGATAAAAATATGGGAATAATAAGCAGAATATTTCGGAGCAGAGATGCACCCAAAAACGCAACGGCCGGCAGCGGATACAGCTTTTTGCTCGGTTCATCAGCAAGCGGAAAAGCAGTTAATGAAAGGTCTGCGATGCAGATAACGGCGGTGTATTCGTGTGTAAGAATACTCTCAGAAGCAGTCGCAAGCCTGCCGCTGCACTTATATAAATACACCGACACAGGCTCGGCAAAGGCAACGGAACATTTGCTGTATTTTCTTCTGCATGATGAGCCGAACCCGGAAATGACTTCTTTTGTTTTCAGGGAAACATTAATGACGCACTTGCTTTTATGGGGAAATGCCTACGCACAGATTATCCGCAACGGCAAGGGCGAGGTTCTTGCCTTGTATCCTCTGATGCCTGACAGGATGAATGTTGACCGTGATGAACACGGAGACATTGTGTATGAATATATGGTCAGTCAGGAGGATGCACCGATCAATAAAGGCTCTACGGTAAAGCTGTCACCAGGTGAGGTACTGCATATCCCAGGATTGGGATTTGATGGATTGATCGGGTATTCTCCTATCGCTATGGCAAAGAATGCGATAGGACTTGCCATAGCAACAGAGGAATACGGCAGTAAATTCTTCGCAAATGGTGCGACACCAAGCGGAATACTTGAATTCCCCGGAACGGTCAAGGAACCTGAAAGAATCCGTGAAAGCTGGAATAAGGGCTTTGGCGGTGAGAACAAGCACAAGGTTGCAATTCTTGAACAAGGCATGAAATATAGTTATTTAACTTTAAAAAAGGAATAGATAGCATCATTCAAGGAACTAAAAGAAGAAAGATTAAATTTCAAGTATTTTTTCAAACAAGCCCAC
>OMYH01000106.1 GCA_900315255.1 uncultured Eubacteriales bacterium | reverse complement strand
GATACTTCTTAAAGACAAGGGCATCGGAATAGGTGAGGGTGAAGATAAAGTAAATATCGTTTATTTCGACAGCCAGAAGGATGCTTATATTGCTCTCCAGAATGACAGTATTGATGCGGTTTCTGCATATTCCCCATACACTTCTCTTGCTGAAAGTCAGGGCTATAAGATAGTATACCGCTGCTCGGAGGAAAAGCTCCTCGAAAATCAGCCCTGCTGCCGTCAGGTCGCTTCAACAGCGGCACTGAGCAAATATCCTAATTCCTACAAGGCATTTGAAAGAGCGCTTATCAAGGCATATAAGTTCACACAGGAAAATCAGGATCAGACCATAAAGGATGTAAAGAAATACATTGATATAGAAGAAGATCTTATAAAGACAGAGCTTTACGGCGGTTACGGTACGTCCGTTCCCGATCCGGACAAGCAGGGTACAGTCGCCCTCAAGAAATCAATTGTAGAGCTTGGATATACAGAGGATTACGACATTGACAAGCTTTATAATACGGATATTTACAAGGACGCACTTGAAAGCCTTATCAAGGAAAACCCTGATGATAAAGTATATACAGAACTCAAAAAGCACTTTGACGAGTTTGAATAAATAATAATTCAGCCGGAAAAAGAGATGATGATAAATGAGCAAAATAGAGATAAAGAATCTGACAGTTGATTATATAGAAAAGAAAAAGAGCTTTACTGCTTTGAAAAATGTCAGCTTTTCAATAGAGGAAGGCGAGTTCGTAAGTATTATAGGCTCCAGCGGATGCGGCAAAAGCACACTGCTGAGTATACTTGAGGGTATAAACACCGCTACGGAGGGCGAGATACTGATAAACGGAGAGCCTGTCACAGGTACAGGTCCCGACAGGGGCGTTGTGTTCCAGCACTATTCACTGTTCCCGTGGATGACTGCAAGAAAGAATGTCGCTTTCGGTATTAAGCAGGTCAATAAAACCGCAAGCAGAGCTGAGCGTTATCAGCTTGCAGACGAATTTCTTGATAAGGTCGGACTTGAACAGTTCAAAAATAAATATCCGTCTCAGCTTTCCGGCGGAATGCAGCAGCGTGTTGCAATAGCAAGAGCGCTTGCAATGGATACGGATATACTGCTTATGGATGGTCGTATTCGTCACCCACGATATTGACGAGGCGATTCTTCTGTCAGACAAGATAGTAATGATGACGGCTAATCCCGGACGTGTCTACCGTGAAATAAAAGTGCCGTTTGAACGTCCGAGAAACCGCAGCGAGCTTGTGCAGACAGGCGAATACACTAAATTCAGAAATGAGCTTCTGTCATTGTTCTACAGCGACATTGTAAGCAGGATAGGCGGCGAGGAGGTCGTGCTTTGATGAATATACAAACAAATGATATTGCCGCACCGGCAATATACAGTGATAAAGAAATAAAAGAACCATCAAAAATAAAAACAGAATTTTTCCGCAGATATTTCAGAGTTGTTCATATACTGTTTGCTGTTCTGCTGCTGATACAGCTTTTGCCCGATCAGCTTGCCACAGAAACTTACGCTTCTTATGCAATATGGTTTGCAGTCGGAGTTGAGGCGCTCACATTGATCGCTTCGGCATTGATCAAAAAGCCTGCAGCACTGAATCTCTTTGTAGATATTGTTGCATTTATTTACGGGCTTCTGATCGCATGGACGCTTGCTACGGCAAAATTCAATATCCTGAAAGCGGCGTTGTTCCCCCCTCCGGGAAAGGTTTTCTGGCAGTTTACAGGCGATTTCGACAAGATACTTACCAATATTCAAAGCTCAGTCGGGATAATACTTCAGGGCTATCTTCTGGCTATAGCTGTTGCAATACCTCTTGGCCTGTTTTTAGGCTGGAGCGCAAGGCTCGGCAGCGCTGCTTCATACATATCAAAATTTTTGGGCGCAATACCGCCCATTGTATACATACCCTACGGTATAGCGCTTCTGCCGACCTTCCGCAGCGTATCGGTATTCGTTATTTTTCTTGCAACCTTCTGGCCGGTTCTTGGCGGTACAATGAGCGGCGTTATGAATGTAGATAAGAAAACCATAGATTCCGCAAAGGTGCTTAATGTCGGAAAATTCACCATGCTGTTTTCGGTCATTCTTCCGGCTTCTTTGCAGAATATTTTTATCGGCTGCAATCAGGGACTGACAGTTTCCTTTGTTCTGCTTACTTCCGCCGAAATGGTCGGCGCACAAAGCGGTCTGGGATATTACATAAAGAATTATTCCGATTTCGGTGATTATACAAGAACTATAGTCGGTCTTATCGTTGTAGGTATCGTGATAGTTGCGATATCGTTCCTGTTCAACAGGATACAGAAATTCCTGCTTCGCTGGAAGCAGTGACGGAGGGACAGAAATGAAAGAAATAATCTGGCACGGCAGAGGGGGACAGGGAGCCTTCACCGCCGCAAGACTATTGGGAGAAGCATATTCCCTCAGTGAAAATACCTTTGTTCTTGCTTTTCCGTCCTTCGGTCCGGAGCGCAGAGGCGCGCCGATCAGAGCCTTTACAAAGCTTGATGAAAAGCCGATCGGGAACCGCAGCGAGATAACAAAGGCAGATTACAGCATTTTTCTTGATGATACGCTTTTCAGTAAGCAGGCATTTGACGAACTCAAGCCTGACGGAAAGATAATTCTCAATACAAAAAAGAAAAATGATGACGAAAGAGTCATCACGATTGACGGCGACAGTATTGCGGAAAAACATCTTGGTCTGCCGATCACGAATACGATACTTTTAGGTGCGCTGGCGGCTGTTTCAGGCTATGTATCTCTTGATAATATCATTGAAGCGGTCAGACAGACAATGCCGCCCAGACTTCATGAAAAAAATATAGCCGCCGTAAGGGCAGCCTATGAGGAGGCAGTAAAATGAAGCCATATCTCAGAGAAAAAATACCGTCAGGCTTTGATGAAATACCTGATACCACCTCCTATGAGGCAGGCTATTTAGTGACAAAAAATGCAGGCTGGCGGAATGTCAGACCTGTAATAGACACTGAAAAATGTGTCGGTTGTCTGAATTGTTATCTTTACTGTCCGGACGGAGTTATTTCCAGAAAGGACGGCAAAGTTCGGATAGATTATGATTTTTGCAAGGGCTGCGGGATCTGTAAAAGGATTTGCCGCGTCGGTGCAATAAGAATGGAGGCGGAAAAATAATGGCAAGACAGTTTTTATCCGGAAATGAAGCCTTTGCCTATGGTGTGCGTCTTGCAAGACCGCAGGTGATATCCGCCTATCCAATCACTCCGCAGACGATAGTTGTGGAAAAGCTTTCCGAGTTTGTGGAAGACGGCAGTTTAAAGTCTGAATTTATCCATGTAGAAAGCGAACATTCTGCTCTTTCATGCGCAATGGGAGCCTCCTCAGTCGGCGCAAGGGCATTTACGGCTACTTCATCACAGGGGCTTTTATATATGGCGGAATGTCTGCCGTATGCCGCAGGAGGAAGGTTCCCGATCGTTATGATGAATGCAAACCGTTCAACGGCTCTGCCGTGGAATATATACGGCGACCAGAGGGATTCCTTATCCCAGCTTGACAGCGGATGGATACAAGCCTATGCGGAAAATGCTCAGGAGGCGCTTGACCTTGCTCTTATGAGCTTTTACATAGCCGAGCATAAGCAGGTCAGCACACCGTTTATGGCAAATCTTGACGGCTTTGTTCTCACTCACACTTATGAAGTAGTTGACGTTCCGACAGCGGAGCAGGCAGATGAATTTTTGCCCCCGTTTGAAACTGAGAACAAGATGTCGCTTACAAAGCCGAAAAACCTCGGCTTTTCCGCAGGACCCGATACGAATACATTTTTCAAGTACAAGGAGCATACGGGACTGCTGAATGTCAAGAAAGCTGTGACCGAAGCGGAAAGCAGATTTGAAAGCATTTTCGGAAGGCATTATTCAGGTCTTACCGAAAACTATAGAACAGATGATGCGGACTATATACTTATCACCCTCGGCAGTATTTCCGGTCTTGTCCGTGAAATAGTGGACAAGCTCAGAGAGCAGGGGGAAAAAGCTGGTCTGCTGAGAATAAGATATATGCGTCCCTTTCCGAATGAGGAGATAGCAAAGGCTGTAAAAAATGCAAAAGCTGTAGGTGTTCTGGAAAAGGATATTTCCTTCGGAAACGAGGGTACAGTCTATACGAATGTCAATTCTGCTCTTCAAAAAGCAGGTATAAGCATACCGACATCAGATTATATCGGCGGTCTTGGAGGAAGGAATATCTCTCCCGGTGAGATCGAAAACATATTTGAAGAACTGAAACAGGAAAAATCAGCCGTTAAGTTTCTGGGAATTGAGGTGAGATAAATGGCGCTTACTGCTAAAACACTTGATGAAACTGAATATTTCTACGGTCATAAAGCCTGTGCAGGCTGCGGCGGAAGTCTCGCCGTGAGGATCGCATTAAAGGTCTTAGGCGAAAATGCAATAGCTGTTTTGCCGGCAGGCTGTATGTCCGCGGTAGGCTTCAATTTTCCGCAGCTCTGCTTCGGAAATAATGCGATAATCTCCACCTTTGCAGGAACAGCATCAATGCTGACCGGAGTACAGGCAGGACTAAAAGCGCAGGGAATAACGGATTTTCATGCTGTAGGCTTTGCCGGCGACGGCGGTACGGCAGATATAGGCTTGCAGGCACTTTCCGGAGCGATAGACAGAAATGACGATATACTTTATATCTGCTACGACAATGAAGCCTATATGAATACAGGCATACAGAAAAGCTCACTGACGCCGTTCGGAGCAAAAACGACTACAACACCGGCAGGAAAAAACATACACGGAAATCTCAGACAGAAAAAGAATATGTTTGAGATA
>OMYH01000108.1 GCA_900315255.1 uncultured Eubacteriales bacterium | reverse complement strand
TGTTTCATAAAATCCGCTTTTAGGATTGTCCGATTTCATTGCATTGCTTTGAAGGGAGCATATTCCAAAAGCGTGACTTTCAACAACAAACGGCTGATTATTGCCGCCCATACCGAAAGTAGCAGAAACAGTCTGAGATATTTCTTCGGGTCCCGTATATCGTGTATCCTGCGAGTGATTTGAAAAATAGCTTAGTGCCGCAGGTACAGTTCCGGCTCGAAGCGTCGGAGCAGTCTCTTCTTCATAACCGATTGACCGAGCATTTGCGGAGTGTTCCGTACAAAAGCCCGCCGATTCCATTACAACAGGCGGATGATGTGCCTGTGCTCGGAGCGTTGAAGTTATGTTTTCATGAACGTCCATACGCTCGCCGCCCTGATCGCAAAGCACTATTTTTTGCTCATTCGTTCTGTTTGCTGTTCCAGAGCTTTTTTCAGTAAGTCCGGCAAAGCCTTTCCACGCTTTGAAGCTCTCTGAAGTATTCCACGGCAGGCGACCGCACTCAGTAAATAGCGAGAGTCCGCCTTCTCCTGCAAAATCGCAGACAAGGTAGATTCTTCTGCGCCTCTGGGCGACTCCGAAATATCGGCTGTCGATAACCCGATATCCGATAGAAAATCTGTCCCCGATAACCACTCCGGCGTTTTGCCATTTCGCAGGTTTAGGAACAGAAATCGTGCTGTTTTTGATTTGGCAGAAGCTCTCGATGACCGCCCGGAAGTCTTCTCCGTTGTTTGAGGAGAATGCCCCGGTGACATTCTCCCACACAGCGTATCTCGGATATTTGCCATCCGTTTTATCCCTCATTTCTTTTATGATCCTTATTGCTTCAAAAAACAAGTGACTTCGAGAACCGTCAATTCCTGCCCTGCGTCCAGCAATACTCATATCTTGACACGGACTGCCGAATGTGATTATATCAACAGGTGGAAGCTCTGCACCTTTGAGCTTGCTGATGTCACCGTAGTGCTTAACCTGCGGCAGCCGTTTCGTGGTTACACGCTTTGCAAAAGGGAGCACTTCGGAATTCCAGATCGGCTCGATGCCGCTTAATATCCCGGCAACCTCGAAACCACCCGATCCCGAAAACAAGCTGCCGAGTGTTAATTTCTTCATTAGCTCCCCTCCAATCTTTCACACAGTGCAGTAAAAAACGCTTTGCCTTTTGGTTCACGTCCGGCAGCTCGCCAAGTGTCCTCGAGGTCAAAGCGTTTCTCTAAATCTTCAACGGAATAATCGATACGGAACTGACCGTAGGTCTTGTTATCCCATTTTTTCAATTGTTCCCAATGTTCGGGAAACTCGTGATATAAAACACGAAGCTCCGGCAGCGACTGCAGCGGACAGCACCAGCATGATACCCGAGAAAATTTCTCGTAAAGCCCGCCCCAATCGAACCCCCTGTCATAGCAATATTGCAAGCAGTCGGCTTCGGTCATACCCCAATCGACAAGCGGATACCGTTTATTCTCACGGTCGTTTATCTTCCTACGCAGCCTATATTCTTCATCGGCAGCGATACCCACGTACTCAATGATGTTATATTCCTTGCGATAGTCACGGAGAAACTGCGTTCTCGGTCTTGTTTTCAGACGGTCTGTACACCATCGCATTTTGGGTCCCGGCCAACTGAATCCGTTGTGCGAGTCTGTGCCGAGGCGTTCGTTGAATTTTGTTTGTTTGCGATGATGTATAAGCACATCGAAAAAGTAATATTCAAAAGGGTGCTCCGGCAGCACTCTCGTTATGCCGACATCGGTGTATTTCGTGATATACTGCTCGACTTTATTGATATGCTCGTAGAGCTGTTCAAACTCCAAGCCGGTATCGTTGAAAAGAACTACATCAACGGGCATACCGCTTTCGAGTAGTCTAAGCAGGAGCGCAGTGGAGTCTTTACCACCGCTGAAGCTACATACGAACAAGTCTTTCTTAATCATCAGGCGGTTTCACCTCGATTCCCAGCTCGTCATACGGAATATCAACGCCGTCTCGTGTAACATACACATTCTCGGTACTGCCGCCCTTGAACTGAATGTATCTTTTGACCGCAACGTCCACGAACTTCTCCTCGATCTCTACACCGTAACAGGTGCGTTCCATCTGCTCACAAGCTATGAGCGTAGAAGCCGAACCGAGGAAGCCGTCAAGGACGATTCCGTTTGTCATCGTAGACTGCTTGATAAGGTATGCTATAAGCGGCACCGGCTTACTCGACGGGTGTGAAAAGCCGTCTTCCTTGCTGTTCTTTATTCCGTCAAACTCAAACACAGCAGTCTGCTTCTGATCGCCGTACCAGACGTGCTTGCCGTCCTTACGCCACCCGAAGATTATCGGCTCCATATTAAATTTCCAGTTGGTGCGTGAAAGCGGTGCTCTCGGCTTTTTCCAGATAAGCCCTGCACCAACCTTAAAGCCCGCATCTTCAAAAGCATCGTAAAAGATACGAGATTTTGCCGTAGCGTAGAATTCATAGAACGATGCGTCCTTAGCCATGTAGCCGTGAAAGTTTTTGAAAACCTTCATCAAAAACTCGTAGCCTTCCTTGTCGCTGAGGTCATCGTTCTTTATCTTGCCGGACGCACTCTTAAGGTCAACAAAGTACGGTGCATCGGTACAAACGAGATTTACCTTCGTATCACCGAGCAGCCGTTTGTATGTATCGCTGTCGGTCGAGTCGCCGCAGATAACGGTGTGCCTGCCAAGATGCCAGATGTCACCCGTTTTTGAAAAGCAGGGATTTTGCAATTCTTCCTCGACATCGAAGTCGTCCTCTTTGGCATCGTCGCTGTCGGGCGAGAAAAGTGCGTCAAGCTCATCGGTATCAAAGCCCGTCATCGAAAGGTCGAACCCCATATCCTGCAACGCTTCCATTTCGACTTTCAAAAGCTCATCGTCCCAACCTGCGTCAAGAGCAGATCGATTGTCATTTATGATATAGGCTTTCTTCTGAGCTTCCGTCAGATGTTCTGCAAAAACACACGGTACTTCGGTGATGCCTTCCGCTTTTGCGGCGGCAAGCCTGCCGTGTCCGGCTATCACGTTCAAATCCTTATCGACAATGAGCGGATTGACAAACCCGAATTCTCGCAAGCTCGACCGCAGCTTTGTGATCTGTTCCGGCGAGTGTGTCCGAGCGTTATTTACATACGGTATCAGTTTGTTGATATCAACGAGCTGCATTTCTGTAGTAGTGGTCATCTTCTGCCTCTCCTTCCAATTTTTCTCTTCATCGAACTGCGTGTGTCTCTGTTGCGATTACGCAGCTTGTTCTTGCTCTTATCATTCTTTCTTGCCTGCTTGTCCGACTTTACATCATCGGCAGCCGATATGTAGTAATTTGCTTTCATGCTGATCTCCTTCTTTAGTCCCTGTCGTGTTTTACGACACAGTCTCCTTATCCGTTCCTACGTCTGAGCAACGCTTCCATCATATCGTCTTGTAGATTTGAAAACTTCACTTCGACTGAACAATTCTCCTTTACCACCTGCGAAATATCCGCCCAGATAATATTTGCCTGTTTCATATACGCCTGCCCGATAGACACAAACGGCGAACTGTTCTTCACACTGCACCCACCTTGCCACGCAAATCGCATACTGCTCTACAAGGTTTGGATTTACGAGCTTATCGCAATTAACGCTTTTTAACCATGTGCAAATTTTGATGTATATTTTATCCGCACCAAGTGGTCTGCCGTCTCGCTGCTCCGCCGATAAATATTCCGCAGGTGGCGGCATATCAACAGTGTCGAGAGCCACAGGGTCTAACATTTTCAGCGGTCTATGTCCGGGATTGCCGGCAGCGATCTTCTCCGACAAGGCTTTCTTCTTTCGCCCTGCACCCGGACGAGCACCGCCACGGCTTGTACCGTCCTTAGCCATTAATATCACTTCCGTTCTGCAAAATTTACTGCCCCCAGATCTGGTGGCAGCAAATATCGTTTGAATTTGTTTGAAAAAGTTTGAAAAAAATCAAACGTGTCCGAATGTCGGGTGCCCAACTTTTCGCCTAAACTGCGCGCTTCTTTATGGGTCCCCACCAGAGTTACGCTTTTTATGCTATACAATCCGCTATATTTCTAACAAGAATTAAGATAAAGTGGATATGCGTTTGAAATCGCGGTTTTTGCAC
>OMYH01000112.1 GCA_900315255.1 uncultured Eubacteriales bacterium | reverse complement strand
GATGAAAGCCTACCACGCTTGGAGATCAAACAACGAGAACGAAACCGAGGAGTTTGAGTTCAACGACTTCACTTGGGAAACGGAGACTAAGGACTTCATAGACACGCTCCGCAAGGCAGGAATCGAAACGATGATCATTACGAACGCAAGCACAGCGTTGCTTGAGAACCTTCACGCCTACGGTGCCGAAGGCTGCACGCTCGAAGGACTTTGCACAGTCAAGAGAAAAACGATCTGGGGAACGGACGAAGAAATTCCGGGGATCAGGCTCAGAATAAACTGAGCCGCCCTGCGGAGAACGGAGCACCGCCGCTCGGCAGGGCTTTTCTTCTTCCGTTTTCGTAATGAATACTACACAAAAATGATTTATATCATTGTCGGTTTTATAGCTTGATAAAAGCTGCTTATTATCGTAATATGTCAGTGCAGCGAGCCGAGAACGGCTTGCACAGGAAGGAGTAAAAAAATGCAGATATTCAAAATTGACACGGACGGCAACGCTTGTGTTAAGAACATCAAAGGCGATTTGAAATCGCTGCAAACGGAGGTCGGCGGACTGATAACGCTTGCAAATTACTACGAGGAGCTTGAAGATCAGGGCATTGATATTTTTGCCGATGACGAGGGGCTTTTGAAAGCAGATCCGATAACCACGTTGCTGATCACCGAAAAGAAAAATCCTATGAAGGTGCTGACGGCTCTTGTCGGAAATCTGATCTTCGTATCGCATGATGATGAGGGCAACACGCTCGGTTTGACCAATGAGCAGATTGACTTCATAAAAGCACACTTAAAGCAGCTTTGTTATTTTTCTCCGAACGGAAAAATGAACATGGCACATACATTTTGGTTTTGATTGGGGGGTGAACAGCAATGTTGTTTGTTAATGGGGAACTAAGAATAATCTACACAAATACCGACGAAAGCGTTATCAAGAAAGTTGACGAAGCATTCCGACAGGTCGGTTACCGATACGACTTCGACCATGTACGCTTAAAAAACGGCGTCAAAGTAAACGGCTGGGGAAACGAGGGCTACTCCGAAGCTCGTATCCGTCAACTGCTTGAATCGTTAAAGAATATTGCTCCGACGGAAGATGGCTCGGAGTTCGATTTTTACGATGGAGACGGCGAATACTGGAGATACATTTTTAAGAACGGCAACTGGAAATATCAAACCGGAAAGCTCGTATATGAAGACAGCGAGGTGGAGTGATATGGGCTATCACGCACACGATGACGCTGTTATCGTTTACCAAACCGCAGACGAAGCGGTATTTGATAAGGCAAAAAATCTATTTGATGAGTATCTTGCAAATTACGAATTTGACTGTGAAGTTGGTGATTATGAGATAACTGTTTACGCTTGGGGCTTTGATAAATACTCAAAGTATTTTACCGCAAAGCTGCTCGATAAGCTGAAAAGCATAGCACCGATAGTTGGCGGTTCGGAGTTTGATTTCAGGGGCGATGATGACGAGCTATGGCGATTTGTTTTTGAGAATAGTGATTGGAAATATCAGATTGGTGACATTGTTTATCACGATTAAGACTAAACAGCAAGAGCACAGCTTATCGGCTATGTTTCTTGCTGTTTATTATATCACCGTTTTGAAAAGCTGTCTTCATCATATATGGTGTACAGGAATATAGAAATCTTAGATGATTACAATACTTTACTTATGAAAAGTAGCTAAAAGACACACAATTACCATAAAAAGACAGCAAAATAGTTTGTGCTGATTATGATAATAATTGAGTTGCTATAATCGAAAATGTATTGTAATATACAGTCAGCCGAAGGGCAGAAAACAAAAAAGCGAGGAAGAGCGAAAATGAAAGACAGCATTATCAAAAGAACGGAAGACTACACCGAGAACACGAAGACATATTACCGCCTGCCGAATTCAACGACAATGGAGTACCTTATGTCGCACCTTAACCACAGCGAAGGGGCCGTGCTTAAAAAGGGCGAACGAGTGTTGATTTCAGATCTTAGTTGGAAAGGGTTTGTTGCAGGGGTCTACGAAATGACCGAAACGCCCGAGGAAACAGGCTACGGCTACATCGAATGCCGACTTGACCTAATCGCAATGAGTGAAGAGCTTTTCGAGGACTCAGGCACGGCTATAGAGTGGGCGCTCAAGCAGAAGTAAGAACCGACAATCCCAAGCGGAGCTTCTGCGGGAGCTTTTGCTTGTTCATATAGATAGTTTTGGAGCAGGGTTTAACAGCCTTGCTCCTTTTTCGTGGGGGTGATGATATCAGAAAACTAAAGAAATACACACCGACTAAATTCATGTCAGCCGATTCAAAATATGATAAGGACGCTGCCGATTTTGCTGTTATGTTCATAGAGCAGCTTTGCCACACAAAAGGAATGTGGGCGGGAAAGCCGTTTGATTTGATCGACTGGCAGGAGCAGATCATCCGTGACCTTTTCGGAATCCTTAAACCGAATGGATATCGGCAGTTTAACATGGCGTATATTGAGATACCGAAGAAGATGGGCAAGTCTGAGCTCGCAGCCGCTATCGCATTGCTTCTGACCTGCGGTGACGGTGAAGAACGAGCAGAGGTTTACGGCTGCGCGAGTGACAGACAGCAGGCAAGTATAGTTTTTGATGTTGCCGCTGATATGGTCAGAATGTGTCCGGCTCTGAATAAACGAGTCAAAATTCTGGCTTCACAAAAGCGTCTGATCTATCAGCCTACAAACAGCTTTTATCAAGTCCTTTCGGCAGAAGCCTATTCCAAACACGGCTTTAATATACACGGTGTTGTATTCGATGAGCTGCATTCCCAGCCTAATCGAAAGCTCTTTGATGTTATGACAAAGGGTTCGGGTGACGCAAGAATGCAGCCGCTGTATTTCCTTATCACAACAGCCGGTGACGATACCCACTCGATATGCTATGAAGTGCATCAAAAAGCGAAGGACCTTCTCGAAGGCCGAAAAATCGATAGGACGTTTTATCCCGTGATTTACGGCATAGACGAGAACGACGACTGGACTGATGAAAAGGTCTGGGAAAAGGCAAATCCGTCACTTGGTATCACAGTTGGTATTGATAAGGTGCGTGACGCTTGTGAATCTGCAAGGCAGAAGGCAGAATCCGGGCGAAGAAAACGCATTCCGACAGCTACGCCTTAACCAATGGGTAAAACAGACCGTCCGCTGGATGCCGATGGAGAAATGGGATCTATGTGCTTTTCCTGTAAATGAACAATCTCTCGAAGGTCGGGTCTGCTACGGCGGTCTCGACCTTTCGTCTACCACCGACCTTACTGCTTTCGTGCTTGTATTTCCGCCGGTAGATGAAGACGATAAGTATGTAGTTCTGCCGTACTTTTGGTTACCCGAAGAAACGCTCGATTTGAGAGTACGCCGAGATCACGTTCCGTATGATTTATGGGAACGACAAGGCTTTATACAGACTACCGAGGGCAATGTCGTACACTATGGCTATATCGAAAAATTCATTGAAGAGCTTGGCACGAAGTATAACATCAGAGAGATAGCCTTTGACAGGTGGGGAGCGACGCAGATGGTTCAAAACATTGAGGGCATGGGATTTACCGTTGTTCCTTTCGGACAGGGCTACAAGGATATGTCACCGCCGACTAAGGAGCTTATGAAGCTTGTACTCGAGAAGAAAATAGCACACGGCGGGCATCCTGTTCTGCGATGGAATGTCGATAATATCAGCATTCGTACCGATCCTGCTGGAAACATCAAAGCCGACAAGGAAAAGTCAACAGAGAAAATCGATGGTGCAATCGCTACGATAATGGCGCTTGACAGAGCCATCCGATGCGGTAATGATGAGGGCGGCAGCGTTTATGATGATCGAGGACTGCTCTTCATCTGATTTGCTTTTCATTATATATAGGGGGATTATGACAATGAACATTTTATCTGGACTTTTCAAGTCAAGAGACCGTCCGAAGAACGCAACAAACGGCAGTGCATTTCGCTTTTATCTCGGCAATTCTACAGCCGGAAAGAATGTGAGTGAACGCTCGGCAATGCAGATGACGGCTGTGTATGCCTGCGTCAGAGTTCTATCGGAAGCAGTTGCAGGACTGCCGTTACATCTGTATAAATACACAGATAAAGGCAGCAAGGAAAAAGCAATAGATCACCCATTATACTTCCTTTTACACGACGAGCCAAATCCCGAAATGTGTTCATTCGTTTTCAGAGAAACGATGATGACGCATTTGTTATTGTGGGGAAACGCCTACGCACAAATAATCCGCAACGGCAAAGGCGAAGTCATAGCCATTTATCCGCTTATGCCAAGCAGAATGACAGTTGACCGTAACGAGCGTGGAGAGCTGTATTATCAGTATCAGCTTAGTCGTGACGATGCTCAGACAATGAAAGGTTCATCGGTTATTCTGAAACCGTCGGAAGTGCTGCACATTCCCGGATTAGGGTTCGATGGGTTGGTCGGATATTCTCCGATAGCGATGGCGAAAAATGCGATAGGACTTTCAATAGCATCCTGCTCGTGTTCGTGAAAGTTGGAATCAGGCTTTCGGCGGCAGTGCAAATTCAAGCCGCACTTGCGTTTTAGAAGAGGGAATGCACTATACTCCGATCACAATAGCTCCCGATCAAGCACAATTCCTTGAAACACGAAAATTTCAGCTTAATGAAATAGCCCGTATATTCCGAGTGCCGCCGCACATGATAGGCGATTTGGAGAGAGCGACTTTTTCCAACATCGAGCATTTATCACTTGAATTTGTGAAATATTCGCTTGATCCGTGGTTAGTGCGGTGGGAGCAGAGTATGTCGAGAGTGCTGTTTACCGATGACGAGAAGAAAAACTACTTCATAAAATTCAATGTTGACGGGCTACTTCGTGGTGATTATCAGAGCCGTATGAGCGGTTATTCCGTAGGTATTCAAAACGGCTTTTTATCACCTAACGATGTCCGTGAACTTGAAAATATGGACTTAATACCTGATGAGCTTGGTGGAAATCGTTACTTGTGCAACGGCAATATGATCGACATAGGCAGTGCGCGAAAAAGAGATTCAGAGCCGCAGGAAAACACAGATACAGAACAGCAAACAGACGAAAAGGAGGAAGATTTAGACAATGAAGAATAAGAAGTTTTGGAATTGGGTCAAGAACGATGCTGGCGAGAGTGATATTACAGACACACCTACTACTCGTACTCTTTATCTCAACGGCGTCATAGCGTCCGAGTCGTGGTACGGAGATGAGGTAACACCGCAGCTTTTCAAGGACGAGCTTGAATCCGATAACGGCGATATTGAGGTTTGGATCAATAGCATCGGCGGCGACGTGTACGCAGCAACTCAGATCTACAATATGCTTAAATCATATAAAGGCAAGGTAACGGTTAAAATCGACAGCCTTGCTGCGAGTGCGGCGAGCGTCATTGCGATGGCAGGTGACGAGGTTTTAATGTCACCGCTTTCCCTTCTGATGATCCATAACCCGTTGACAATAGCCGCCGGAGATGTATCCGATATGCAGAAAGCTATCGATATGCTCGATGAAGTTAAAGAGTCTATCATCAACGCTTACGAGCTTAAATCGGGCTTATCGAGGGCGAAAATATCGCACATGATGGACTGCGAAACGTGGTTATCGGCGAAGAAGGCTGTTGAGCTTGGCTTTGCCGACTCGATCATGTTCAGCGATACCGATACCGGCACCGACGATTCATACGAATTCAGTCAGCGTGAGGTGTCCAATCGCCTAATGAATCAGTTGATAAAGAAAAACACATCGACCGCAGGCATGAAAATATGCGACCTGCAAACAAGACTAAATCTTTTGAAATAACAGGAGGAAACACACTATGACAATCATTGAAATGAGAAAGAAGCGTTCAGAAACTTGGGAAAAGGCTAAGAATTTTCTCGATACACACCGCAATGCAAGCGGCATTCTCTCTGCCGAGGACACGGCGACATACGAGAG
>OMYH01000113.1 GCA_900315255.1 uncultured Eubacteriales bacterium | reverse complement strand
AAGATACAGTTATTATTATGAACGCGTAATACCCGCAGGCGTTCGCCTGCCTAAAAATCTGACGGCGCAACTTCGGCGCTCAATTTAATCAGTGTCTCCATAATTTTTCAGTTTTCAACCTTAAATAATGCAAGGTATGGAAATATCCATATAATTTCTTATATAATTATTTCTATAGGACTTTCCTGTAAAACTATGCATAATATGCTTAACCCTGCATTTATATTTCTGTTATGATGTAATGACAAAAAAGCTGCGTACGAATACACAGCTTTTATCATGTGATTATTCAGGAAATATATTTTATAGCCTCGGTCGCAGCTATCGCTCCGTCTGCGGCGGCAGTTACAAGCTGTCTGACAGCCTTTGTTCTGTTGTCGCCTGCGGTGAAAATACCGTCAACATTCGTTTTGCAGGATTCGTCCGCTATGATATAGCCCTCGCTGTCGAGAGTGACCACATCTGCGAAGCTTTTGTTCTCGGGAATGCGTCCTATTGCGGTGAAAAGACCGTTGACTTCTATTGTCTGAGTGTCGCCGTCCTTGTTCGTTACCTCAATGCTTTGAAGCCTTCTGTCTGCGTTCAGCTTTGTGACGGTACTGTTCAATATGAACTTCACGTTTTCACGCTCTTTCAGCTTGTTTACGGTCGCTTCTTCCCCACGGAATGTATCTCTTCTGTGGATAAGATACACTGTGCTTGCTATATCAGAAAGGTAGAGAGCATCCTCTAATGCGGTGTTTCCTCCGCCTACGACTGCAACCGCCTTGTTCTTGAAAAATGCTCCGTCACACGTTGCACAGTAGGAGATACCTCTGCCTGCGAGCTTATCCTCGTTTTCGAGTCCCAGCTTCCTGTTGAGAGAGCCTGTTGCGATAATTACCGCTTTGCAGACGTAAGAGTTTTTCGCAGTAACTACCGTTTTTTCGCTGCTGCTGTTCTTTATGCGCAAAGCCCGTTCAAACCTGACCTCTGCGCCGAGCTGTACCGCCTGATTATAGATGTTATTCGCAAAATCAAAGCCTGAGATATCTGCGGCGGCAGGATAGTTCTCTATTATCGGGGTGTTAATGATCTGTCCGCCATAGCTTGAAGCTTCGAGAACCAGTACCCTTTTTTCGGCGCGCCTTGCGTATATCGCAGCGGTAAGACCTGCAGGCCCTGCGCCTATGATGATAATGTCATACATCTTTATACTCCCATAAACTCAATGATAGACTCCTTTGGACGGAAGCCGATCACTCTGTCTGCCTCCTGCCCGTCCTTGAACAATACAACGCAGGGGATAGACGATACGTCATATTCGTCTGCAAGCTCATCTTCATCGTCAATGTTGATCGATACGACTTTTATGTTGGGGTATTCCTCTGAAATCTCCTCAACGATAGGCTTCAGCATTCTGCACGGACCGCACCAGTCTGCGTTGAAGTCTGCAAGCACGGGTACGCCCGAGGAAAGAACCTCTTTTTCAAAGTTTTCCGATGTTACTTTAATAACTGCCATATAGAACAGCTCCTTTCATTTTTAGTAGTATTATACATATACTATATTCTTATTCAGATAAGTGCCTCAATATCCTTATCTATGTCGGCAGGCGTACAGGTGGGGTCATACCTTTTCACGATAACGCCGTCTTTGTCTACCAGGAACTTCGTGAAGTTCCACTTGATGTCCTCGAGCTTCGTTGCCGTCTTGCTGAGCTTTTCGATAGCTTTCATGGTCATTTTGTTTTTGAGCCCCTGAACATTCTCCGCCGGAGCGTTTGCTTTGATATAGGTGTAGAAAGGGGACTCGTTCTCGCCGTTCACATCGATCTTTGCAAGCTGGTCGAACTGCGTCTTGTAGCGTGCCGTGCAGAACTCGTGAATCTCGCTGTCGCTGCCCGGAGCCTGATTGCCGAACTGGTTGCAGGGAAAGTCGAGAACCTCAAAGCCCTTGTCGTGGTATTTTTCATAGAGCTTTTCAAGCCCTTCATACTGGGGCGTAAAGCCGCAGTATGTTGCGGTGTTCACAATAAGAAACACCTTGCCTCTGAGTGTGCCCAGATCAAGCTCACCGTTCTTTCTCTTCCTGACCGTGAAATCGTATATTGACATATTCTGTACCTCCTTGACGAATTGATTTTTTGCAATTTAATTGTATCATATTAAAATTGTTTTGTCAATAGTTTTTTATTATTATTTTTGTTTTTTGAGTAAAGATTATTCGGATAGGGCGTCCGCCTATGGACATTTGAGAATGTTTGGTGTACAATATTATAAGAAACGTCGATGACACCGGGGGTTGCCTGTCGTCGGGGACGGTTATCAACCGTGTGACACACGGGGTTAGTTCGCCGATACCGTACAGGCTGCTGTGTTTGTATGAGTGCTCCCTTGGCTAAGAGAAGAGTAAGCGGTGGAAATATGGCACTGTCGCATATACAGATCATTGTTTTTCACGGAGGTTATATATGAAAAAGAAATATTCGGGGCGGCTGCTTGTGACCTCGATAGCTGTGCTTCTTTGCGGCATGGTACATCTTATCTGGGCAAAGGTGTTTAGAATGACAGCGATGCTGGGCAAGATAAAAGAAGTCGGAGATGACAGCTTTTCCGTATTCAGCGTATCAAGCTGGGCGGAGCTGCTGAAGTCGGGTTCGCATGGGGCAAAAATGCATTTATCTGTTCTTTATCTTGTGATCGCTTTGTCTGCTGTCTGCGGCATACTCGGTATTATCATTGCGGCGGAAAAGCGTTCGGGTCGGGATCCGGGCGCATTCGGTGTGATACTTGTGATAACGGGAGTTCTGATGTGCGTTTTCGGGAGCTTATCCTTATGGTGCGCTGCGGTATCGGGAGCGGCGGTAACTGCCGCCTTGGTTATGCTTGCGGTCACGCTTTATGTGATACCGATCGTGTTTCTGATCATAGCTGTCGGAAGCTCATTGTCTGCAAAACAGAATTCAGGCGATTAAGCAGTTTATGCAAAAAATGCAGGTGTGCGTGATTTGTCCTGCAAGGGAGATCAAGAGGTGAAGCAAATAATAATGAAAATATTGGTTGTGTTTACGGGCGGCACTATCGGCAGCAGTATTGTAAACGATACGGCAGATGTCGATCCGGGTGCTGCAAAGGGTCTGCTCGGTATGTACCCCGATGTGGAATTCGTCTGTGAAGAACTGTTTTC
>OMYH01000114.1 GCA_900315255.1 uncultured Eubacteriales bacterium | reverse complement strand
TTGCCGCTGTTAAGGCGCATCTGTAAAAGACTGACTATAAAAGACTGACTATAGGCTATAGATAATTCCACAAGATTAAATAACAGGAGGTTTTTATGTCTGATAACAAGAAGAATAATAATACTAACATGATTAAACGAGTAAACTTTGTAAACATTCCGCAGGAGCTGAAAACTAATGCTTCATTCTGCCTGTGGAGGTATGAAAAAAGAAACGGCAGAGCTACGAAAGTGCCGTATGATCCGAGAACGAGACAGCCTGCCAAAACAAACGATACGTCAACTTTCGCTGACTTTTCCGCAGCTATGACGGCTTATGCAATGGGCGGCTGGGACGGTATCGGCTATCGTGTCAGCGAGGGTATCGGTGCTATTGATATAGACCACTGCATCAGAGAGGACGGCTCATTAAACGATGTAGCTGCAAGCGTACTATCGTTTTTTCCCGACACCTATTTTGAACGCTCGCCAAGCTCTACCGGCTTACGTGGTTTCTTCAAGTTATCACCCGATTTCGCCTATGATAAGACGGTGTACTACATAAACAACCGCAAACACGGTCTTGAAGTGTATCTCCCAGGTGCTACCAATCGCTTTGTCACCGTCACAGGTGATGTATACAGACCCGGAACAGTTAGCAGGAATGATGATGCTTTGCAGTCGGCTCTTGATACTTTTATGAAGAGAAAAACCAGGATAGAATCCGGCAGTTCTGTAGAGCCGGTATCCTATCTTAGCGATGAGCAGGTCATTACGCACGCATCCAATTCTACATCGGGTGATAAGTTCAAAGCACTTTTTGAAGGTCGATGGGAAGAAGGATATGATTCACAGTCAGATGCTGATATGGCATTAGTCTCTATTCTTTCCTTTTGGTGCGGAAATGTTGAAGAACAGATTGACCGAATATTCCGCAGTTCTGCTTTGATGCGTGATAAGTGGGATAGAATGACGGGAGACGCTACTTATGGACAGATCACTATTCGTAACGCGGTATCAACTAACTCTGTTATCTACACTCCTATTCACGATACTGCATCTGCAGAAGAAGAGTTCGATACTGTAACGGATGAAGCAGAAGCTCATGCGGCCTTCACTCCTGATCTGTCGCATATCACCCTCACTATCGAAGAAATGAAGCCGCATACTAACGCAAGGTATCAAAGAGATGAAATCGGTATCGGAAATATATTTGCTGATTATTATAAACCTATCGCAAGGTTCGATGCCGGTAGAAATATCTGGTATGTATATGACGGTGCTGTATGGCGTCCCGATGAAAACGGGCTTGCAGTGGCGGAACTGGCTAAGATACTTGCAGACAGGTTATATGTCTTCGCTCTCCGGATAAAAGATGAGGATACGAGAAACAGGTATATTAAGAGAGTACAGAAGCTGCAGTTGAGGAAAAACCGCAGAACTATGATTGAGGACGCAAAGTCTGTTCATGCAGTTGCACACTCTATTTTTGACAAGAATATTAATCTGTTCAACTGTAAGAATGGTACACTGAACCTCACAACCGGGGAATTTCGCTCTCACGACCCTGCGGACTTCATTACTTTGATATCCGGTGTGACATATGATCCGATAGCCAGCTGTCCGCGCTGGGAGCAGTTTATCAACGAGATTATGATGAATGACTCGGATCTGGCAGCATATCTTCAGAAGGCTTTAGGCTACGCATTGACAGGAGATACAAGTCTTGAATGTCTCTTCATACTGTACGGTGCTACATCTCGTAACGGCAAGGGGACGACAATGGAGACATTTTTGAAAATTATGGGCGATTACGGTAAAACCTCTAACCCGGAGATGTTAAGCACAAAATTCGGTTCTAATAACGCATCGGGACCGAGCGAGGAGATAGCTCGTTTAGCAGGAGTGCGTTTCGTAAATATCTCCGAGCCGGAGAAGAAAATAACTTTTAATGCAGCTCTGGTTAAAAGAATGACAGGCAATGATACCCTGAATGCACGATTCCTGCATGAAAATTCTTTTGACTTTAAGCCGAATTTTAAGATCTTTATCAACACGAATTACAAGCCGTCAGTTTCCGATATGACTCTGTTCTACTCAAATCGTCTGAAGCTGATTCCTTTCAAGCGTCATTTCGAGGAGCATGAGCAGGATAAAGGACTCAAGTCCTTCTTCGGCGAGCCGGATAATCTGTCGGCAATCTTTAACTGGTGCTATGAAGGGTATAAACGTCTGAAACGAGAATCTCTCGCCGATCCTGCGGCAGTTATCTCTGCCAACAAAGAATATGAGGCGGAGTCTGATCGTATCGGGCAGTTTGTTGATGCGTGGCTTGAGCAGGGTGAAGCATACGAAGTACGCACCTCTGCGGCATACAGGCTCTATGGTGAATGGTGTGATAAGTATGGTTATCGGAAGGAGAATAGCACTAATTTTAATAACGCTATACAGAGGTTTTTTAGGATACAGAGGAAAACACCGAGTGATGGCAGCGGAAGTAAAACAACTATGCTTATTGGCTGCCGTTTCTTAACTCATGAGAACGGTGAGGCTGACGGGGAAGAAAATTCTGAGTTTGGTGTTCTGAGTTGATTTGCACATTTGTATATCATTACAATACCATTACAATAACATCACCACACCATCATCATCACCACACCTGAAGCTTGAAGCTGTGCTTGGGCAGGTCTGGGCAGGTTTTTTCGGTGATTTCTATTTTTATATTTCTTTATATATATTACCGTTTTTACTTGCCCATACTTGCCCAATAATAAATTAATATATATTATATTAAAAATAATATTAGAAAAATAGTGGATAACAAGAGAATTAAGAAAAGATTGTGACTGCCCATTCCGCTTGTGCCAAAGGGTGTGGTGGCAGCGTTGTGGGCTGGGGCAAAAGCCGATAAAAATGTATTGATAAAAACAAACAAAATGTTTGGTGGTATGTAAGTGTGTTAGGCTGAAAAATAATAATTTTTTCATCGATAGGTGAAAAAATGACTTCTCCCACGACAATATATAGAGGGAGTTTTTTATCAAAGAATACCTGTGTGCAGAACAGTGTGCAGAACAGTGTGCAGGCCTGTGTGATGGCAGGATTTAAGCGTCAGATCAAAGCAACAGGCAA
>OMYH01000115.1 GCA_900315255.1 uncultured Eubacteriales bacterium | reverse complement strand
CAAGGATTACGAGCTTCTTTTCAAAGGAAGCAAGACAGGCTCTTACCTGACAATCGAACCGAAAAAGGGAGCCACGGTGCCGGTGGCGGTCTGGGAGATCAAGAAGGCAGACGAGAAAAGCCTTGACCAGTACGAGGGCTTCCCGAGGTTTTACTACAAGAAGGACTTCCGAGTTCGCTGCCGATACATTAAGTCGGGCAGGGTGAGAACGCTTAACACCTTCGCCTACATCATGGACGAGCGGCGGCAGCTTGGAGCTCCGAACGGATATTACATCAACACCTGCCTGAACGGTTACGACTCCTCAAAAATCATCGACAGTTCCATTAAAATAATGGAGTACGATGATGACGAAGATGAGTTTAAGATGATCGCTGAATATGATTATCTCAACGGACAAAATCTGAACGCAATACCCGAAAATCTGCATAATAGAACAGTCGATTACATCGAGCCGAATTATGACGGGCTTTTGAAAATCAACATAATACTGAAATAATGGAAAAGGAGATAACCACATGAAAGATGAAATTATTGACAACGGCAGAATATGTCCGCTTTGCGGAAAGACCTACTACGAACCTCCCGCATTATCAAGAACGGATAACAAAACCCTTATTTGCAGCGATTGTTCGGTTAAGGAAGCTTTATCAAGCCTTGGTATTGACGAAGAAGAACAGAATAAAATTCTTGATACGATCCACCGCTACAGTCATAAAATGGAAGATTAATCGCATTTGAAAGAGACTCGGACGCTGCCGCTTGGCGGCGTTCTGCTCGTTACGAGTCTTTTTCAAATCCGATCAAATCGTGATGAATACTACACAAAAATGATTTATATCATTGTCTGTTTTACACCTTGCTATATCGAGCCGATCATTGTAATATGTGGTAGCAACGAGCACAGGAGGCTCACGCAGGAAGGAGTGCAGAAATGCAGATATTCAAAATTGACACGGACGGCAACGCTTGTGTTAAGAACATCAAAGGCGATTTGAAATCGCTGCAAACTGAGGTCGGCGGACTGATAACGCTTGCGAATTATTATGCGGAACTTGAAAATAACAGCATAGACATCTACGCCGATGACGAGGGGCTTTTGAAAGCCAGTCCGATAACGACTCTTATCATCACCGACAAGAAAAACCGTATGAAGGTTCTGACGTGCCTTGTCGGAAATCTGATCTTCGTATCGCACGATGACGAGGGCAGTACGCTCGGATTGACCGATGAGCAGATAGCCTTCATAAAAGAACACTTAAAGCAGCTTTGTTATTTTTCTCCGAACGGAAAAATGAACATGGCACATACATTTTGGTTTTGATTGGGGGGGTGAACAGCAATGTTGTTTGTTAATGGGGAACTAAGGATAATCTACACAGGTACCGACGAAAGCATTATCAAGAAGGTTGATGAAGCGTTTCGACAGGTCGGTTATCGATACGACTTCGACCATGTACGCTTAAAAAACGGCGTAAAAGTAAACGGCTGGGGAAACGAGGGCTACTCCGAAGCTCGTATCCGTCAACTGCTTGAATCGTTAAAGAATATTGCTCCGACGGAAGACGGCTCGGAGTTTGATTTTTACGATGGAGACGGCGAATACTGGAGATACATTTTCAAGAACAGCGACTGGAAATATCAAACCGGAAAGCTCGTTTATGAAGACAGCGAGGTGGAGTGATATGGGCTATCACGCACACGGTGACGCTGTTATCGTTTACCAAACAACAGACGAAACGGTATTTGATAAGGCAAAAGATCTATTTGATGAGTATCTTGTAAACTACGATTTTGATTGTGAAATCGGAGAAGAAGAGATAACCGTTTATGCTTGGGGTTTTGATAAATATTCAAAATATTTTACCGCAAAGCTGCTCGACAAGCTGAAAAGGATAGCACCGATAGTCGATGGCTCGGAGTATGATTTCAGAGGCGATGATGACGAGCTATGGCGGTTCGTATTTGAGAACGGAGCTTGGAAATATTAGATCGGTGACATAGTTTATCACGATTAAGACTAAACAGCAGGAGCAAAGCTTATCGGCTATGTTTCTGCTGTTTATTATATCACCGTTTTGAAAAGCTGTCTACATCCTATATGATGTACAGGAATGTAGAAATCATAGTTGATTACAATACTTCACTTATGAAAAGTAGCTAATAGACACACAATTAATGTAAAAAGACAGCCTAATAGTTTGTGCTGATTATGAGAATAATTGAGTTGATATAATCGAAAATGTATTGTAATATACAGTCAGCCGAAGGGCAGAAAACAAAAAAGCAAGGAGCAGCGAACAATGAAAAACAGCATAATCAAAAGAACGGAAGACTACACCGAGAACACAAAAACATATTACTGCCTGCCGAATTCAACGACAATGGAGTACCTTATGTCACACCTTAACCACAGCGAGGGTGCGGTGCTTAAGAAGGGCGAAAGGGTTTTTATTACAGATCTTTGCTTGAAAGGCTTTATCGCAGGGGTTTACGAGATGACGGAAACTCCGGAGGAAACGGGCTACGGCTACATTGAATGCCGACTTGACCTAATCGCAATGAGTGAAGAGCTTTTCGAGGACTCAGGCACGGCTATAGAGTGGGCACTCAAACAGAAGTAAGAACCGACAATCCCAAGCGGAGCTCCTGCGGGGGCTTTTGCTTGTTTATATAAATAGTTTTGGAGCAGGGTTTAACAGCCTTGCTCCTTTTTCGTGGGGGTGATTATATTAGAAAATTAAAGAAATACACACCGACAAAGTTCATGCTGCCGACATCGCATTACGACAAAGAAGAAGCGGACTTTGTTGTGGATTTTATTCAGTCGCTCAGTCATACAAAGGGCGATTTTTTCAAAGAGCCGTTTATTTTGATAGATTGGCAGGAACAGCTTGTGCGTGATATTTTCGGAACATTAAAGCCGGACGGCACAAGGCAGTTTACAACCGCTTATGTTGAGATAAGCAAGAAGAGCGGCAAGAGTGAGCTTGCAGCCGCAATTGCACTGTATATGCTATGTGCCGATGGAGAGCAGAGAGCCGAGGTATATGGCTGTGCTGCCGACAGAGATCAGGCTTCGCTTGTATTCGATGTAGCCTGCGATATGGTTCGTTTATCAAAAGCACTAAACCAATTCTGCGATATAAAGCCGAGCCGTAAAACGATACATTTTAATCCTACGAACAGCGTTTATAAAGCGTTATCTGCCGATGTGGCGGGCAAGTCGGGCGTTAATGTATCTGCCCTTATTTTCGATGAACTCTGGGTGCAGAAAGACAGAAAGTTTTTCGATATGATGACAAAGGGTACATCGGAC
>OMYH01000117.1 GCA_900315255.1 uncultured Eubacteriales bacterium | reverse complement strand
CTCCGATCTGTTATACGATTCAATCGTTAATCCTTTTCATAAAATACGATCGTCATTTTGTCATTGATTTGCTCGGTTTTACCTGCTTGGTGATAGCCGAGCTTTTCATACAGATAGCAGTTGCCTTCTTCCTGCAAGATCGTGTCGAGCTTCCAATGCCCCTTGCCGTGAATACGTTCTGCTTCTTTTATCGCTTGCTGAGTGTAGCCTTGATTTCTGTATTCGGGCATGATGAAAATCGGAGATATTCTTTTTCGTGTAACGCCGTCTTTACAATCGACAATACGGATAACGCCGACCTTAACATTATCTGCCATTATAAAATAGTATGTCGTTTCGGGTTGGTTGAAGCGGAACAGAATATCCTCATATTCTTCCGTTGAAGGACTTGTTTCCGTATCCTGATACTTAGCGTATAATTCGGAAAACGCTTCTTTTTGCATTTGCAGGATCGTATTTAAATCTTCAAGATTAGCTGCAATAAGCTTTATATCCATTTCATTCCTCATAACCATTGTATAAACGCAGTTTTATCCGTGCAGTTGTAACCTGCCTGTTGATAAAAATGCAGTGTGCTTTCGCTTTTCGAGCCCGTGAGCAGCATCATCTTATAGCAATTCGCCTTGATTGCCAAATCTTTTGCGTGATTCAGACAGGCGGTAGCGTAACCCTTTCCTCTGCAATGATATGATGATTCTCGTCTTTGCAAATCGCCGCCCAAGTATTTTGTAAATGCCCGTTGTTCTCAGGTACGTCAAGCTCATGCAGGTGGGTGTATAATGCAAGCAGCTCGCTCAGCTCATTATCTTTGATATCTCTTACTGTCATTACCCTTCCTCATTATCTCATAGATCATACACTTTCCGTTGCCAATGTCATATTTGACGTGCTTAACGGTTTTATAACCTCTTTTCTCATAAAAAACACAAGCAGGTAAGGAAGCGTCAAGCTCGCAGTAATCGTAGTCCTTGAAAATCTTCTTTTCTAACTCGTCCATAATCATACTGCCGAAGCCCAGCCCTTGATATTCGGGCAAAACATAGACTCTTGTGATATGATTACCGGTGCGGCTGCCGGTGCCGATAATCTCGCTGTC
Organism: uncultured Eubacteriales bacterium; assembly: GCA_900315255.1. GTDB lineage: Bacteria > Bacillota > Clostridia > Oscillospirales > Acutalibacteraceae > RUG592. The sequence continues at coordinate 2,812 of OMYH01000117.1, read as the reverse complement.
CTTCACCAAAACGCCGATTCTGCCCTGCGATATGACCGCTTTTGTATGTTGTACAACATAGTAGACTTTTTCCGCTTCATCGGGACGGGCGTTCCTAAAGCTGCCTTGTATATCAAAATAATCAAATCCGTTGCTCATAGCATTGCCCTCCGTGCTTTATGATTTTATTCTACCACGATTCAGGTATAATAGCAACCGCATTTTCAGGTCGCTGTGCCCCTAACAAAGCGAATTTGAACTTGCAGGAGTACAAATACACTGCTTGATAAGACGAGCGCAGGAGCATCACCTGCGCTCGTCACGGTCGCCTTCCAATCCCGCCGCCTTTTCCGGACAAATCAAAAACACCCTAAGGGATGTTTGTTTTGGCAAGGATGAGCAAAAAAGATGTTTTTTCAAAAATCCTTGTACTGAACTGAACTTGTGAAAAAATAGTATTCAATAATTGTTTCAGTTATTCTCAATACTTTTGTGATACGTTGAAAAATATGTCTGAACTCCATTTACGCAAGGCTTCCTCGTCTTTTATCCAACTTACAATACCGTCAGCATCGCAAGGCTTATATTGTCTTATCTGCTTGGCAAATTTCCTACTTCTTCTCAATCACGATAAACGGAATCTTTCGTTCTGCTTCGGTCAGCCCTGCATGAACTCCGCGCATTTCCTGGGTATGAAAATGGGTAATAAATATGCTCTTGTCAGAGATCGCCAATGCGATATAATCACCGATCATATCTTCTAAGCCGTCACGATCATTTCCCGTTCCAAACAATCTCTCGGAAAGAGCCTCGTCTTTTGTCAGCAAAACAAAGGAATCTCCAAAATACTTGTTGAAAATCTTCGGAAAGGTTTCCTTGTATTCATCTTTCACAAAGAGGTTCAGTGTGCGCGGCTCAAAGGAAGGCGGACGAACAAGGCAGCGCATGATCTCAGGATAATCAAGCAGGCAATCATTCTTGCTGTCTATGTGGCCATGATCCGCAGTAATCAGAAACAAAGTATCAGATAATCCCGATACTGTTTTCTCTACCATTTTTTCAAGCATTGTCACGATCCTGTGTGTTTCCGGACTTCCAGTTCCCGTCTTATGCATGGTGCTGTCCGGTTCATTCCAATAGGCATAAATGAACTTTCTGCCCGGTTCATGACATAGCTTCTCCACACGATGTAAGATCGCGTCCGCGCTTTGAGGATACGGCGGCATGAACGGCATAGCGGCATAGGCGCTGCCCCCTGACTCGTTTATGATCTCGACGATATTTTTGTACGGCGTGTATTGAAAGCCGACATTGTACGCCGCTGCGGGGAATGCTTTCTCCAATGAATCCTCCGCCCACCTCTTTTTTCCATCCGGATCAGCGGCAGACGGAACAGCGTTTTCTTTTTCCTTTTGCTGTTCTGTGTTCAAAAAAACGGTCACGTTTTTATTGATCTGCGGATAGTAGACGTCCCATCCCAGCCATCCGTGTTCATTCGGATATAATCCGCTGAGGATCGAAGTCGTCGCGGCAACCGTTGTAGGCGGATATACGGAATCAAGCGCGCCTGCCATATGTCTTCTGAAAAAACCGTTCTCTTCAAGATGCCTCTCAACGATGGATGTTCCCAGCGCATCCAGAATAAGTAGCACCACATTTTGATACGCCCCTTCAAGATACTTATCCGCAAGGGGAAGCGTCCCGGCTGTTGTTCGCGCGCCGAATTTCTTCAATATGGAATTGGATAGGTTCACAAGACAGTTGTTATAGTCCGGCAGAGCGGACAGACTATTTCTGCTCATATCTGATGATCTGCCTCCTTTAATATGCTGCACTCCCAAATAACGAATCCTTTTTTTGAACACACCAAATAACATTGTTAGCAGAAGCGGCGCCGCTCTCCTTATGATACCCTCCGTACACATTCACGATCTTGTATCCGGTCAATTCCAGAAGATATTTCATTTCCTGACGATACGTTTGACGCATTTTCAACGGGCGGATCCTTTCCTCCACGACATTCCCGTTATTGTCGAGCGTTTCAAATTTCCAATTTCCGCTCATGATCTGCGTATAAGGATCATACGAGATCGCATTGTATATCTTCTCTTGCAGCCCCTTCTTATTCGTGTATGCAAGGCGGAATGAATAATCCGTATCCTTTGTATTCATCTGCTGTGCCTGAAAAAACGGTTGCGGATCAAATGTATTGAATGTAAGCATTCCGCCGTCAGACAAATTCTCACGAATGTTCAGAAGTGCCGCACGCTGTAATTGAGGCGTAAGAAGATGCATAAATCCGCTCCGTGCAATGATAGCGCAGGAGTACTTTTTATCGCTTCTGAACTCCGTCATATTCGCGGGGAAAATGTTAAGATGATAGCCTTTGCTCTTTGCCTTTTCATCCGCAACACGGCACATGGCTGCAGAAAGATCCGTTCCATCAGCCATTATCCCGTGCTCTGCGAGGTATAACAGCACCGCCCCCGTTCCGCAGGCAATGTCTATTACCCCGCCGCCGCCGTACTGTTTTGCAAAGTCCAGATAAAACTCTTGGAATCCTGCGTGGTTATCCTCATCCTTAAACATCTCACCCAAATATAGGTCATAGTTTTCCGCTACATCATCAAAATCATGCAGATCCATGTTGTCAGCCTCCTTATCGTTCTTCATTTTAAGCCTGCGCATATTCTCTTCGGGCTGTTGGTATTGACTGCGAAATAACCGATTTTCATCTACGTTTCGTGACAAAAATGTCACGGCTCTGAAATGGAAAAAAGCCCGATAAAATCGGGCTTTTTCGGGGATATATCTTTTTTGCATATCCTTTATG
>OMYH01000118.1 GCA_900315255.1 uncultured Eubacteriales bacterium | reverse complement strand
TCCAGAATTTTTACTATTTTATCCATTGCGGATACTCCTTTCAATTTGCTTTTCAAGCTGTTCTATTCCTTTTTCCTCGGCAGGAGCGATGTGCGGCATCGCCCTTGTACGGCCGCCGTTTCGCAAACAGTGGCCGAATTCGAGCAGGTGCGTTAACTGATAGCGGTTCTTTGAATGCACCACCACTTCGAGCGTGTGCGAAGACTCGCGCACCTTTTTAACGGCCCAGCTCTTTGCGTAATCTCCGGTATTTTTTGGAGCGTTCTGCTGAATCTCTTTTCTTACCGTGTTGCCCGCTTTGCGAACTGCTTTCTTGACCTGCTCCGTTGTAACATCGGCGTATTCGTCCAAGCCCTTCATCACTTCACGGGCAAGATCATCAATTTTTATACTCACATCACCGCCTCGCCTTCCTGCACTTGAACTTCAAGTACTTTTTTGTATATGAAAAATGATCTACCGCTATAATATCGTAGATCTCGTTTCGGAATATAATTCTGTATTTTGTCGAGATGATGGAAGATATTTTCTCGCAATATCTGACAGAGAAACACACCTCGACATTCTCGACCGTCTCGCCGACAATAGCCTGCTCCGTTCCCGTCTCACCACTGACCGTTGCATAGCACGAGTAATAATCCTGCCACTCGTTTGTATGATTGCCGATTTTGTCGATAACAACAGCATTTTTCTGAATTGTAATTCGTACATTCAAGTTTGAGATATTCATTAAAATCCCTCCGGTCTGTAGTTTGCAAGCAAGGCTCGGAGCGTTAATTTCATCTCGTTGTGGTCGGCTTTTTCTCGGTTCTCGTAGAGATACGCAACAGCGTACAAAATGGCGGTCTTGTATGTTTTCTTGTCGGCATTGAGAACGGCAATATCATCGGTGCGGACTATCTCCATACACAGCTTTTGAGCCGTGTCGATGAGCTGATATAGGAGCTTGTTGTCATCATCAAAGTCGATACGGAGATAGTTTTTGACTTCTTTTAAGGATACAATCATAGGCTGTCACCTTCCTTTTGGGTATAGAAAAGGAGCCGTATCTCTACGACTCCAATGCACAAGCTATTCTATTCTCACTACGGTAAATCGGAATTTATTCTACTGTAAACTCTGTCCAGTCGATATGGTTGTACTGCATCACATCGTCCGCTTTCTTCATTCCCAGTTTTTCATAAAACGGGATTGCATTTTCGTTGACAATCAGATAGACGGCGATATCCTTTTCACCGCCTGCAACGGAAAGTGCCGTTTTCATCAGCCGTGAGCCAATCCCCTGATGCAGATACGCTCTGTCCACACCCAGATCTGTTACATAAAGCCAATACGCATAATCTGTTAATCCGAATAAGACTCCGATAATCTTATGCTCTTGATTTCTTGCGACAAGGCTTACTGACACATTATTGACCAGCTTTGTAATTCGTTGTTCAAAGCGTTCCTTCGGATACTGCAAACCCAAGTCTGTTCTTTTAAGAAAATCAATGTATTCCTCAGATGATAGGCGTTCTTCCTTGATTGTTACAGAATTGTCCATATTTGCACCTCCTGTAAACTTCGATTTAACTTACCAAATTATAGCACATCAAATCGAACTTTTCAAGGTGAATTCATGGCTACCGAGATTTCTCCCGACAGCCACAACTGATTTTACTTCATCTTAAGCACCTTGATCGTCTCGGGAAGGATCAGCCTTGCGTCAAGTCTTTTGGTAGCAAGGAAGCCTACCTGACCTCTCGTTGCATAAAGCTCGTTGAGTCGTCTGAAACTGATGCCTTCACGATCGCCGATCCAGTAGTACGATAAGTCGCCGAAAGCGATAGCTTTAGAGCCGGTCTTTGCGGTCGGCATACAGGTCGTGGTGTAGACCTTGCGGCCGAGAATAGTGTCGGTATCGTTCGTCTTGATTCCCGGCTCCCATATATACTGACCGTTGCCGTCCTTGAGCTTACGGATAAGATTGACCGTTGAATCGTTCATTATCCACACGGCTCTCTTGCGGTACGGAGAACGCAGGCTGTAGTAAAGGTCGATCAGTTCGTTCGTTGTGATCGCTGTGGCAGCCGCCGCAGTTACACCCACCTCGGCACCCTCCTTGTCGTGTAGAATACCGAAAGGTCTGCCTGTGCCGTTGCCCGTGATGAACGCTTCCTCTTCGGCATCGGATATCTTGCAGGCAAACTCGGCTGTGATGTACGATTCAAGATCGAAAGCGGAATCGTTGAGAAGCTCCTCGGAGATCTTAATGAGCGCCGTCAGCTTGTGCGCGGTGATTGTCTTCTGCGTGAATGTATCGCTTGTCTCGGGGATCTCCTGCTCTTCCTCAACCCACGTAGCCTTACTTCTGCTCCCTGCTATCGGAATAGCATGAGCGCCGCTTGAAGTCGTGAACGTGTGCGCAAGCTGACGGATCACGTTTTCTTCGTCAAGCGCCTGAATAAGCGTATGCTCAAAGGTGTCCGGCACAAGGTACCCACCGTCGCTGTCCACGCCCTCTCGGAGCGCGTTTCTGATCTCATAGTTTGTCTCGTTGCGAAGCGATCTCCAGAATGCGTCCTTGTATTCATCGGACGCTCTGCCGACCTTGTCGGGCTGAGTTCGGTTCGGTGTATTTTTGATTGGCTCCGATGTCGCCTTGTTCAGCTCACGTTCCATGCTCTCAAGGCGCTCTTGACGGTCGATCTCATGACCGAGATCAACGATCTCCTGCTCCATGC
>OMYH01000120.1 GCA_900315255.1 uncultured Eubacteriales bacterium | reverse complement strand
TACTTTGAATCCAGTGGGTTCAAAGTCAGAATTATTTTACAGGCTTTCTTTTACCTGTTATGCTTTCGACCTCAAGGGCATACACAAGCGTTCTCGGTATAGCCGCCGTGCTGAACGGCATATCTTTTCCGTCATGATAATGTGCCATGAGCAGTTTCAGGGCAGGCAGTTTTTCTTCTTCCGAGAGGATACGGATATGCCCTTTGCCAATCACGCTTTCGTATGCCATTGTGCAGTAGCCCTTGTCCTCAAAGTATTGCAGCTCATGTTTGCAGTCCATTTCAAATGAAGCCCTGTTATCCTTTTGGATAAGCCCGACCTTGTAGCCCTCCAAAGCACTATGAAAATAGAGCGTGATTATATCTCCGTTCACCGCCATACCGAAATTCAGCGGCAGGATATACGGAAAGCCGTCATCATTCAGAGCCAGTCTGCATACATCGCAGTTTTTCATGATCTCTATGATCTCGCTGAGATCGGTCACTTCACGGTCTTTTCTTCTCATAAGCCGAAAATCCTCATATCCTCGTCAACGGTTGTAATTCCTGCAATGCCGAAGCTGTCTACAAGAACCTTTGCCACATTCGGAGACAGGAACGCAGGCAGAGTCGGTCCGAGGTGAATATTCTTCACTCCGAGATACAGCAGAGCAAGGAGTACGATGACTGCTTTCTGCTCATACCATGAGATGTTGTAAACGATAGGCAGATCATTTACATCATCAAGCCCGAATACCTCTTTCAGCTTCAGAGCGATCAGCGCCAAAGAATAAGAATCATTGCACTGTCCTGCATCAAGAACTCTGGGAATACCGCCGATGTCGCCTAAGTCGAGCTTGTTATACTTGTACTTCGCACAGCCTGCGGTGAGAATAACTGTATCTTTTGGCAGCTTCTCAGCAAATTCCTGATAGTAGCTTCTGGACTTCGCTCTGCCGTCACAGCCTGCCATGACTACGAATTTGCGGATAGCCCCCGATTTTACAGCTTCTACAACTGTATCGGCAAGTGCAAATACCTGTTCATGGGCAAAGCCGCCGATAATAGAGCCGGTTTCGATCTCGGTAGGCGGAGGACATTTCTTAGCCTGTTCGATGATCGGCGAGAAATCCTTTACTTCGCCGTAGGGTGCGTCAATATGCTTACAGCCCGGATAGCCTGCGGCACCTGTTGTCCAAAGCCTGTCCTTGTAGCTGTCCTTCGGCGGAACGATGCAGTTTGTGGTCATCAGCACCGGACCGTTAAAGCTCTCAAATTCCTCTTTCTGCTTCCACCACGCATTGCCGTAGTTTCCTGCGAAATGCGGATACTTTTTGAAGAACGGATAATAATGCGCAGGTAGCATTTCCGAGTGCGTATAAACATCAACTCCCGTATCCTTTGTCTGCTCAAGGAGCATTTCAAGGTCTTTCAGATCGTGACCTGAGATCAGTATTGCAGGATTTTTGCGGACACCGATATCAACTGTCGTGATCTCAGGATTGCCGTATGCTGTAGTATTTGCAGCATCAAGGTCAGCCATACCCTGAACGCCGTACTTGCCGACTTCCAGCGTGAGAGCCACAAGGTCATCGACCGACAGACTGTCATCAAGTGTTTTAGCAAGAGCCGACTGTAAGAAAGCATCAAGCTCCTCATCATCATTCAGCAGAGCGTTTGCGTGTTTTGTATATGCCGCAAGTCCTTTCAGACCGTAGGTTATCAGCTCACGCAGAGAGCGTATATCCTCATTCTCTGTTGCAAGTACACCGACAGTCATTGCTTTCCCGGCATAGTCCGAACCGTTCCAAAGAGCTGCTTCGGGGAGTGATTCTTTATTCTGCACCTGTCCGAGCAATTCTTCTTTGACTGCAAGTGTTTCAGTAACCTTAGCGGTAATGCTGTCGAGATCGAAATTTGCATTGGTGATCGTGATAAACAGGTTCACGCTGATAAGATGATTAACAGTCTTATCGACAGTCTTTCCCTCTGCACGGAGCTGAGTTGTCACCGCAGACAATCCCTTTGTAACGTACACAAGCAAGTCCTGCATTACTGCGACTTCGGGTTGTTTACCGCAGACACCGCAAGCGGTACAACCTTTACAGCCCGCTGTTTCCTGACACTGATAGCAAAACATTTTCTGTTCCATGATATATTCCTCCATTATTTTCTTATCTCAACGATACTGCCTTCCGGCTAAATGACTGCAACTTCGAGCGGAATATCCTTACCGCTTGCTTCGATTGCTTTTTTTATCGCATACTCCATACCGCCGCAGCATGGTACGGTCATTCTTGTGAGAGTGATGCTCTTTATATCGTTATTACGGAATATCTCTGTCAGCTTTTCGGAGTAATCAACAGCATCGAGCTTCGGACAGCCGATGAGCGTTATCCTGCCTTTGATAAAATCATGGTGGAAGTTCCCGTAGGCGTAAGCTGTGCAATCGGCAGCGATAAGCAGATCAGCACCGTTGAAGTATGGTGCATTTGTAGGCAGGAGCTTTATCTGTATCGGGAATTGTCTCAGACAGCCTGGAACACGAACATCGATGTCATC
>OMYH01000125.1 GCA_900315255.1 uncultured Eubacteriales bacterium | reverse complement strand
CACACAAAGTTCCGTGGTCAGGTTTACGTATTGACTAAGGAAGAGGGTGGACGTCATACTCCTTTCTTCAACAACTATCGTCCTCAGTTCTATTTCAGAACAACAGACGTTACAGGTGTAATCAACCTTCCTGAGGGTACTCAGATGTGTATGCCTGGTGATAACGTAGAGATGGACGTTGAGCTTATCACACCTATCGCAATCGAAGTTGGTCTTCGTTTCGCTATTCGTGAAGGTGGCCGTACAGTAGGTTCAGGTGCAGTTACAGCTATCAACGAGTAATATTTTTAGTAGTATTGCATATAATTCCCCTTGTCCGTATGGGCAAGGGGATTTTTTTTTATAATTACATGTAAATATGCACAAAAATAAAATGCATAATTTGAGAGCTATTATCACATATATCTCAGCTTTTTTTCAAATTATTATCATAATGCATTGTTAATATAAATATGAAATAAATTTTAAAAATTCTGCGAAATATTGACACTTATAGTGTCTATTAAGTAGTGTCTGCTTCAACCTCCTCGATAAACCTCTAACACCCGATAAACAGTAGCTTTTTTAGTCAAATCATGGTATAATAAGTGCAAGGAAAAACGACCAAACATAGCAAAAACCTTGCACTTGGAGGAAAGGCTGACATGTATAAATTCGACAGGAATCATCAATTCAGCTTCAGCGACTTCAATCAGCCGCTGGGAATGGAAATGAGCAGCGAAAACAGATGGGTAAAGAAAGCTGCTCTGATACCGTGGAACGAAATTGAAGACCGCTATGCGTCATTGTTCCCGAGTGAGGTAGGAATGCCTGCCAAGCCCTTGCAAATGGCGTTAGGTTCGCTGCTGATTCAGAAGGAATACAATTATTCCGATCGCGCATTGGTCGAGCAGATCAAGGAAAATCCGTATTATCAATATTTCATAGGACTTCCCGGATATGAATATAAAGCCCCGTTTGCGCCATCTCTGCTTGTTGAGTTTCGCAAGCGTCTCAACGAGGAAGTCTTAGCCGAGATCAATGAAATGATTGCCGAATATAACTCTCCCGACGTTCCTTCTGATAACGATTCCGATAACGGCAATAGCGGTGACAGTAGAAATACGGAAACAACCAATGCAGACCAAGCCGGATCAACAGAGAGTGAAAACAAGGGCACTCTGATTCTCGACGCAACCTGCGCGCCGCAGAACATCGCATATCCGCAGGATATCAATCTGCTCAACGAGGCAAGAGAGAATCTGGAATCTATCATTGACCGGATATGCTGTGACTACAACTTTTACAAGCCTCGTATGTATCGTCAAAAAGCAAGAAAAGATTATCTTGCTCTCGCAAAATGCAAAAAACGCACAGGAAAAAGAGTTCGCAAAGCTATTGGTCAGCAGCTTCGGTATATCAGTCGCAATCTTGGTTATATCGATATGTTTGTTTTGTACAACAATGTCGTTCTGACCGATAAACAGAGGCAGCGTCTGAGCGTTATCACCGAGCTTTACGAGCAGCAAAAATATATGTACGATAACAGAGTTCATAGTGTAAAAGACCGCATTGTAAGCATTTCTCAGCCCTATATTCGTCCGATCGTCAGAGGAAAAGCGAAGTCGCCTGTCGAGTTCGGTGCAAAGCTCGATATGAGTATCGACGAGAGAGGCATCGCACGTCTGGAAAGACTTTCGTTTGACGCTTACAATGAAGCTGATGTGCTGACAACGGCGATTGAGAATTATCGCAAAAGAACCGGGCATTATCCGGAGCGGGTGCTTGTCGATCAGATCTACCGCAATCGCAAGAACATTGCTTTCTGCAAAAGCAAGAATATCCGAATCTCCGGCACGCCCTTGGGACGTCCGAAGAAGAATCCGTCATCGGAAGAACTCAAAACCGCGCATCAGGATAACACGGATCGTATTGAAGTCGAAAGAGGTTTCAGTCTCGCAAAGCGCTGCTTTGGAATGGGACTTATCTGCACCAAGCTCGACATCACGACCCGTTCATCAATCATGCTCTCGATTGTCGCAATGAACCTCAGCAGCATTGCGAGGGAGCTTTTGCTTTGGTTATTGTCTGCCTTTCATATTGGGAGATGGATATATCTTCGATTTGAGTGTAGGGGTTGTTGAGCAGACACTACATATACACCCAATCCAATAGATACAAGTGATATTGAATTATCAAGTGATCTTTTAGAGTTAACAGAGAAACTAGC
>OMYH01000121.1 GCA_900315255.1 uncultured Eubacteriales bacterium | reverse complement strand
TAAACATGGATTATATGTTTTGGGAATGTCAGCATCTGCAGACCATCTACGTTGGTAATGGTTGGACAACAGCTAACGTCAATTCTGGAGTGGGAATGTTCAATAAATGCTTTGAATATTTTGCGGCTGTCCTCGTCTGCCTTATAAGAAAATTCGGGATGCCATTGAACACCCCAGATGAAGTTCTTTCGCGGCATATACACAGCTTCTATCAGCCCATCTTCTGCACGAGCCATACATTCCAGTACCGGAGATAAGTCTTTGATGCTCTGATGGTGATAACTGTTCACGGTAAGTATTTGCTTTTTAAGTAATTGCCCTAAAGGTGTATCCTGCACGATCATAACCTCATGAACTGGTTTTTCATACGGCGGCGTCTGGTGATGTGTTACTGAAGTTCCGGTTTCTAAAAGAATATCCTGATACAGAGTTCCGCCTGATGCAGCATTCATAAATTGGATACCTCTGCATATTCCAAGCAGAGGCTTGTCAAGCTCTACGGCTTTGTTCAGAACGATCGCATCCAGCTTGTCACGCAGCGTACAGGTGACGATATTATCATATCTTTTTCTTTCTCCGTAGATCATCGGGTCAACATCCTGTCCTCCTGTCAGGAGAAATCCGCTGCATATATCCAATGCCCGACAAAACACATCCTCGTTATCCGTAAACGGAAGTACCATCGGGATCCCACCTGCATCAATGATCCCGTTCATATATCCCGGCAGCATCCATATACTTTTCTTTTCTTCATCCCAAAGGGGCATGACACCGATAATGGGTTTCATATTCATCTGTTCTCCTTACTTTATGTCATTCATAACACCTGTCAGCGAACAGGCACCGAAGGCACTCCGGTCGGGATGATACGATACAGCGGAGTGTTGGAATATATTACCGGCTGTCCTGCATGGAAAAAGACAATACCGTTTACGGGTGATTTGATTTCTTCAAGGATTCTGCCTGTATACGGATCTGTTATCTCTGCAAGAATATCGCCTTTCCTTACCCTTGAATTGACTCCTGCACGGCGGATGAAAAAACCGGCTGTTTCGTTTTTGACATTGACAAGCTCACTGCCCTCTATCAGTCGGGAAATATACCCCTCGTGGCAATCGTATTCAATGATATCATGTTTGTTAAGAAAATTCAGCACGGCGTTGACAGCCTCCGATGCACTGTCATCGTCAATGCTGTCTGTAGCATTGGTATATATGGAAAACGCTTTTGTTCCCCATATCTGCCAATTATAATTTAAAGTGGTGGTGTCATACGGCTTTGCTTTTCTGCGGTAAACATATGGCAATCCGAAATCCTTTGCAAGCTCTGTATCTTCAAAGCCTGTTTTCATCATTCTTACATGAGGGATAAAGCTGCCCTGCATATAAAAGCTTGCAAATTGTATGCCATATTCATAATCGCTGACATTGCTGAAAACACCATCGGCTATTCTTTGAGTTGTTTCACCAAGACAATAGCCCGGAAACATCCGGTTGATATCTGTATTGTCTGTTGACCAGAATCTTTTTCCGATATTCATGGAATGCGGATTAACACAGGGAATTACCATTATTGATTTTCCTTCCCTGATCTTTCCTGTTATTTCGAGCTGTTCAAAGACAGAGATCAGCTTTGAACATATATACACCTGTTGAATCTCATTTCCTCTTGTTGCACCGACAATGCAGACGGAATGTTCTCCGCTGCCGAAATAATAGCACTTTACACGCATATTGTCCCTGTGGACCGAGCCAAGCTCAAACAGTACTTTTTCTTCCATCTGAAAAACCTCCCTTACGACAGTATTCTCGCAATCAGCGAGCCTTCGGAAACAATAGGATATTCACGCAGCGTAAAAACTATCCCATCCGTTTCCGAATGAATCGTTTCGTTGATTTCGCCCGTAAGGGGATCTAATATATCTCCGATATGATCTCCTTTTTTTACATTTTTCCAATGCTCAACGGCAGGAACAAATACTCCTGAGTTTCCTGCATTGATAAATGATACTTCTCCGTCCTCTGAGATGATAGGCTCTTTTGGTGTTATGATTTCACCGTTCCATATTCCCAGCTCCTTCATCAAAGAGAAAATACCGTCAACAAGCTGGTCGCCGTATTTTTTAGTAATACGCATACCAACTCCCATTTCAACAACAAGAGTCGGTGTGCCTATGACATTGAGCGAATAAGCAAGCGTGGATTCAAGAACCGTTGCGGCAGAATGTACCCATATATAATCCATATTCAGTTTCTTTGCAAGCGGTATGAGCGTTTCCTTTGACAGCTCATTGATCCTGACCTGCGGTATCTCTTCAAGAAAGATATTGCTTGCGTGGATATCTATGACCGCAGCACTGCCGCTGAGGTCACTGATTATTTTGGATGCGATATATTCC
>OMYH01000122.1 GCA_900315255.1 uncultured Eubacteriales bacterium | reverse complement strand
TATAGCTGTGAGAGATATAACAGTTTTTCCAAGACCACAGTCAAGAAATATTGCTGAAACTTTATGCTCTTTGATGTAGTCAGCGGCGTATTTCTGATACTCGTGTGGTGTGTATTTCATTCGTCATCCCCCCTTTCTATCTCATCAATGACATGTGTAATGCTTTCGATGTTATCAAGCACAAAGACCTTAAATCCTAATCGTTTAAGTCTTTTATGCACCGATACTTGAATTGCTCTTGGAACTTCGTCCGGAGCCTTTACTTCTACAAAACCTACATTCCCATCAGGCATTAATAAAATTCTGTCGGGAACTCCTACAAATCCGGGAGAAACGAACTTCAATGCAAGACCGCCTCTCCTTTTAACTTCATCACGGAGCTTTTGTTCAATTTTCTTTTCGTTCATTTCAATTCTCCAGTTGGAGCGGTCGGAGACTTCTTTTCTATAACTCTCTATATAGGATTATTTTTTTATCCCCTATAGGGGTTTAAGGAAAAGAGTACTCCGACCACTCCTCTATTATCAAAAGAGGTCTCTGTCAATAAGGCGTACTCCAATGATCCAGTTGCTGTGATTTTTCTTTACTCGCTTAAATCCTGCCTGTTCAATGGCGTTATAGAACTCTGTTGTACTTCGTGCAAACTCACCTACACGCAAGCTATAGGCACGATACGCTGAGTAAAAATCGCCCGAACCTGTCTCATACGACTCACCCAACTCACAACACTCATCAAGAAAGTGCTTGAGCCAATCATTGTCGCTCTTGAATTTTTTGATAGCAGCCCTTACGCAATCCGGCTGCTCGATAACAAAACCGTTTGCAATGACCTTCTCGGCACCCTCGATGATCCATTTGAGAATGTACCCTCCGCAGTTTTTGACAAGATACTCGGAGTAATTCTTGATATCCTTCTTGCCCTTGATCTTCGCCTTGAACGGAATAACAATCATTCTGCGCCAGATACCATCGTCCATCGCTCCCACTCTCGGAAGGTGGTTCGTGTAGAGAACAAGCGTATGACTCGGCTTGAACGAGAACGGATCCTTGTATTTTTTCTCGGCGAAAATCTCATCGGTTGAGCAGAGCTGCTTTACGGTCGATGTGTTAAGGCGCATACCCTCTTCAAGCTCCGCCGCAATCAGAAGCCTCTTGCCCTTTGCCTCCGCAAGCTCCGGCTTTACGTTACGCTTGCAGCCTACGGTCAGTGCATCGGCGGAAATATTACCGCTGTAGTTTCCGAGAACGCTTGAGATAGAATTCCAAAATGTAGATTTACCGTTGCTGCCGACGCCATACGAGATAATAAGCTCCTCACGATATACATTGCCAACGGCGCAAAGTCCCGCTATCTGCTGAACGTAATCGATAAGCTCGGCATTGCCCTGAAACGTGTATTCGAGTGATTCGAGCCACTCCTTTTTACCTTCATCGCTCGGTGCAACAGACGTGATTTTTGTGATATAGTCTTCCGCTCTGTGTTCTCGGAGGCCATTGATACCCTTAGTGAGATCGTATGTACCGATAGGCGTATTGAGCAAAAATCCGTTTACATCAAGATCAGACGGGCTGCGCTCGATCATCGGTCTCGCCGCCTGCATAGCAGACGTTACATACTTCATATCTCGCCTTTTGAGAACAAACGATTGATATCTTAACGCCGCAACGAGCTTCTCATAAGCCTCTCTGCCTTTCGGAGATAAAGACGACTCGAAACGCTTTCCTCCGTCCATTGCTGCGTCTGTGTCAATTCCGCAGAGCGAGAGCAGGTCAAGTGCCTCCGACACTGCACCCAGTGCATCTTCGAGCTGACGATCAAGGAATTCTTCTACAGCACCGACCGCTTTCTCCTTCGACTCTACCCATGACTTTCCGTCAAATCTGAGGTAGTCCGTTGCTATCGTGTAACAAAGCTCACCGCCGCATTCTCTTGCGATAATCTTAGCCTGCCCGATATCGGAGTAGTCCGAAGGCTTAAGAGATACACCGCCGAACTCGTAATCTCCCGGCTGAACATAGCCTTTCTGCGACTGTACCTTTTTTGCAAACTTGCCGGCGCTTCTCCAAATCGTCGCAAGCTCTTTGTCGTCAAGCGGCGGCTCACACTTTTCTGCTCTCTCCATGAAAATATCGTGAGCCTTTTTTGTAAAGCCGTAACGCTTTACAACCTTTCCGGCAAACTCCGACATTGTCGAATTACGTGTTCCCTGCGGTATCACATTAGACTTAGGCTGCTTGGGTCTT
>OMYH01000126.1 GCA_900315255.1 uncultured Eubacteriales bacterium | reverse complement strand
GCTGTAAGGATAAAGCTATCCCGACAGCAGTTGAAATATTTATTTTACTGTTATCTGAATTCTATCGATAGATTTTCCTGCTTCTCCTGCGAAAGTATCGGAGCCGCCGCCCGTGTCCTTCTTGTTCTCCATCCACGAGAGATAGTCCTTCGAGCCTATCGTGCGGACACGATATCTGATAGTATGCTTGCTTGCAAATATAGTGACCTTGTCGATATTGCCGTTAGCAAGCTGATGCGTCTGAACTGCAAGGGTATCACCGTTCAGATACACTCTAATTCCTTTGATCGGCTGACCGTCAATGCCGGCATAATCCTCAAGATTTCTGACTGTCGGCAGCCAACCGGAAGTGTCGGTAAACACCTGATATATGATGTCGGGTACGGTCTTTTTCGTTGTATTCGTTGCCGCCTTATTTTCGTTAGTCTTGGCAGCCGTTGTGGTGCTTGCCGTTTTATCCGGCTTACCGAAGTCACCATAATAATAATTTGAGTCAACCTCACCGTTGATACCGTCAACCTTTGATGTTCCATACTGCCAGATAAGATAATCTCCGGTATAGCCACAGGTCGGATTCCAATGAGCAACCCAACGTGTGTACTCCTTAATCTCGGTTAGATAGCTGTTCCACCACGAAAGTGATGAATACACGCCCGGAGTAAAGCCCGCCTTTTTGAGCCCTTCGCAAACGACACGGCACGCTCTCGGAGCAAAGTGCTCTGTGCCGCCCTCTTCCATATCTAAAAACGTACCGAGCACCGGCTTATGCCCCTTGATAAGCCGCAGAAAATGTGCGAGTTCTGACTTCGCCTGTGCCTCTGTCGTTGCATACGAATAGAGATAAACGCCGTAAGGAATTCCGAGACGCTCACACTCGGAAATATTACGAGTGTACTGCGTATCGTCCTGTGATGCGATATCATCACCGTAACCACAGCGCAAAATTGCGCCGTCGATCTTGTCCTTGACTGTGTTCCAGTCGATTGTACCCTGGTGCTGAGAAACATCAATAACAAACTTTTCGTTCTTCATATCTTTCTTCACTCCTTCCGCTTTACCGCTGTCATACTGCGGTCTGATAATGGCGATTATGCTGCTATAGTAGCGTGTCATCTTCAAAACATAACCACCATTGGTGTAGTTATATGTTGATGTGTTGCCCTCAACTGTGTCGTATGTTCCGTTGCCATTGCGAGTGATGATAAAACCTACATGATCGGCTACGCCGTCACCGTTCCAATCAAACAAAACAATGTCGCCGTACTGCCCCTCGCTTGTCGGAACGATCAGATTTCTCTTTTTGCCCCATTCGTGGATAGCAGGGCAGTAAGCCGTTTTCTTGCCGTCATAAAAGAGATTTGATGCCCCGCACTCCTCAAAAATACAATATACGAAGGCCGCACACCACGGAAACCGATCACCACTAACGTGTTCACCATAGTAACGGTCGTTGAAGATGACTTCGTTGGTTCCGTTATCATAGGTGTATAAGTACGAAAGTGCTCTTTCGATTATAGTTCTTGCTGTCACTGCTTTTTCCTCCTTGTCGTAGTCTTTTTTGCGTCTGCCTGCTTCTCGTCACCGCCCCTGTTCTTTATCTGCTTAAGCACCTTTTTCAGCTGCTCTGGGATAGGAAGTCCGAGTATAGCGGCGTTCTCCAGAATTGACAGACCTTCATTTGAGATGTAGAAAAAACAGACAGCGGCTCTGAGCACACTGCCTGTTCCAATGACCTGGATGTCGACTATATTTGCAATTCCGACGAGCATAAATATCAGAACCTTGCGGAATATCCCGTGAAAACCTATCTCCGAAGAAAGCTCGTGGTTCTCGATTGCACACATAACTCCAGTGATGTAGTCGATCACGATAAAAGCGATAAGAGCGTAAAGCAAACCGTCACAGCCCCCTAAAAACCAGCCGATAACCCCCCCGATTGCCGCAAACGATAATTGATTCATGTTCCATAATACTTTCATAAAAATCCCCCTTTACGTTTTACATTCAAGGCAAAAATGGCTGCCGCTTATGAATTCTCTGTTATCGAGCTTAATCTTACCGAACCTGCCCGACTCGGACATTATCTTCTTGAACAAATGCTCCGCTGTGACCTGCTTCGCATAGGACGAAGCGTTGTACATAACTGTCTGATTACCGTCATTGCCTATGGTCTGAGTACAGCCTCTTTGCATTTC
>OMYH01000129.1 GCA_900315255.1 uncultured Eubacteriales bacterium | reverse complement strand
CGAGGATCGTATTGAGGTAGATATCGATGACGAGCCTTTGGAGATGCTCAACGTATCGGGTGTGTACGCATTCATTTACTATTGTACCGCACATCATGAGGATATCGCAGCATTCAAAAAGTGGTTTGCAGCCGATGTTCTGCCGACAATGAGAGGTCAGGCTAACCGTGTAAACTTCACGGAAATGCTCTCAAAGCCTGAGTTCATCATAGCGGTGCTTACAAAGCTCAAGGAAGAAACGGAATCGAGAAAGACAGCCGAATCCGAAAACGAGGAGCTTAAATGTGAAAACTTATCTCTTAAAAGAGAAAATGCAAGGGCAAAGCGTATCGCCGAGATGCTGGAAAAGATGGAGAGCGATGAGAAACTTTCCATTACCGACATTGCGAGAGATTACGGCAAACCGGGCAAGTGGCTCAACGAGCTTCTCGAAGAATATGGTGTACAGTACAGAGACAAGGACGGTTGGTGGACGATCTCCGACGAATACGAGGACAGCAATTACGTTCAGTATGTTCTTCTTTCATTCGGCGGCAAGAAGATCCCGAAGCATCACGTCAATCATATGTACTGGACATACAGCGGAAAGTATTTCATATACAATCTGCTCAAGGTTCACGGTATCGTACCGCTTGATGAACAGGAGGACGACTGATGTTCAGAGTTTTTACTTACCACGATTTAGGCGAGCTTAGAGCGTATGTTTTTAACGACAAGCTCTGGTTTGTAGCCGCCGATCTCGTAAACCTTCTCGGTCACGAGGATACACAGTTCCTCACAGCCGAGTATGTCAGCTACGCAGATAAAGGTATGACGGCATCTGCTCCCGACAATTATATCCTCACAATCAACGAGTGCGGAGCGTACAGCCTTATCTGCGGTATCCGCAACTCACGTTCCGGCAAGCTGCTCCACTGGCTTGTAAACGAAGTTATACCGGAGCTTCGCAAGCCGATAGAACCGATAGCACCTGCGGTCGATGTGTCTGAGATCACGGCTGCACCGTCAGCAGAAAAGCAGGATTTTTCGCATATAACGAGAGCACTCACGCTTCACTACGGCGAGCCGAAGGCATATCACTTCAGTAACGAATACAATATGCTCAACAAGCTCGTTCTCGGTATGACGGCAAAGGAGTATCGCAAGACGCACAATATTCCGAGCGGCAAAAGCATAAGACCGTACCTTACATCTGACGAAATAAAGCGTCTTGAGATGCTTGAAATTGTCGATATGGGGCTGCTCGCCGCCAATCTCAGCTTTAAAGAGCGAAAAGAAAAGCTGGCCGTATTTATGAATAAATATGCGTCATAAATGAATAATTCAAAGAAAATCAAAACTAACAGGCAGTTAAGTAAACTGAAACTTGTTAGGCGTAACTACCTGTTAGCTTTATATCCACTACAGACTGTAATAAGGAGACGATAACAATGTTTTACATAAAGGACAGGCTCTACGGAGCGATAGAGGTAACAACGGAGATCGGACCCGACAATGTATATTGCAGGTGTCCGTACTGCGGCAAAGAGGTTCAGGTCAATCTGTCGCTGCTTATGTCAGACGGTCAGGGCGATTTACTCAGCCGTTCCGTTGTTTGCAATAACTGTACAAATTTTTCAAAGGAGGAAAACAAAAATGGCAAACTTGTATAACGGGGAACGCTACATCGACCCCACAGCATATCAGGCACTGACGAACATAGAACGCAAGGAGCGTTCAGACCGCCGCAAGGCAAAGCATAAGGCTAACAGAGAGGCAAAAAAGCTCTTTAAGCCCGAACCAATCTATCGCCCTGTCGTGTATATCTGTTCACCTTACTCGACCGGTGACATCGAGCAGAACCTTATCAATGCAAGAAAATACAGCCGATTTGCTGTCGATAAGGGAGCGATCCCGATAGCGCCGCACCTGCTGTTTCCGCAGTTCATGTCCGAAAAAACGGAGCGTGAGCTTGCAATGTTCATGAATAAGGTGCTTATTACAAAATGTTCAGAGCTTTGGGTGTTCGGAGATAATTACACCGAGGGCATGAACATAGAAATCATTTACGCAATCCGCAAGGATAAGCCTATTCACTATTTCAACGAGAACATGGAGGAA
>OMYH01000133.1 GCA_900315255.1 uncultured Eubacteriales bacterium | reverse complement strand
CCCCGGAACGCCTGATATTATCGCAGAGGGTACCGATACTCTCAAATGGATCTATGAAAACTACATCAAGAAGCCGAGAAAAACGAAATCTTCAAAGAAGAAGTCGGGAGAGCCTGTTGAACTGACAGACGAAGAGCTTCTTGATAAAGCAAAAAGCTCCGAGGACGGCGAACTCTTTACTGCACTCCTTGAGGGCAGATGGCAGGAACACTATCAAAGTCAATCTGAGGCGGATATGTCTTTTTGTCGAAAGCTCGCTTTTTGGTCGGGAAAGAACAGAGAGCAGATGGATAGAATTTTCCGTTCATCAGGCTTGTTCAGACCTAAATGGGACGAGCGTCATCATGCGGACGGTGCGACCTACGGAGAAGAAACGCTCAACAAAGCTATCGAATCAACTGACAGCGTGTATTCACCGAATACAGATACTGGCGGTCAAAGGGTGAGAATACATACCCGCTTACGAACTTTATATTCGAGCCTATTGAGATGATAGAATCCGAGGAAGAAACGCAGCTTACCGCCAATTTGATAACTACAAGGGGCGAAGTATTCCGATTGACATTTATGACGACCGATTTTGCAAATCAGCAGAAGTTTAAGAATCTGCTCAACAAGAACACTATAGCCTTGACCTATCTCGGCGGTGACGGAGATCTTGAACTTCTAAAGGCGTTCGTTTCCGAACTGAAATGGGAGAAAAAGCGCGGCGTCAAAGCTATGGGGATCTACAAGCATGACGGCAGATTGGTATTTGTATCGAAGGACGGTGCTATAGAGAAGGGCGGACTTTCCGTTGAGAATATCGTGCAGCTTGATAAGTACAAAAGCATCGAAAGCAGTATTTTAAGCTGTGATCCGCTGACTAAGGAAAAGCTGACGGAGCTCGGAGCACTTTTGATGTCTTATAATGAGCCTGCGAAAGCGATATCTATCATAGCGTGGGCGTCAGGATGCTTTGTCAAGGAACATCTGAGAGCAGAGGGCATAAAGTTTCCGCATCTGTTTCTGATCGGTGAAGCCGGCAGCGGCAAGTCTACGACATTGGAGCGTGTATTACTGCCGCTGTTCAGTGAAACGAGAGTAACGGCTGCAACGCAGGTGACGGCATTTACTCTGATGAAGGAATCGTCCTCGTCAAACATGATACCGCTGCCGCTCGATGAATTCAAGCCGTCAAAAATGGATCGCATGAAGATAGGTATTTTGTACAACCATTTTCGTGACGCTTATGACGGGCATGAAGGCGTTAGAGGTAGAGCCGATCTGTCCGTGATAACATACGACCTTGCAGCACCGCTTATTGTTGCCGGAGAAGAGTCGGCTGACGAGGCCGCAATACGAGAACGCAGCATTGAACTGTTATTCTCGAAGAAGGATCTCAAGAGTACAGAACACCGAATGGCATTTAACAGGATAATGGTCAATGCTGAGAGTATCTCCGATCTCGGTAGAACCTTGCTCAATGTCGCTTTGACCATTGACGGTGATACCGCTGCCGCTTGGTATGCAGAGGGAAGAAAGCTATTTAATTCTGAACTGCCGAGCCGTGTAGTGAGCAATCTTGCCTGCTGTTATGCCGGACTGAAGCTCCTTGAAAAGCTCTGTTTACTGTATAACTGCCAATGGAACGAGGTGTTTCCATACAAGCTCGATGTTTGCGTCAGATATCTTGAATTTGCAGCAAAGGACTATCTCCTTGACGGAGGCACAAATAATCTGAGCATTGTCGAGCAGACGTTTGAGATCATGGCTCGAATGAAGCTCGACCCCACAGTTTACTACAAGATCGAGGACGGCAAGCTGTATCTCTGGCTGACTCCTGTATACGATCTCTATACGAAGTACCGCAAGGACTATGCAATTGTCGGAGAGGTGCTGACGTATGCACAGTTTAAGAAACAGCTGCAGCATTCGGAGTATTATATTAAACACAATTTTCAGAAGTTTTTCGGAAACACAAATCATAAGTGCTGGGTGATAAACTTCGAATTATTGCAGAAAAACTGCGATGTTTCGGGATTTTACCCCACAGAAATCAAGCCTCTTAATTAATAACTTATAACCTCCATAACCTTCTATATGTAGAGAGATACACGGGAAATATTTTTTACGCGCGCAGGCGTGCGCGTGTGCGCGCGTATATACAAGTCTCTCTACATAGAGAGGTTAAACGGTTAGAAGATAGAATGGAGAATAGACATGTTAGAAAAAGACATTGTTCAAGCAATACTTAAATATCTGAAAACTGTGCCTGAATGCTTCGCATGGAAAGAACATGGCGGAATGTACGGCACAGCAGGAATTCCCGATATTATCTGCTGCTATCACGGATTGTTTATCGCATTTGAGGTCAAGACCGAAAAGGGAAAGCTCACCAAGCTGCAGGAGGCT
>OMYH01000134.1 GCA_900315255.1 uncultured Eubacteriales bacterium | reverse complement strand
GTATCGAGAAAATTCTTAGCCTTTTCCCAAGTTTCTGAACGCTTCTTTCTCATTTCGATGATTGTCATAGTGTGTTTCCTCCTGTTATTTCAAAAGATTAAGTCTTGTTTGCAGGTCGCTGATCTTAACGCCTGCGGTCGGTGTATTTTTCTTGATTAACTGATTCATTAAGCGATTGGATACCTCTCGTTGACTGAATTCGTATGATTCGTCGGTGTCGGTATCGTTATTGCTGAACATGATTGAGTCGGCAAAACCAAGCTCGACAGCCTTCTTCGCCGAGAGCCATGTTTCGCAGTCCATCATATGAGATATTTTCGTCCTCGAAAGCCCCGATTTTAGCTCATAGGCATTAATTATGCTCTCTTTCACTTCATCGAGCATATCGATAGCTTTCTGCATATCGGATACATCTCCGGCGGCGATTGTCAACGGGTTATGGATCATTAGGAGCGAGAGTGGTGACATAAAAACCTCGTCACCCGCCATTGCAATGACACTCGCAGCACTCGCCGCAAGGCTGTCGATTTTAACCGTTAATCGCCACTGCCCGATTCGAGTTCATCTTTGAACATCTTCGGTGTTACATCATCATCAAACCACCCTTCCGATGAAATAACGCCGTTAAGATATAGCGTTCTTGTGGTAGGTGTGTCTGTGACATCACTCTCGCCGGCGTCGTTCTTGACCCAGTTCCAAAACTTCTTATTCTTCATCGTTTGTATCACTCCCCATTTCGTTATTATCTGTGTTTTCCTGTGGCTCTGCATTTCGTTTGGCTGAACCTATATCGATCATGTTGCCGTTACATAAGTAACGATTGCCGCCAAGCTCATCGGGAATCAAGTCCATATTTTCAAGCTCGCGGACATCGTTGGGTGATAAAAAGCCGTTCTGAATACCTACGGAATAGCCACTCATTCGGCTCTGATAATCACCTCGGAGAAGTCCGTCAACATTGAATTTTATGAAGTAGTTCCTCTTCTCGTCATCGGTAAACAACACTCTCGACATACTCTGTTCCCACCGCACTAACCACGGATCAAGCGAATATTTCACAAATTCAAGCGACAAATGCTCGATGTTGGAAAAGGTCGCTCTCTCCAGATCGCCTATCATGTGCGGTGGTACTCTGAAAATACGAGCTATTTCGTTAAGCTGAAATTTTCTTGTTTCAAGGAATTGTGCTTGATCGGGAGCTATTGTTATAGGAGTATATTTTAAGCCCTCTTCGAGCACTGCTACGCGATTAGAATTTACACTGCCGCCGAAAGCCTGATTCCAACTTTCTCTTACTCTTGCAGGATTTTTGAGTGTTCCCGGATGTTCAAGCACGCCGCCCGGAGTAGCACCGTTGGCGAAAAACTTGCTGCCGTATTCTTCCGTTGCTATTGAAAGTCCTATCGCATTTTTCGCCATCGCAATCGGAGAATATCCAACAAGTCCGTCAAATCCCAATCCGGGGATATGCAGCACTTCCGACGGTTTTAGAATAACAGATGACCCCTTCATCGTCTGTGCATCATCTCGACTAAGCTGATATTGGTAGTAAAGCTCGCCATGCTCGTTGCGGTCAACCGTCATTCTGCTCGGCATAAGTGGATAGATCGCGATTACCTCGCCCTTGCCGTTGCGGATAATCTGTGCGTAGGCGTTTCCCCACAATAACAAATGCGTCATCATCGTTTCCCTGAAAACGAAGGAGCACATTTCGGGATTCGGCTCGTCGTGTAAAAGGAAGTATAACGGGTGATCTATTGCTTTTTCTTTACTTCCTTTGTCTGTGTATTTATACAGATGTAAAGGCAGCCCTGCGACTGCTTCGGATAAAACTCTGACGCAGGCATATACAGCAGTCATTTGCATTGCGGAACGCTCACTCACGTTCTTTCCGGCTGTAGAATTACCGAGATAGAAACGGAATGCACTGCCGCTTGTTGCGTTTTTCGGTCGGTCTCTCGACTTGAAAAGTCCTGATAAAAAGTTCATTTCGTGATCTCCTTTTCGTTCAAATGAGTAAGATCCCTCTTTCATCATAAACACTGCCGCCCTCACCATTACCGCATCGGATAGCTCTATCAAGTGCCATTATCGTTGCAATAGCACCATCGATTTTTTCTGTAGATTTCTCCTTATCAGCCTTTATGTTTCCGGCAGGATCGGTACGAATGCTGATGTTATCGACATTCCACCGCAGGACAGGATGTCCGCCGTGTGCTATTTTCTTTTCGAGTACGAGCTTCATAAGCTCCTTTGTTGGCGGTGACATTGATGAATACCCCTGCCCGAAAGGAACAACTGTAAATCCCATTCCCTCAAGGTTCTGAACCATCTGTGCGGCTCCCCATCTATCAAACGCTATCTCTCTGATGTTATACTTCGTGCCAAGCTCCTCTATAAATTTTTCGATGTATCCGTAGTGTACGACATTGCCCTCGGTAGTCTGTATAAATCCTTGTCGCTCCCACAGATCGTAA
>OMYH01000135.1 GCA_900315255.1 uncultured Eubacteriales bacterium | reverse complement strand
GATCACGATAAAAGCGATAAGAGCGTAAAGCAAACCGTCACAGCCCCCTAAAAACCAACCGATAAAACCCCCGATTGCCGCGAACGATAACTGATTCATATTCCATAATACTTTCATAAAAGCTCCTTTCCGACTGTTAAGTCTTGCACTCAAGGCAGAAATGGCTGCCGCTGATAAACTCACGACCGTCGAGCTTGATCTTTCCGAAACGTCCGGATTCGGACATTATCTTCTTGAACAAATGCTCAGCGGTGACCTGTTTCGCATAGGACGAAGCGTTGTACATAACCGTTTGATTACCATCGTTTCCTATGGTTTGCGCACAGCCTCTCTGCATCTCGAAAACATCGTGATTACTCGTTGCGTAGTAAACCCAATCACGATAATCCACAGAGCTTGTGTCGTTATTCGGCTGAACAACATGGATAAAACCGAGAAGCGTTTTGCCCGTCTCGTCCTTAAATATCGTAATGAAATTCTGAAATGTGCCGTCACTCTGAGCTGTTGTCGCATTATTTACACGAGCGATTGTCGTGAACATAAAGCCGTATGCAGTCTTAGCAATGTTGTAAGCGGCGTATGCCTGACTGTTGCTGCCGCCATCAATATCGATGCCTTTTCCTTGATTGTTCCGTCTGTATCCTTTACTTCCTTGACATCTTCCTTCGTCATACCGTTAATATCCTTTGTAGCGTCTGTTAAATCAGCTACAAGCTTTGTGTAAACGGCAGAGTGCGGAACGCCCGTCCTGCGAATGATCTTGTTAAGCTCCATAGTTTAATCCCCCTGTTTCTCGGCTTTGCCGTGTATTGTTGTTACGCCTGCATTATTTATTTCAGTTCCCGATGAACCCGAAACTGTTGTCGTTTTCTTCCCCGATACATCTGTTGCGGCAGACCCGCTGATAGCGGCCGCTTTCTTCTTTGCGTTTGCTTCTTCCTCTTCTTCAAACGGATCCTTCGGAACATTGTCCGGGTGATACCAGCATTGAAGAGTTAAAGCGCCGCCGACGTACTTGTCTCGATCAAATGTAACGATGTGCATAAACGGATCGGTATATCCGCCGGCTGACATCATATAGTCCACACCTTCCATAAGCAGCTGACCATTCCACCAGACAAGCAGCTTCTCGCCGTTATTTATATCCCATTGCTCCGTTGCAACGCCATAGCCGTTGAGATTGCCCGGAAAATGATCCCACTCTTTTATCGGATAACAGGTGTAACCGAGCAGCATTTGACCGAAGTTTGTGAAAGTGCGTATCAGATCGTTATTACCGCCCGAAACGCCCGCCGAACCATCATGGAGCTTGTCCATAAACTCATTGAAAGCATCGTCATACTGTGCGAAAAGGTTTGTGGTATCTATTTGGTCGATAAGTCCCGTCACGAAACCACATACATCGGTGTTTGCTCTTTCATCGACTATATTTGATTGGCGTATCTCCGTTGCGTTAGCGTGTACCCAGACATAACCAAGCGAAAGCTCCCAAACACCATTCTTTACTCGACATCTGCCTTGTCAAGTGTGATATAATGGTCATTATCAAGTCGCAGCCACTTACAATTGATGAAAGCCCAGCCGGGAGTAACCTTGACTCTCATACCTGTTGCTGCCTGAATCTGCATTGAATTGGCAGGTGTCGCAAACACACCATTTGAGATCAGTTTAAGAAAGTAATTGCTGATATCATCGGCATCGTATTTGCGGTCGCCGTCAATGCTGTTAAAAAAACCGCTTCTCATTTACTCACCCCATTTTCACATACATTGTTCTACAACCACAGGCTGTAGAAAATCTTTCACCGACACCCATTCGGATAGCGTCGGCACGATTTTGTATCCGCTTTCATCTTCCACCTCCGTTACTTCAATAATTGTCGCCGTTGCTTGTATGCCGAACTCGTTCTCGATTAGAACTGTATCGCCAAGCTCATAATCGACATGGTATTTATACATACCGTTGTCTACGATCTCACCGCTGTACTGCACTACCGGCCGCAGCTCCTTACATTTTTCTCTGCCCTTATTCTGCAGCACAACGAAATAATAAGTGTCGCTCTGCGGATGATCGCTGTTCGATGAACAGTTGCGTTCATCAAGCCAGTATTCACGGCGGTTTAACCCGCAAAGCGTCCGATAATCAACATCATCTGACCTCATACCCGATCACAACACGGTCTTTACCTTCGCCTTCTCCGGCAGTATAAATGTAATTGAAATAATTGGAGTAGTCGAAAGTGAATTCCGACTTGCTGAGATTACCGAACTGCGGACTAAAAATAACGGTATCTGTCATGTCACGCCCGCGATACAAAGTAAATGTAAACTTGTTGGGAGAGTCATCACAGGTCAGCTTAAATCCACAGTCTTTTGAAACGCAAATGTCGGTAAAAACACTTAGAAGCGAATCACCCGTTATTTGCTTTTCTAAATTCTCGGTAAATCCGCTGAGATTATTGACTCTTAATTGTGGTATCGTCCTGTCGGAATCTCCCTTAATCGGAGAAATGCAGTTCTTCTCCAATAGCTGTGAGATTCCTGCGCCCAATGTACCGTCAAGGTTAGTCTGTTTACTTACAACACGCCGTTCAAAAATTGATTCAAGAGAACGCCCCGATAGAATAAGAAAATCCCCTGTTTCTTCGTCGGTAGTCAGCTTGAATTTCTCAAGCACCATAATTGTTTCGTTGTCATCTCGTGTGAAAATCACATCACCCTGAAATAGCGATACAAGCTCTTTTGACGCAGGAATGTATATCTCAAATTCTCCGCATTCTCGATAACGGCTGACCCATATGACCGAAGTAGCATAATCTATGACAGCGACCTTTAGATAATCGTCATCAATTGTGTCATTTGTTCTTTTC
>OMYH01000136.1:1412-2016 GCA_900315255.1 uncultured Eubacteriales bacterium | reverse complement strand
ATTCCGTTTTTATCTCGGCAATTCCACAGCCGGCAAGAATGTAAGTGAACGCTCGGCAATGCAAATGACTGCTGTATATGCTTGCGTTCGAGTTCTATCGGAAGCCGTCGCAGGACTGCCGTTACATCTG
Source organism: uncultured Eubacteriales bacterium (assembly GCA_900315255.1). Lineage (GTDB taxonomy): Bacteria > Bacillota > Clostridia > Oscillospirales > Acutalibacteraceae > RUG592. The sequence goes on along the minus strand of OMYH01000136.1, from coordinate 1,886 downwards.
TATAAATACACGGACAAAGGAAGTAAAGAAAAAGCGATAGATCACCCGTTATATTTTTTACTCCATGATGAGCCGAATCCCGAAATGTGTTCATTCGTTTTCAGAGAAACGATGATGACGCATTTGTTATTGTGGGGCAATGCCTACGCACAGATCATACGCAACGGTAAGGGCGAGGTAATGGCAATCTATCCGCTTATGCCGAGCAGAATGACAGTTGACAGAAACGAGCGTGGAGAGCTGTATTATCAGTATCAGCTTAGTCGTGATGACGCTCAAACAATGAGAGGGTCATCGGTTATTTTGAAACCATCAGATGTACTGCATATTCCCGGATTAGGATTTGACGGACTTGTCGGATACTCTCCGATAGCAATGGCGAAAAATGCGATAGGACTTTCAATAGCAACGGAAGAATACGGCAGTAAGTTTTTCGCTAACGGTGCTACTCCGGGCGGCGTGCTTGAACATCCG
>OMYH01000136.1:0-1382 GCA_900315255.1 uncultured Eubacteriales bacterium | reverse complement strand
TTTGGAGGAAGGCTTAAAATATACTCCTATAACAATAGCTCCCGATCAAGCACAATTTTTGGAAACAAGAAAGTTTCAGCTTAACGAAATAGCTCGTATATTCCGAGTGCCACCGCATATGATAGGCGATTTGGAGAGAGCGACCTTTTCCAACATCGAGCATTTGTCGCTTGAATTCGTAAAGTATTCGCTTGATCCGTGGCTTGTCAGATGGGAACAGAGTATGTCGAGAGTGTTATTTACCGATGACGAGAAGAAAAACTACTTCATAAAGTTCAATGTTGACGGACTGCTTAGAGGTGATTACCAAAGAAAGTTCAATGTTGACGGACTGCTTAGAGGTGATTACCAAAGCCGAATGAGCGGTTATTCCGTAGGCATTCAGAACGGCTTTTTATCGCCTAACGATGTGCGTGAGCTTGAAAATATGGATTTGATTCCAGATGAGCTTGGCGGCAATCGATACTTGTGCAACGGCAATATGATCGACATAGGTTCAGCCGGACGAAGTGCAGAGCCGCAGGAAAACACAGAGAAAAAGCAGGAAACAGACGAAAATGAAAAGGGGGACGATTCAGATAATGAAGAATAAGAAGTTTTGGAATTGGGTCAAAAACGATGCCGGCGAGAGTGATGTTACAGATAAACCTACTACTCGTACTCTTTATCTCAATGGCGTTATCTCATCGGAAGGGTGGTTTGATGATGATGTAACACCGAAGATGTTCAAAGATGAACTCGAATCAGGCAGTGGTGATATCGAAGTTTGGCTCGATAGCCCTGGTGGAGACGTGTACGCAGCAACACAGATTTACAATATGCTCAAATCGTACAACGGCAAGGTTACCGTGAAAATCGACAGCCTTGCTGCAAGTGCGGCGAGTGTAATTGCGATGGCAGGTGACGAGGTTTTAATGTCACCGCTTTCATTACTTATGCTGCATAATCCGATCACAATTGCCGCAGGAAACACAGACGATATGCAGAAGGCTATCGATATGCTCGACGAAGTTAAAGAAAGTATAATTAATGCCTACGAACTGAAATCGGGTCTTTCAAGAGCAAAAATATCTCACATGATGGACTGCGAAACATGGCTCTCGGCGAAGAAGGCTGTCGAGCTTGGTTTTGCCGACTCGATCATGTTCAGCGAGAACGATACAGACACCGATGATTCATACGAATTCAGTCAGCGAGAGGTATCCAATCGCTTAATGAATCAGTTAATCAAGAAAAACACACCGACCGCAGGCGTGAAGATAAGCGACCTGCAAACAAGACTAAATCTTTTGAAATAACAGGAGGAAACACACTATGACAATCATCGAAATGAGAAAGAAGCGTTCAGAAACTTGGGAAAAGGCTAAGAATTTTCTCGATAC
>OMYH01000137.1:825-2262 GCA_900315255.1 uncultured Eubacteriales bacterium | reverse complement strand
ATTACTATTCAGGTCAAAAAGGGAGATGCTGCGTCAAAGGTATATTTGAAACCTTTGGAACGGGTAAAAAACGGAGTGTGGGAGTTATCGCTGGGTTATGTATGGGTACATTCCAATGCTACGGACATTTGGCAAAGCAACATTGTAGATGAACGAGCAAATACGGAAGTGTGCGGTTATGTAACCGGGCTTATCGACCAGATCGATACCACAAATCTTTTTGCGCAGTACGATGATGAATTTCATCGGTTTATGGAAAGCGTAAAAAACGGTACAGCGAGTATAGGGGGCGGTAACGGTGATCTGGTAACGGTGATCTGATAAGAACATTTACAAATTTCGGACAGATGCTTTTAGGCTACACCTGTTATCCAATCAAGGAATGGGATCATTTTCCGGGCAATCTGTACGGATACGGGATTTCACGAGAACAATGGAATATCAACAACGGAGAAAAGCTGCTTGTTTGGTGGAACGGCGAGCTGCTTATGGAAGGCGTGGATTACATGGTATCAGCCGGAGGTTATACAGACGAGCTTATGCATATTATTCCGTTTGACAGAGATAAGTATGTCGGCGGCGCATTAACTCTACAGTCATGGTATCACCCGGACAATGTTCCGAAAGATCCATTTGAAGAAGAGGAAGAAGCAAACGCAAAGAAGAAAGCGGCAGCTATTTCGGGCTCAGCTGCAACAGATGTGTCGGGCAAGAAAACAACAACCGTTTCGGGTTCGATCGAATCTAACACAACAGGTAAGATCAATACAATATCGGGTAAGTCCGAGAAATTGGAGGATTAAGATATGGAACTCAATAAGATCATACGCAGGTCGGGCAATACAATATCGGGTAAGTCCGAGAAATTGGAGGATTAAGATATGGAACTCAATAAGATCATACGCAGGTCGGGCATTACATCATCTGCGATTTATTCCAAGTTTATTGCCGATCTCACAGATGCTCTGAAAGATGTCACAGGCATTACAAAAGAAGAAGTGAAGGAAAACAAGGACGCAGACGGCACGCTTAAAGAGAATGCTCACACGAGATTTTATCTCGGTACAAGCAAGAAAAATTACATTAAGATCGTCAATAATGGAAACAGCGGAATGAGGGTTCAGTTTACTTGCGCCGGCACCACTATCGATATTGACGGCGGCAGCAGTACGGCTCCGTATCATGCGTACAATATCGCAAAAACGGCATATGGAGTTATGTTTACCACGTTGTCACATTTTTCCAATGCAACAAACATAGCAAACGATGGCACATTTCAATGTTATGTTACGACATTCAAGGACGAAAGCAATAAGTCTGTTAATGGCTTTGTGTTTCCCATTCGTGACAGCAACATAACGGACGGTGTTGATTATCGTGACTGGATCTATTATGCCAGCGAAAGCCACACTGTATTGGAAATGCAGCGCGGTCTTT
>OMYH01000137.1:0-813 GCA_900315255.1 uncultured Eubacteriales bacterium | reverse complement strand
ATGTATAACGCTTCAAGTTATACGCATCAGCTTGTAGCCGAGCATTTGTTTAAAAAGATAATGTCTGAGTCGGGAAGATTCGGCAAGATCAAGCTTGACTGTCGTGAGTTTATCAGCGGATCACATTTTTGTTTGGAGTGTAAGACGTAAGTCGGAAAGGAACTTTTATGAAATTATTATGGAACATGAATCAGTTATCGTTCGCGGCAATCGGGGGTTTTATCGGCTGGTTTTTAGGGGGCTGTGACGGTTTGCTTTACGCTCTTATAGCTTTTGTTGTCATCGATTACATCACAGGTGTTATGTGCGCTATCGAGAATCACGAGCTTTCTTCGGAGATAGGATTTCACGGCATATTCCGCAAGGTGCTGATCTTTATGCTTGTTGGAATTGCAAACATAGTAGACGTTCAGGTCATTGGAACAGGCAGTGTGCTTCGCGCCGCTGTCTGTTTTTTCTACATCTCCAACGAAGGTCTGTCAATTCTGGAGAATGCCGCTACACTCGGACTGCCAATTCCCGAACAGCTCAAAAAGGTGCTTAAGCAGATTAAGCACCGAGATGGCAGCGAAAAGACAGATAATGAGAAAAGCAGAAAGGGGAAAAAGAATGATAACAGCAAAGACGATAATTGATAAGGCACTGTCGTATCTTTACACCTATGATAACGGAACAAACGAAGTCATCTTCAACGACCGCTACTATGGTGAGCATGTTAGTGGTGAAAAATATCCGTGGTGTGCGGCTTTTGTTTATTGTATATTTGAGGAGTGCGGTGCGTCAAATCTCTTTTATGACGGCAAGAAAACGGCA